>NZ_RAWE01000165.1 GCF_003611695.1 Corallococcus carmarthensis | reverse complement strand
CGACGCGTTCTTCGACCCGGCCCCCTACGGCGTGCCGCCCCCGCCCAGCTTCCACGTGGGCCAGGCCTACGCCCTGCGCTGGGCGCCCTCCCTGAAGCGCCGCGAGCAGGTCCTCGGACACCTGCACCAGCGGTTCGGAGGGCGGCGTGGAGCGGGTGTCCTCCTGCTCCGCGAACGGGTTGCGCGTGGGCGGCGGCGTCTTGTCGTCGTCCTGCGAGGGCGGCGGACGGGCCGGCAGCGAGGGACGCAGCGCGGGCGCGGCCTTCGCGGGCGGCGGCGCAGGCGGCGCTGCGGCGGGCTTGGGCGGGGTCGCCGCGGGCTTGGGGCCACCGACGGGGCCGTCCGGGGCCGCGTTGCGGAGCACCTGTTCGAATTTGGCCCAGTCCTCCTTGAAGTGCGCCGGGTCCGGCAGCCCCTGCTCGCGGTGCTTCAGGGAGGGCGCCCAGCGCAGGGCGTAGGCCTCGCCCACGTGGAAGCTGGGCGGGGGCGGCACGCCGTAGGTGGCCGGGTCGAAGAACGCGTCGTCCAGGTCGTCGAAGCCGTACGCGCGCGCCTTCTGGATGAAGTTGGGGATGATGCCGGTGGGCGCGTGGTAGCCCAGGATGTTCTCGTGCTCGTCCTTGGCCACGGGCGTGAACACGAAGATGTCCTGGGTGCGGTACTCGCCCTTCTCCGTGAGGGGCAGCACCTCCGACAGGGCAATCGTCTTGCGGCTGCCGTCGTGGAGGCGCTCGCAGCAGATGACGAAGTTGATGGCGCTGGCCACCTGGGCGCGCACGGCGACCATGGGCAGCTCCACGGACGACATGAGGCACAGGGACTCAATGCGGCGCAGCGTGTCCGTGGGGGTGTTCGCGTGCGTGGTGGCCAGCGAGCCGCCGTGACCGGTGTTCATGGCCTGCATGAGGTGGAAGGCCTCGCCGCCGCGCACCTCGCCCACCACGATGCGGTCGGGGCGCAGACGCAGCGCGGAGTGCAGCAGGTCACCCATGTCCACGGCGCCCTTGCCGAACTTGTCGGCGGGGCGGGATTCGAAGGCCACGATGTGGGACTGGTTGAGCTGGAGCTCGGCGGAGTCCTCGATGGTGAGGATGCGCTCCTCGTCCGGGATGAGGGACGAGACGATGTTGAGCAGCGTCGTCTTGCCGGAGCCCGTGCCACCGGCCACCAGCATGTTGAGCTTGGTGGCGATGCCGGCCTCGATGAGGCGCGCCATGGGCTTGGTCAGAGACTTGAACTTCAACAGCGAGTCGATGGTCAGCTTGTCCTTGAAGAACTTGCGGATGGAGATCGTGGTGCCGTTGCGCGCGATGGGCGGAATCACCACGTGGATGCGGCTGCCGTCGGGCAGGCGCGCGTCCAGGCGGGGGCGCTCCTCGGTCAGGGGACGGCCCACGAACTGGGCCATGTTGCGCGCGGCGCCGATCAGACCTTCTTCGGAGAAGGAGGCATCCGTCTTGATCAACCGGCCCTTGCGTTCGATCCACACGTCGGTGGGGCCGTTGATCATGATTTCCGACACCGACTCGTCGTCCAGGTAGGTCAGGACGGGCTTGAGGAAGGCGCGGAGCGACTCGGTGTACATCGTCATGGCGGGAGCAAGGCTAGCGCGCCCCGGCCCGGGCCCCAAGCTCCCGTCATGACTGCCTGCTCGCTTTCCGGTGCGGCGGCCCGCCCCTGTGCGCAACGTTCGCCGTCCGGCACCTGGCTGCACACGCTGGCGCCTCCGGACGCGCGCCCTGGTCTAGGGTGCGGCCCCACGGAGGGTCGCAATGACGCTGGCGGACGGGTTGCCCGAGGACTGGAAGGAAGTACTGCATGACGCCATCCACGCGCCGTCGTTCAAGGAGCTGGAGAAGTTCGTGCGCAAGGAACGCCAGGAACACACCGTGTTCCCGTCGGAGGAGGACCTGTTCTCCGCGTTCCGCCTCACGCCCTACGCGGACGTGCGCGTGCTGCTCTTGGGGCAGGACCCCTACCACGGCCCGGGACAGGCCCACGGCCTCGCCTTCTCCGTCCAGCCCGGCGTGCCTCCTCCGCCCTCGCTCGTGAACATGTTCAAGGAGCTCCAGAGCGACGTGGGCGCGCCCAGGCCTCGCGACGGTTCGCTCATCCCGTGGGCGAAGCAGGGCGTGCTCCTGCTCAACACCGTGCTCACCGTGCGCCAGGCCTCCCCCAACAGCCACGCGAAGCATGGGTGGGAGCCGTTCACCGACGCCGTCATCCGCGCCGTCAGCGCCAAGGAGGACGCCGTCGTCTTCCTGCTCTGGGGCAAGCCCGCGCAGAAGAAGAAGGCCCTCATCGACGCGAAACGCCACGTCGTCCTGGAGGGCGTGCACCCCTCGCCGCTGTCCGCCAGCAAGGGGTTCTTCGGCAGCAAACCCTACAGCACCACCAACGCCGAGCTCGAGAAGCACGGCCAGCACCTCATCGACTGGAAACTGCCCGCCTAGGGACGTGTCCCGGGGGTTGGCTATAGTGCCCGCCCACGATGGCCACCACCTTCCTCGAAGACGCCGCACGCACCCAGGCTGCGGAAGCAATCGCGGCCATCGAGTCCCAGACCGCCGCCGAGGTCGTGGTCTCCGTGCGACGCTCCTCCAGCGACTACGCCCACACCAATGCCTGGCTGGGCGCGGGTATCGCCTACGTCAACCTGATGTTCCTCCTGTTCATCCCACAGGAGGTCCACCTCTTCGCCTTCCCGCCCGTGGTGCTGCTGTCCTTCTTCGGAGGCGCGCTCCTGGGCCGCGCCCTGCCGTCGCTGCGCCGCGCGCTCACCTCGCGCAAGCTCCAGGAGACGTCCGTGCGCACCGCCGCGCGGGCCGCCTTCACGGAGCTGGGCGTGTCGCACACGTCGCGCCGCACCGGCATCCTGGTGTTCGTCTCCCTCCTCGAGCGCCGCGTGGAGGTCGTCACCGACTACGGCGTGGACCCCTCGCTCATGGGCCCCGAGTGGCAGGACGCGCTCACGCAGCTGGCCGCCGCGCTGGCCGCGTCCACCGCGCCTGAACCCTTCTTCCAGGCCCTGCGCCGCATCCAGGCGCCGCTGGCGCGCGTGCTGCCCCGCCTGGAGGATGACGTGAACGAACTGCCGGACATGCCCGGAGTCGTGGCGTGAGGCGCTCCCGTTCCGTCCTCCTGCTCGCCGTCGCGCTGTTCCTCGGGCTGGGCTTCGCCTCGCTCCCCGACGCCGAGGCGCGCCCCGGTGGCGGCAGCACCTATCGCGGCTCCAGCCGCAGCTCGTCGAGCAGCCGCAGTTCATCGAGCAGCCGCAGCTCGTCGTCCTCGTCCTTCGGGTCCAGCAGCCGTTCCTCGTACAGCTCTGGCAGCCGCTCCTACAGCTCCGGCGGTTCGTCGTCCTCGAGCGGAGGAGGGGCGTTCGGCGGCCTCTGCCTGCTCATCGTCGTCCTGGGCGTGGTCGCCATCGTGCTCATGAACGTGAAGTCCTCGGGGCAGAAGGACTGGAGCACCGTCGCGCCTCATGCCCCGCCGCCCCCGCGGCGTCAGGGCTCGTTGCGCACGAAGCTCGCGGGCCTGGCTCGCGTGGGCCCCAAGGGCTCGGACGGGTCGGTGCAGCCGCTGGATCCGGAGTTCTCCATCGTCCTCTTCGAGGACTTCGTCTACTCGCTCTTCGCCCGCGTGCACGAGGCGCGCGGCGGCGGCCGCCTGGACACGCTGGGCGGCTGGCTGTCCGACGACGCCATCGCCTCGCTCAAGCAGTTGGGCACGCCGGACGCAGTGAAGGCCGTGGTGGTGGGCGCCGTGACGTACGAGTCCGTGGAGGGCGTGGGCGCGAACAGCCCGCGCGTCCGCGTGGTCCTGCGCTTCGAGGCCAACTACACAGAGGCCTCCGCCGGCTCCGAGCAGAGCTGGTACGTCGCGGAGGAGTGGCTGCTGGAGCGCGACACGTCCGCGAAGTCGCGTCCGCCCGAGGACGCGCGCGCCTTCAAGTGCCCGAACTGCGGCGCGCCGCTGGAGTCCGTGCACGGCCACACCTGCTCGTACTGCAACACGGTGGTGAACACCGGTGAGTTCGACTGGGTGGTGACGCGCGTGACGTCGCAGGAGCGCGAGCGGCGCGGCCCCCAGCTCACCGGCACCACGGAGGAGCAGGGCACGGAGCTGCCCACCCTCAGGGACTCGCGCGCGCAGGAGCGGCTGAACGCGCTGATGCACGACGACCCGGAGGCGACGCCGCTCGCGCTGCGCAGGCGCCTGGAGTTCATCTTCAACGAGATGCAGACGGCGTGGGCCCAGCGCGAGTGGAAGGGCATGCGGCCCTTCCTCAGCGACAACCTCTTCCAGACGCAGCTGTATTGGATCAACGCCTACCGCCAGGCGGGCCTGCGCAACATCACGGAGAACGCGCGCATCACGAACCTGACGCTCGCGCGGGTGACGCGGGACGCGTACTTCGACGCCGTCACCCTGCGCGTGCATGCCGTCAGCCTGGACTACACGGTGCGGGACCGGGACGGACAGGTCGTGGGCGGCAGCCGTTCCCGGGAGCGCGCGTACAGCGAGTACTGGACGCTCATCCGCGGCCGGGGCGTGCAGGGCAAGCCCTCCACGCAGAAGCAGTGCCCGTCGTGCGGCGCGCCGCTGTCCATCAACATGGCGGGCCACTGCACGCACTGCCAGGCGCGGGTGACGTCCGGCGAGTTCGACTGGGTGCTCAGCCGCATCGAACAGGATGAGTCGTATCAGGGCTGATCCACGGTCCTTCATGCACACGCCCCATTGGTTTTCGTTGCTCGGCCTCCTCGCCACGGCCACTCCGGTCGCCGCGGACGGAGCTCACGTCCTACGAATCGGAAGATCAGGACACCGAAGGGAGCAAGGACCCTGTCCCGAGCCGGTCCGCCGCGATGCTCGCCTCTGGTACGCAGGAGCCGGCGCCGCCCGCGCCGGTCTGGGTGAGCTGGGGGAAGAAGAACTGGAGCGGCGCCGCGGATGCCGGCCTGAAGGTGCAGTGGCTGCGCAAGGGCGCCACGGTGACGCTCATCGCGACGCTCCATGACGACCAGCCGGTGCCGGCCGCGGATGCCAGCGCGCAGGCCATCCTCGCCGCGGATCACCTGGAGCTGTGGTGGCGCGAGCCGAACGCGGATTCCTCTCGCGCGGTGCAGCTGGGCGTGGCGCGCACCGCCGACGGCAAGCCCGTCGCCACGTGGTTCCAGCCTCCCGGCCGCAAGGACAAGGCGCTTCCCACCTTCCGGTGGACTGCTCCCGACCGGTTCGAAGTGGATCTCCCCGTGAGTTGGATGGTTCCCAAGCCGCGGGAGGGAGTCACGGTCCATGACGGTGACATGGAACCGCCGTCGGCGCTGGCCGCCTTCTCGGTCGTCTTCTCCGACAGCGATGGGAAGGGGCAGGAGACGCTCGTCTCCACCACGGAGAAGCGTCCCAGCGCCGGGAGCTTCAGCTCCCTCTACCTGGCGGAGCCCGGGAGCAGGTACCCCCGGTTGAGCAAGGGTGTCTTCAGCTGGGTGACCATCCAGCAGGGCACCACGCTGCGTGAACTCGTCTTCTAGTGCGCGCCGGCCGGGCGTGGATCTCCCAGGACATCCACGCTGGCGCGACTAGGATGCAGTGCATCATGACCGCGCCCTTCCTCGCCGCCACCCTCGTTGAACCCCTGGAACCCGGGCACTACCGCTCGCGCTACGAGGCGGCCTGGTATCAGGGCCGGGGCGCCTACGGCGGTGTGGTGGCGGGGCAGGTGCTGCGCGCGCTGGAGCACCACCTGAATGACGCCCAGCGGGCGGTGCGCTCGTTCACCGTGCACTTCTGCTCGCCCGCGGCGGAGGGCGTGGCGGACCTGCACACGCGCATCGAGCGCGCCGGCAAGCTCGTCACCCACGCCACCGCGCGGGTGGAGAGTGGCGGCGCCGTGGTGGCCGTCGCCACGGCGACCTTCGGTGCCGCGCGCGGTGGCGCTCCCGAGTACATGGACTTCGTCATGCCGAAGGTCCCCGAGCCGCGGGCGCTCACGCCCGTCCCCGACGACGTGCCCATGCCGGACTTCTGCCGCTTCTTCGAGTACCGCTACTGCGTCGGCTCGGCGCCGTACTCCGGCGGGCCCGAGGCGGAGGTCGGCGGCTGGCTGCGGCCTCGCGCTCCCACGGTGCTGGACGCGGCGCTGTGCGTGGGGTTGATGGATGCGTATCCGCCGTCCGTGCTGTCGCGGATGGACGGCTTCCGCGCGGCCGCCTCGGTGGACTTCAGCGTGCAGTTCTTCCAGACGTTCCCGGTGACGGGGATTGCTCCGGACGCGCACTACCTGCGCACCGGCCGCTCGCGACAGGCCGCGGATGGCTACACGGAGGAGACCCAGCTGCTCTGGGCCCAGGACGGCACGCTGCTCGCGCAGTGCCGGCAGCTCGTCGCAGTGCTTGGCTGAAGCGGTGCTTCAACCGCCGGAGAACGTCAGCTCGGCCACCACGGCGTGGTGGTCGGAGACGGTGTCGGGCAGGCGCTCGTAGCGGGTGAAGCGCAGGGCGTGGGAGATCAGCACCTGGTCCAGGCGCTGACGTGCTTTCGGAACGGGATACGTGGGCTCGCCTCCCGCGGGCGTGTGCAGTCCCAGCGCCGCGCACAGGCGGGCCACGGGTCCGTCGCCCTCCACGTCCTCCGCGTTGAAGTCGCCCATCACCACGCGAGGCCGCTCCGGCCGCTGGCGCAGGGCATGGATGAGCAGGTCCACCTGACGCTGCCGCACCGCCGCGGAGAACGGATCCAGGTGCAGGGACACGACCTCCGGCCCGCGCTCCCCCTTGAGCGTGGCGACGACGAAGCCCTTGTCCACGCGCCGGTCGCGGCCGAAGTGCGCCGTGTCGCGCGACTCCAGCGGATGCCGGCACAGGAGCGCGGTGCCCTGCGCGAACAGTCCGGGGACGCCGGAGTGCACGCCGTGATGCACGTGCGGATAACCGGCCTGCTCCGCGATGCGGGCCACCTGATCCACCCGTCCGCTGAAGAGGCTGGAGCGATCCGCTTCCTGCAATGCCACCACGTCCGCGGCCTCGCGGGACAGCAGTGCCGCCACCCGGTCCAGCGTGCCCAGCAGCGCGGACCGCCGGCGCAGGAAGGGCATGGGCACGGCGAACGGCGCGCCGTGGGCCACGTTCAGGGTGAGGACCTTGAGTCGCACGCATCTGGTGGGACCACGAAGGCCCGCGCGCGGGCAAGCCCGTTGCACCACCGTGAACGACAGGGGGCCTGGCGGCGAAGGAAGGCCGGCACCCGGGAGCGCGGGCGGGAGGTTGTCCGGCTGTCTGCTAGCCTGATGAGCACGGATGGACCCGGGGGAAGGCGTCGCACGGCGTGGAGGGACCTCCCGTGCATTGCCCTGCGGGGTGCGCATCTTCCGTGGGGAGTGTCCGTCCTGAATCCTGTTCCGCGCCACGAAACGCTGTTCAAGGCGGGTGACCTGGAAGGAGCCCGTCGCGAGGCCCTGAAGGCACAGGAGCGCAATGCCTCCGACTGGCGCGCGATGCTCACGCTGGCGCGGCTGGCCCTGGTGGACGGGGAGGAGGCGCTCGCGGAGTCCCTGCTCCTGGGCGTCACCCGGGCCGGCGCGGCCGCGCGGACCGAGGCCCGGCTGGTGACCGCGGCGCTGCACACGCGGCGCGGCGAATGGCCCCAGGCCCTGGACCTGTACCGGGCCCTCACGGCGGAGCCCGAGCCCCCCACCGAAGCCTTCTTCGGCCTGGGCTACGTGTGGATGGAGCAGGGCGATGCCACCGCCGCGTACCCGGCCCTGTCCCAGGCCGTGTCGCGGGAACCGCGCGTGGCGCTGCACCACTTCCAGCTCGCGCGCGCCCTCTTCCTGTTGGACCGGATGGAGGAGGCCTTCGCGCATCTGGAGAAGTCCCTGCACCTGGACCCCTGGCACGCGCCCAGCTACCTCGTGTTCGCGCGCGCATTGGAGGCGGGCGGAGAGCTGGAGGCGGCGGAGGACCTGCTGCGCCAGGGCCAGAAGGCCGTGCCGGACGACGTGGGCCTGCTCAAGGCGCTGTCGGATGTGCGGCTCGCGCGAGGCAACGTGCGCGGCGCCGTGTCCGCGGCGGAGGCGCGCGTGCGCGTGGAGCCCGAAGGCGTGGCGGCGCTGGGGCACCTGGCCCGCCTGCGCGTGACGGAGCGGCGCTTCCTGGAGGCCCTGGAGCTGTGCCACCAGCTGGAGTCGCGAGGCCTCTCCACCGGACTCAGCCGCTCCGCGGAGGCGCTCGTCTTCGAGTCCCTGGAGCCGCCCGACGTGGAGCGCGCGCTCGCCGCGTGGCGCGAGGCCGTGCGCCTGTCACCGGACGACTGGATGCCCGCGTGGCGTCTGGGCCTGCTGCTCCTGCGTCAGGGGGAGGCCGGACCTCCGGAGGCCGCGGCGCCCGCGCGGGAATCCCTGGAGGAAGCCCACCGCCGCGCGCCCCACCGTCCAGAGCCCGTGTTGTCCCTGGCCCGCGTGGAGGTCTGGCTGGGCGCGCGGGACGCCGCGAAGGAGCGGCTGACGGTGCTCCTGCGCAGGCCTTCACTGGAGCCCGAGTGGCGCGAGCACGCGGAAGCCCTGCTCTCCGAACTGGGCTGAAGCGCCGCGCGCGCGGGCCTGCTCAGGCGGCGATCTGCTTGCGCAAGAGCCGCGTCAGCTCCGACGGGTCCACCGGCTTGGGCAGCAGCTCCGCGCCGTAGCGGATGGCCACCGGCAGCAGGTCATCCAGGTCCGAGTGGCCGGTGAGGAAGATGAACGGCGCCCGGCACTCCTGCAGCTCGCGCATGGCGACGAGCACGTCGGAGCCGTTCATCTCCGGCATGTTGTAGTCGCACAGGATGGCGGCGATGCCGGAGAGGTCCAGGTGGAAGGCCTCGGCGGGGGACTGCACCGTGAGCACCGTGTAGCCCGCGCTCCTCAGGGTGTCTCCCACGGTCGCGAGGACGAAGAGGTCATCATCGATGACCAGCACGGTTGGCATGGGCGGTCCTCCAGCGCCTGACCGGCGCAGCGATACATCCGAGTGTATCCGAGCCCGCCCTTCCGCGCGCCACACCCCACCGTGCCGAGTCTCCGGGGTCGGGACCACCCACGTCGTAGGGTGTGGGCGCGGGCCGGGCCCGAGGCCCTCAATGTTTCATGGTCGTGACAGGGGACGGGATGAGGATGAGCTGCTCCTGGGGTGGGTTGAGGTACTCGGCGCCGGTGTCGGTGACGACGGCCATCTCCTCCACGGAGAGGATGCGCAGCGCGTCCGGGCTGCTGCCGTCCTTCCACGCGAAGAAGCCGTCGAAGGCGAACACCTGTCCGGGCTGGAGCTTTCGCAGCGAGGAGCCCGTGGGCGGCTTGCCGGACGCGGCGCCGGACAGGGCGGGGCCGGCGTCATGGGCCCAGTAGCCCACGGGATGGCCGGTGCCCCACATCACGGGCTCGGAGCCCGCTTCGCGCATCCAGTCGCGCTGGGCCTTGTCCACGTCGTAGCCGCGCACGCCGGGCTTCATCGCCGCGAGCGCGATGCGGCTGCCCTTCTTCGACTTCTCCCACTTCGCCAGCGCCTCCGCGGGAGGCTGCTGCTCGCCCGGGGCCAGCACGTAGGCGAAGCGCTGGATGTCCGTCACCCAGGTGCCGCCCACGCGGATGCCGAAGTCCGTCTGGATGAAGTCCCCCGGCTGGATGACACGGTCGGTGGCGTTCGAGTGCCCGCGCGTGGGGCCGCTGTTCACGTTGGGGTTCTGGTCCGGCTGCCACCCGTCACCCACGCCCAGCTCCGCGATGCGCTTCTTGAGGAGGCGCGCCACGTCCGAGTCGCGCGTCTTGCCCGGCACCACCGTGCGGTACGCCTCCTCCTCCAGCTTCGCGGTGATGTCCGCGGCCTTGCGCATGATGTCCACCTCCTCCGGCAGCTTCACGGCCAGCCACTCGGAGACGAGGTCCTCGGAGGACACCAGCTTCTTGCGCAGCGCGGGGGAGAGCGCCGCCTCCAGCTTCGCGCGCTGCGTGGCGGACAGGCCATCCGCGATGGACATCCGCTCCGACGAATTGATGGCCACCTTCGTCAGCTTCGCCTTGGACAGCCGCGCCGCGATGAGCGCGTGCACGTCCGCGCCGCGTTCGAAGGCCACCACCTCGTCCACCACGCCCATGTCCCGGAGCGCGGTGGCTTCGCCTTCGGGGGAGAGCGCGGTGGAGCGCAGCGTGTCGCCGTCGCGGAGGAACAGGAACGCCGCGGTGCCGCCCGCGTTCTCTCCGCCCACGTGACCGGCGAGCGGGTCGTTGTCGTTCTCACGGCAGAGCACCACCCACGCGTCCACGCCCGCGCGGGCCATGGCCTGGGGCAGCAGCTTCTGGAGGCGCTCCTTGCGCAAGCGGGGCCACGCCCCTTCCGCGGCGGGCACGGCGGGCGCCGCGTGGGCGAGGGAAGCAGCAAGCAGCAGGGCGGAGAGGAGCACGGGCCGGACGCGCGTCGTCATGGAGAGGCGTTCCTTCGGGTGGGAGAGCGCGCGGATTGTTTCACGGCCGCGCGGCGCGACAACCCACACGCCGTGCACCGCGCAGGCGCTTCGCCGGGTAGTCCCGGAATCAAGAGACATTGCCGGGACGTGGGCCTGTCCGGGGTTGGACGTGGCCCGGCCCTCCGGTCGCGGACGCGGATGGCTGTCTGTCATTGCGTCGGGACCGGCGGGAGGGCGCGAAGGACGCCAGGGCTTGCGACCGTGCGCGTCGTCTCCAACCCCGGAGTCGCACATGCGTGTCGAAGAAACCAATGCCGCCGCGGAGTACGTCCAGGGCAACGAGGACCGGGAGCTGCGACGGCTGATGCTCCAGGCCCAGATATACGCGCCGCTGACGGAGGCGGTGCTGCGCGGAGCGGGACTCAAGCCCGGCATGCGCGTGCTGGACGTGGGCTGCGGCGTGGGCGACGTGTCCTTCCTCGCCGCGGAGCTGGTGGGCCCCACGGGCGAGGTGGTGGGCGTCGACCGCGAGGCCCGCGTCCTCTCCTGCGCCCGGCGCCGCGCCGAAACGCAGGGCCTGGCCCACGTGCACTTCCAGCATACCAGCCTGGAGGCCCTGGCCGTCGGCGCCCCCTTCGACGCCATCGTCAGCCGGCTGGTGCTGATGTTCCAACCGGACCCCATTTCGTTCGTCCGCCGCATGGTGGAGCACCTGCGCCCCGGAGGCGTGATGGCGCTGCACGAGCTGGAGCTGGCGGCCATGGGCCTGACGCACCCGAAGCTTCCGCTGTTCACCCGCATCTGGAACTGGATGCTGCCCACCTGCGAACGCGTGGGCATCAAGGTCCACATGGGCCTGGAGCTGATGTCCACGCTGCGGCGGGCCGGGCTGGTGGTGGACGACGGCGTGGTGGGCGGTCGCGTGGGCGTGACGCCGGATTCGGAGTCCACGCAGGCCCTGGTGGAGACCGTGCGCACGCTCCTGCCCCACATGGAGCGGCTGGGCGTGGCGCTGGCCATGGAGGTGGACATCGACACGCTGGCCGCCCGCCTCACCGCCGAGCTGCGCTCCAACGGCGGCGTGCTGGTGCCCAGCCTGATGGTGGGCGTCTGGGGCCACCGCCCGGGCCCCGTCTGAGCGGCCGTCTTCGCACGACTTCACGAGCGGCGGAGGAGTGGGTCGCTTAGAGTGACCCCATGGCAAAGACGGCACCCCGCAAGTCCCCGGCGAAGGCGAAGAAGCAGCCCGCGCGCCCGGCCGCGCCCGCGAAGCCCCCGGCCCGGCCGGTGAAGGCGAAGGTGGAGAAGGTGGAGCCCCGCCGCGCCTCGTCGTCCCCGAAGCCCCCCGTGCTGGAGGCCGAGCCCGTCTTCGACTCCAGCCCCGGGACAGACCCCCGCGAGGCCGCGCCCAAGAGCCTGCCCGCGGGCGAGCCGCAGGGCCGGGTGCTGCCCTTCGAAATCGACCCGGCCCAGCTGGAGGCCGGCTTCAAGAAGCTCCGCGGCGAGCTGGTCCACTGGACCAACAAGGGCCGCTACACCAAGGTCCGCTTCAAGTTCCGGGGCAAGCAGCTGCTGCCCGACCTGCCCCTCGCCGCCGTCGTCGCCGCGGAAGGCCTGTCGTTCTACTGGGGCGGCATCCTGCGCGTGCTCGTGGCCAACGTCGTGGGCAAGAGCGTGTTCGAGGTGGAGCTGGTCAACGACGCGGACAAGCGCGTCCAGGCGGGCCGCGAGGCGCTCCTGTCGGGTGACGTGGACCAGGCGCTCACGTTGTTCCGCGAAGCGCTCGCCATGGACCGCGACAATGCCGCGGCGCACCTCAATGTCGGTGTGGCGCTGAAGCTCCGCGGCGACCGCGAAGGGGCGCTCGCCGCGTTCGAAACGGCGAAGGCGAAGGACCCCGAGGGCGGTGTGGGCGCGGAGGCCGAACGGCTGGCCGCGAACCTCCGCCCCAAGGCCTGAAAAACGGGCCCGGAATGGCCCGGAAACGGGCCTGGAAAACGGCCTCCGGTGGGGCTGAAAACGCACCGCCCGGATGTTCCATCCGGGTGCCCCGGAAAGGCCCTCTCCGACCCCTGGAACCGGGCGGGCGGGCAGCCGTGGCGAATCCCCCCTGTTTCCCTTATTGACTGAGGGAAATCCAGGGGTTACGAACACTCTCCCATCGGGCGGAGCTCCCCACGTGAGGGG
The DNA here is from genome assembly GCF_003611695.1 of Corallococcus carmarthensis. Lineage (GTDB taxonomy): Bacteria > Myxococcota > Myxococcia > Myxococcales > Myxococcaceae > Corallococcus > Corallococcus carmarthensis. The sequence continues at coordinate 10,343 of NZ_RAWE01000165.1, read as the reverse complement.
CCCGTCCGCACCTTCCAGAGCCCATGGCTGACGACACCACCGACACGCCGGCAACGCCCCCCGCGCCTCCTCCGTCGAGCGGCGCCGGAGAGCTCATTCCCATCAACATCGAAGACGAGATGCGCCGCTCGTATCTCGACTACTCGATGTCCGTCATCATCGGCCGCGCGCTGCCGGACGTGCGTGACGGCCTGAAGCCCGTGCACCGTCGCGTCCTCTTCGCGATGAACGACCTGGGCAACCTCCACAACCGCGCCTACAAGAAGAGCGCGCGCGTGGTGGGTGACGTCATCGGTAAGTACCACCCGCACGGCGACTCGTCCGTCTACGACGCCATGGTGCGCCTGGCCCAGGAGTGGAGCCTCCGCTACCTGCTGGTGGACGGCCAGGGCAACTTCGGCTCGGTGGACGGCGACTCGCCGGCGGCCATGCGTTACACGGAAGTGCGCATGGAGCGGCTGGCGGAGGACCTCCTGTCGGACATCGACAAGGAGACCGTCGAGTTCGGGCCCAACTACGACGACTCGCTGGAAGAGCCGCTCGTCCTGCCGGCCAAGTTCCCCAACCTCCTCGTCAACGGCAGCAGCGGCATCGCGGTGGGCATGACCACCAACATCCCGCCGCACAACATGACGGAGGTCGTGTCCGGGACGCTGCACCTCATCGACAACCCGGACTGCACCGTCCTGGACCTGATGGAGTTCATCGAGGGGCCGGACTTCCCCACCGCCGCCATCATCACCGGCCGCGAGGGCATCCGCCGCGCCTACGAGACGGGCCGCGGGTCCATGACCATCCGTGCGCGCACGGAGATTGAAACGAACAAGAAGGGCGACCGTGAGGCCATCATCGTCACGGAGATCCCCTATCAGGTGAACAAGGCCCGGCTCATCGAGAAGATCGCCGAGCTGGTGCGTGAGAAGAAGCTGGAGGGCATCAGCGACATCCGTGACGAGAGCGACCGTCAGGGCATGCGCATCGTCATCGAGCTCAAGCGCGATGCCATCTCCCAGGTGGTGCTCAACAACCTCTTCTCCATGACGCAGATGGAGACGACGTTCGGCGCGGTGATGCTGGCCATCGACGGCGGGCAGCCGCGCACGCTCAACCTGAAGGAGCTGCTGGACCGCTTCGTCGCGCACCGCCGCGACGTGGTGACGCGCCGCACGCGCTACGAGCTGCGCAAGGCGCTCTCGCGCATGCACATCGTGGAAGGCCTGCTCGTCGCGCAGGACCTCATCGACCTGGTGGTCAGCCTCATCCGCGCGTCGCGTGACCCGGACGAGGCCCGCTGGGGCCTGATGAACATCCTGTCGCCGGAGCTGTACACGCGCGAGCGCTTCCAGAACCTGGACCGCATCGACTACGCGAAGGCCAAGGCGCAGATGGAGCTGCTGGTCAGCCGCGCCCGCAACGAAGAGCCGGCCTACGGCGGCCTGGAGCACAAGTACGAGGGCGCGGGCTTCAGCGAGGACCAGGCGCAGAACATCCTGGAGATGCGCCTGCAGCGCCTCACCGGCCTGCAGCGTGAAGAGCTCTTCAAGGAGCTCATCGGGCTGGTGCGCGACATCGCGCGCCTGCGTGACATCCTCGCCAACGAGAAGAGCCTGCTCTCCGTCATCAAGGCGGAGCTGATGGAGATCCGCGAGCGCTACGGCGACAAGCGCCGCACGGAGATCACGGGCGCGGTGGATGACTTCACCAGCGAGGACCTCATCGCGGAAGAGACGATGGTGGTCACGCTGTCGCACACGGGCTACGTGAAGCGTTCGCCCCTGTCGGAGTACCGCGCGCAGAAGCGCGGCGGGCGCGGCAAGACGGGCGCGGGGACGAAGGAGGACGACTTCGTCACCAAGGTGTTCGTGGCCAGCACGCACGCGTACCTGATGCCCATCACCACGAAGGGCAAGCTGTACACGCTGAAGGTGCACCAGATTCCGCAGGGCAGCCGCACGTCACGCGGCAAGGCCATCGTGAACCTGGTGCAGTTCGGGGAAGGGGAGCGGCTGGCGCAGGTGCTGGTGACGCGCGACTTCCCGGAGAACCGCTACGTCTTCTTCGTCACGAAGAAGGGCGTGGTGAAGCGCACGGACCTGAGCGCGTTCGAAAGCGTCCGCGCCAGCGGCATCATCGCGCTGGGCATCGACGAGGGCGACGAACTGGTGGGCGTGATGATCACCGACGGCACCAAGGACATCCTCCTGTCCACGGCCGCGGGCATGAGCATCCGCTTCAAGGAAGAGGACGTGCGCTCCATGGGCCGTCAGGCCTACGGCGTGAAGGGCATCACGCTGGAGGACGGCGACGAGGTGGTGGGCGCGGACCTCCTGGACAAGGAACCGGAAGAGGGCCAGGCGCCGGCGGAGCAGGGCAGCGCCATCCTCACCGTGACGGAGAACGGCTACGGCAAGCGCACGCAGGGCGCCGAGTACCGGCAACAGGGCCGTGGCGGCAAGGGCATCATCGACATCAAGGCCACCGAGCGGAACGGCCGCGTGGTGGGCGTGGTGCAGGTGAAGGACAGCGACGAGGTGATGCTCGTCACCAACGGCGGCATGCTCATCCGCATGAAGGTGAAGGAGATCTCCGTCATCGGCCGCAACACGCAGGGCGTGCGCCTCATCGCGCTGGAGAACGGCGAGGAGAAGGTGATGGCCATCTCCAAGCTGCCCGAAGGCGAGGAGTCCGAGGAGGAGACGGAGGCCACGTCGCCGGTGGAGGGAGCCAGCGCCGAGGGCGCGGAGGCCACGTCGGCCGAGGACGCTTCGCCGGAGGCTCCGGCGGACGAGTCCGGTTCGGAGGGCGCCGCGGGCCCTGAAGGTGAGCCTGGCTCGGAAGGCTGAGCCCAGGCGGTAGGAGCACGGGAGGGCCGGGAGCGGGACGCGCGGGATGCGCGCTCCGGGACCCGGCCCTCTTCGTTTTTGACGGGGGCTACTTCTGGGTGAGGTCCTTGGGCACCTTGAGGCCGGCGGTGTTCTCGTCGATCCAGAAGATGTTCATGACCCACCAGCGCTGACCGTCGTTGAAGAGCTGGATGCTGTTGACGCCCTTGGCGATGAGCGGCCCGTCCTGCGTGCCGCGCGCCTCATAGGTGCTCATGACCTGCACCAGGGCCCCGAAGGCGTGCGTCTGGCGCGCGGTCTCCTTCTCGAAGAAGCCGTGCGTCGCGGTGGCCTCCTTGCCCCACGTCACGTAGTCGTCCGGGGTGATGGCGCGGGCCGCGAGCGTGGCTGCACCCGGGGGCTTCACCAGCGGGATGAGCTGGGCGCCGGGATAGAAGAGGGAGCGGAAGCGCTGCCAGTCGCGAGCCGTCCCCGCCGGTCCGCTGATGACGTCGTAGAGCGCCTTGAGGATGGCGTCCTGGGACTTCACGTCTTCGGGCTTCGCCGCGGGCAGCTGGGCGATCGCGGCCTGGGTGCGCTCCGCGGTGGCCTTCAGCGGATTCGGCTTCTCCGGAGCCGCCGGGGCGGCAGCGGCCTTGGGCTGCGACGGAGGGGCCGCGGGGGCCTGGGCGAAGGACGCGGTTCCCAGCAGGACGGCACAGGCGATGAGCAGGCGCGACATGGGGACTCCCGGAAGAAGGGGATGAACGGCGAGGGAGCCTAATCCCACGGCACGGAAGCGCCACGCGTCCGGCAGTCCCCAGCCATGGGACCTGGTGCTTGGCCCGGCCGGTGCCGCACCGTAGTGTGCCCGCCGTCATGGCCTTCCTCTCGCTCGATGCCCTCACCCTGAAGTTTCTCGGCGCCTCCGCCCCAGCGGTGCGGGACGTGGCGCTGGCGCTGGAGCCGGGCGTGGCGGTCGCGCTGATGGGCACCTCCGGCTCCGGGAAGACGGCGCTGCTGCGGTTGGTGGCGGGCCTGGAGCAGCCGACGTCCGGCACCATCACCCTCGATGGCCGCGTGGTCGCGGGGCCGGACACGTTCGTGCCCCCGGAGCAGCGCCCCCTGCGCCGCGTCCTCCATGACGCCGAGCTCGAGTCCGGCCTCACCGTGCGCGACGCCGTGATGGGCGTGCAGCCCAAGGGCGAAGGCCTGGCGCACGCGCGCGGCATGCTGGCGCTGTTCCAGATGGAAGACCTGGAGTCGCGCGCCTGCGGCACGCTCTCACGAGGGCAGCGGCAGCGGGTGCTGCTGGCCCGCGCGCTGGCCTCCGGCACGAAGCTGCTGGTGCTGGATGAACCCTTCGCCGGAATGGACGCGGGCCTGCGCGCCACCGTCCTTGGCGAGTGGCGCCGCGTGCTCAAGGCCCGAGGCACCGCCGTGCTCTTCGCCACGCACGACGTGGGGGACGCGCTGGCCTTCGCGGACCGGCTGGTGCTGCTGCGCGGGGGCACGGTGGAGCAGCAGGGCGCGCCCGAGCCCGTCTACGAAGCACCCCGCACCGCCTTCGCCGCGTACTTCCTGGGCGGCACCAACCTGCTGCCCGGCTCCGCCTTCGGCCGCGTCGCCCGCACGGCCCTGGGCAACCTGCCGCTGAGCACGGAGGCGCGCGGCGAGGTGATGCTCTCCCTGCGCCCGGAAGCACTGCGGCTCGTCCCCGACACGGACGGCGTCGCGGTGGGCGGCGCGCTGCGAGCGGAGGTGCTGGAGCGCGCGTTCCGGGGCGCGCACGTGGACTACACCGTGTCCTGCGCGGGCATGGCGCTGGTGGTGCGCGCCGCCCCCACGGCCCCCTTCCGCGAGGGCGGCCGCGCCCGCCTGGAGGTCGCGGGCCGCGCGGACGTGCTGGAGGAGACATCCGGGCAGGCCCGCTAGCACACCGGGCGTGCAAGCGCCGTGCACGGATGGTGCAATCACCCGCGTCCCCCATGCGTAGGGAGGGGTATGAACATCGCAGGCCTTCGAGGAATGGGAACCCGCTTCTTCCACTACGTGCGCGACCCTCGGGTGGCGACGTGGCGCAAGCTGTCCGGGCTGCTGGCCGTCCTGTACTTCGTGTCGCCCGTGGACGCGATTCCGGACTTCATCCCCTTTGTCGGCTGGCTGGACGACCTGGGCGTGCTGTCCGCCGCGGCTTTCTTCATGGTGCGCGAGGTCCAGCGCTGGCGCCCCGGCACGCTGTCCAGCGAGCCGGAGCTCGACGGCCTCCCGCGTGACGAACAGGGTCAGCCGCGCGTGCCCACGCTGCGGCGGCACTCCTAGCCGTCACTCCGCGCCGCGGCTGTTCTCGAAGTGCACGAAGTCGATGAGGAACGTCGCGGCCACCACCAACGTCCGCACGTGCGGGTCGTGCAGGCCGTTGAACCGGACGCCGAAGTTGTCGGCGTCCGTGAACATCTCCTTGCCGAACCCGCTCCACCGCTTCGCGATGGTGCCCACCTCGCGGCCCTGCTGCTCCACGTTGAACGTCCACGGCCTGAAGAACGGGCCGCTCAACTGGGCCAGCTCCTCGTCTTGCGGCCCGAGCACGTCGTAGGCGCGGGTGAAGAAGCGGAAGCGCTGCTGGATGGCGCCCAGGTGCCGTCCCTCGCCGTCCTCCACCTCCATCCGTGACAGCCAGAAGCGCCAGGGGCGGCGCAGCCGCAGCAGCGTCTCGCCGCTCGCGGACTTGAGCTCCATGGTGAAGGGCCGCTTCGCCTTGAGGAAGCTGCGCAGGAGGAACAGCCCCACGCCGCTGCCCACCTCGCCCGCGAAGAAGAGCGGGCGTCCGTCGTCGCCCACCACCTCGTAGCGGTTGCGGCCCTCGAAGCCGGTGAGGATTTCTCCCCACTCCTTCTTCTGCCTCACGCGCAGCGCATGCTCATCACGCAAGAGGGTCAGTGCCTGGGACTCGACGGGCATGGGCGGCTCCGGAAGCGGCGCAACGAGGCGGGCAGCTTAAGGCTAGAACTGGCCCAGCACCGCCAGCCCCAATCCACCGTGACGTCCCAGCGTCGCCGGGACGACGGAGACGGCCGGGGCCTCATCCTCGGACGCATCGAAGTCGCGCGTGAGGAAGGTCGCGGTCCCCAGGCCGGCCACCACGCCCACGGCGGTGCCCACCAGCAGGGCGTCCCCATTGTCGTCGTTGAACGCCAGGAACAGCGCGCTCAGTCCCACCAGGCCGCCCAGGATGCCGCCCGCGTCGATGAGCAGCACCCGGCCCCGGGAGATGTCCAGGTTGCGCCCCACCAGCGCGAAGGTGAGCAGGCCCGCGCCCACCACGCCCTGCTCGATGCCGACGAAATCGCGCGTCTCGCCGCTCTGGGTGGCCAGCAGCAGCCCCGCCACCACGCCCGACCACAGGCCGCCGGAGTTCGCCAGCGACACCTGTCCGGCGGTGGGCCGCGCGAACTCCGCCACCAGGATGCCCAGGCCCGTGAAGCCCAGCGCCCCCGCCATCACCGCCCCCGTGGCGCTGTCCCCGTCCAGGTCGAACGAGCTCCCGGACGCCAGGCCATAACCGAAGCCCCACACCGTGCCGGAGTTGATGGCCGCCGCCTGGCCCTGCGTCAGCCCGCTCCGGGTGGCGAGCATCGAAATCGCCGCCCCCGCGCCGCCGCCCAGGAGCGACACCGCCACGAACGCGCGCCCGTCCTGGCAGTTGGAGATGGAGCACAGCATGACGCCCTGGGTGATGCCGTGCAGCGTCTGCACGACGGTCAATGACGCCCGGGCCCCCTGCGACGGTCCCTCCTTCGAAGTCACCCCTGGCTCCGCCACCACCGGCCGCGCCAGCGTGTCCTGCGCCAGCCGCGCGGCCGGGTCCAACCGCGTCCGCGCCAGCCGCGCCAGCTCCGGCGCATACGGATGCCCGGGGCACACCTGGAGCACGCGCTCCAGTTCCTCCAGTGCCCGTGCATCCTCTCCACGCACCAGCGCGTCGAAGCCCGCCACGTAGTCGGATTCGGCGGCGCACGTCTCGTCACTCGCCACGAGCGGCGGCGCGGACACGGTGTCCGCGGAGGATGCCGCGCCTTCCTGGGTCGGAGGACCGGGCTGCGCGGCGACGAGGACGGCCAGGACGAAGGGCGCGAGGAGCATGGGTGCGCCAACCCTAGTCGACCCCCGTGAAAGGACGGGAGACCCGGGACCCCGGTCCTCCCGGAAAGGAGGCCCGGAGCCCGGGTGACGCCACGCGGCGGCCTACCGCGTCGCCAGCGTCTCCATGTGCTGGCGGAGCGCGGCCGTGTCCTCCAGCCGTCCGCCCAGGCCCGGGAGGGGCTTCGCGGCCTGCTCGATGCGGCCCCGCGTGCGCGGCCCCGCCGCCACCAGCCACGCGACGCCCAGCGCCAGCTCCGCCACGTCCGGCGCCTGGCCAAGCTGCGCGGCCAGCGCGAGCAGCGCGTCCACGGCCTTCTTCACCTGCGCGCCGTGCAGCGGGTGGCTGCTGGTGATGCCCTCGCGCAGCAGCACCAGCAGCACGCGCGCGGTGGCGCGGGCCTGGCGCACCGGCTCCGGCCCTTCACCCGTGCCGGCCCACAGCCCGTTGGCGAGCTGCTGGCCCAGCAGGCTTCCCACGTCCTCGGTGGGGATGGAGGACTCCGCCACGGACAGCGGCAGGACCTCCTCCTGCTCGTAGCGCACCTCCGCCTTGTCCTCCTGGGCGCGCGGGGCGTGCTGCTGGAGGGACGGCGCCGCTGGGGCGGCGGCCTTGCGCGGCTTCGCGGCGGACACCAGTCGTTCCAGGAAGCCCCCCTTCTGCTTGGCGGACTCCTGCTCCTTGCGCTCCATCGGCGCGGCCCTGCCTCCCGCGGGGCCGGCGCCATCCGCGAGCTCCGCGTGGAAGGAGGAACCCGTGGTGGGTTCCGGTCCCAGGTCGCGCGCGGGCGCGGGCGCGGACAGGCTCGGAGGCGGCGGGGGCACCGCGCCGCCCCGGGAGCGGCTGACCGCCGCGGCGGGCGCGGCCATCTTCTTCTGGGGCATTCCCCTCATCGCCGGCATCTTCCCGGGGCGCCCAGGCGCCATTGCATCCGCGAGCCCGCCCTCGGCCTCATCGTCGTCCACGTCCCCCGGGGCCTGGTTGAACATGCTCCAGCCCGCGGGCGCGTTCACCGGCACCACGCGCGTCTCCGGCGTGCCCGACGCGCGACGGTCGCCCTGGCGCTCCTCCACCACCACGAAGGACGTGTACTGCGTCGCCAGCTGGTGCTCGATGGCGAGCTTCACGATGCGCTCCTTCATCGCCTCCGCGCGCCGGCCCACCAGCCCCGCGTCCATCCAGCCCCGGATGCGCTCGGCGGCCCACAGCTTCTCCACCACCGGCCGGTCCGACAGCGCGGGCAGGTCCAGCCGCACCGTGAGGGAGAAGGGCTCCCGGCCCGACTTCCCCTTCAGCGTCACGCTGCCCGTGCCCGCCTGCGCATAGCGCCCGAAGAGCGTCCACGGCGTGCCGTCCACCAGCGGCGGCAGCGTGGACGGGGCCAGCTCACTGGCCTCCACACCGTCGAAGCGCACCTCCAGGTCGGTGACGCGCGGCGCGAGCGCCCGCGAGAACTGCGCTACCACCTTCTCGTCGATGCGCTCTCCCGGGTGGATGAACTCCACCGCGCCGTCCGTGCGCCGCGCCAGGTCGCGCAACAGCGCGTCGCTCACGTTGGTGCCGATGCCGAACGAGAACACCCGCCCCGTCCCACGCGCCGCCAGCACCGCGTTGAGGATCTCCGACTCGTTGCCCACCTGGCCATCCGTCAGCAGCACCACCACGCCGTCCGGCGCGGCCTTCATCGCGCTGACCATCGGCTCCAGGAGCTCCGTGCCGCCGTAGGCCTTCAGCCCCGCGACCCACGCGTCCGCCTGCTCCAGCGTGCGCTGGGTGAACGGCACCGTCTGCGCGGAGAAGGTCCGGAACGAGTTCTCGAACGCGATGACGTTGAAGCGGTCGCCTTCACGCAGGTGGCGCAGGCACAGCCGGAGCGCGGCCTGGGCCTGGGGCAGGCTGTCCCCGGCCATGGAGCCGGACGTGTCCACCACGAACACCACCTCCTGCCGGGGCGGCGTCGTCGCCAGGTTCAGCAGGTCTGGCACAACGGTGAGCGCGAACGTGCCCGGCCCTTCCGCCTTGCGGTGCGTGACCACGGGCGTGAGCATCACGTCCGGGTTCGCGTTGCGCATCGTGAGCACCACGTCCCGGTTCAGCTCCACCTCGTCGCCCGCGAAGTTCCGGTACAGCGAGTCGCGCTGGAGCTTCACCCGCGTGCGGGTGCCCTCCTTCGTGACGGTGAGCCGGTGGGACGGGCTCTCCACCACCACGTCACGGCCCACGTCGATGAGCAGGTCCATGCGCAGCCCGTAGTCCACGTTCAAGCTCGTGGGCGGGGAGATGCGGTCCGCGTCCGGCACCCGCGTCGTCGGGGCCGCGCTGCCGTGGCCGGTGCGGTCGCCGTGCACCGGGCCGGGGATGTACCGGGGCGCCACCAGCGTGGGCAGCATCCAGCGCACGCTGCCCTCCTCGGCGGTGAGCGTCTGGAGGAACTCCACCTCCACCAGCGTCTCCTCGCCCGGCAGCAGGTTGCCCACCTGCGCGGTGAAGACGTTGGCGCGTTCCTGGTCCAGCAGCGCCGCGCCGTGCCCTTCGGTGATGGCGTCGTCATAGGCGCGGAAGGCCGCCTCGCGCTCCTTCACCACGCCGGCCACGCGGCGGCCCGCGCACGTCATGGAGAAGGCGCTGAGCGTCGCGTCGGAGGGCAGGGGGAAGACGTAGATGGCCTCCACCGGCTTCTTCTCGTCGTTGCGGTAGCGCTGCGTCACGCGCACCCGCGCGTGCCCCCCGAGCAGCTCACCGGTGACTTCCACTCCCTGCAGGGGCACCTGGGCCCCCTCACGCGTGAACAGCCCACACTTCGCCTGCTCGTTCATGACAGCGTTCCTTCCTCGGACTCGATGAGGGCGCGCACCCGCTCCGCCAGCGCCCGGACCTTCGCTTCTGCTTGCTCCGACACGTGCAATTCCAACCCCGGCGCCAGGAGCCAGCGCTGGTAACGCGCCACCTCCACCGTCGGGTCTTTTCCCGGACGCCTCGGGGTCGGAAACCGGAGGGGCTCCTCCGGCAACGTCCCCGGGCCCACCGGCGTCTCCGCCAGCCGGCGCAGCTCCTCCGGCGACAGCCGCAACAGCTCCGCCTGGATGGCGTCCAGGGGCAGGAACCTCGCCTGGAGCACCCGGATGGCCTTGAGCCGCATCCGGTGCTCCTCTCCGTAGACCGTGTCCGGCCCCTTGAAGGGCGGCGCGGGCAGGAGGCCCCGTTGGACGTAATAGCGGACCGTGCGAGGCGAGACGCCCACCTCCTCCGCCAGCGCGGTCAGCTTCCACTCCGTCTGTGTCTTGGGCGTGCTCACGAACCTGACAGTAGGTTGTGACAGTTCAAGTGTCAAGACGTCGGTGGCGATTCGTCAGCGGTGGTGTCGGGATGCCGGGAGGTGG
>NZ_RAWE01000164.1 GCF_003611695.1 Corallococcus carmarthensis | reverse complement strand
GGGATGTTGGGCGGGAGGCTGCTCGGCGCACAGGGCTGCACGGGCGCCAATCCTCCGTTGCCGGTGCGCTTCCTGGAGGGGCCCGATTTCGTGGGCACGGTCTTCCGCGCGCCTTTCGAGGGGCGCTCGGTGAAGCTCACCATCGAGGCGGTCCAGTGTCACGTCAGCATCACGGGGCAGCCCATCCCGTGTACCGCGCAGAACGTGTCGAGCGGCACGGCGTTCTGGGAGTACCGCGTGACGGCGGCCACGGAGGACAGCCAGCCCCAGCCGCTCTGCCCCACCGGCAGCGGCTTCGCGCTCGCGGTGCCCCATGCCTGGTCCTCGGGGGGTGAGCTGATCCCCAATTCCGAGTACTTCACCTTCGCCTGCGTGGCGAAGGACGAGGGCACGAGCCAGCCGTTCTTCGTGGGCGGCGGCGTCATCGCCAAGTGCATCGATTGGGGCTATCCGCCCTGGGCCACGACGTTCCCGCAGAACGTCGCGCTGGAGTACCACCAGCTGTGCACGCGCATGGCGGTGGCGGACTACTGCGGCGAGGGGCGCAGCAACACGCTGGACGGGACGCCGCTGAAGTTCATGGGCCCCAAGGACGCGATCCTGCTGGACCCAGGGGGCCTGCCGGCGACGGTGGAGGGCTACTCCCTGGAGGCGGTGTGGAAGGTGGATGAGTGCGGCGAGGTGCGGCCGCTGTGCCTGGGCAAGAAGCGCTGGGACACGCTGCCCCTGGAGGCCACGTGCGTGAACCGCTCGCTCCTCATCGCACCGCGCCCGTCGCGGCCCTGCGAATCGATGAACCTGTCGGCCTATGCCAACTCGACGCTGCTCGTGTCCTATTCGCTCTTCATCGACAGGTCGCTGGTGATGTTCAAGGACGCGAACAATGGCTGGATGACGACCACCGCGGTGACGGTGGATACGGCGCTCATCGAAGGCGGCTCCAGCGTGACCGGGATCCACCTGGACCTGGATGCGAACGGGGTGGCGGACGCATCCGGTTTCACCGCGTATCGCAAGGAGGGGCCCATCCTCTCCCCGAAGCTGCCGGCTGACATCCGGACGCGCATGGGCAGCCTCATCAAGCCGCTGTACCGGTGCGTGAACAGCAGCGGGCGCTACCTGCTCACGGACGATTCGCAGTGTGAACGCATCTCCGGCTTCGCCCTCAAGGTCATCAACGGGGACCAGGGCATCGAGGGCTTCGTGTACAGCTCCGTGGACGTCACCAGCACGGGCCAGCGCCGGCCGCTGAAGCTGTGGCGGTCCTTGCTGACGCCGGGCGTCTACGCGACGTCCACGCAGGCCCAGGCCGGATTCATCCTCGTCCGGGAGCTGGGCTACCTGCCGTCGGTGGGACAGCTGCCGGCGCGCGACCTTTGAGGGATGGCGTCAGGGCACGGACGCGCACACGCGCATCCCGATGAAGGGGAAGCGTGTGCGCGGTTCGCCGTCGCCGTGGTTGAGCGCGCGGGCGGTGAGCGCGTCCTGGTAGAACGAACCGCCGCCGTACGCGGGCGTGCTGTTCGTGTCCGTCACCAGCCATTCCCACACGTTGCCGGACAGGTCCGCCACGCCGAAGGGGCTGTCCGACGCGGGATGCGAACCCACCGCGTCCGGCCCGAAGGCGCGCGGCTTGCGGCCGTAGGTGGCGTCGAAGTTGGCGTCATCCGGCGCGAGCACCGGGCCGTGCGGATAGTCGCGGCCGTCCGCGCCCCGGGCCGCGCGTTCCCATTCGCGTTCGGAGCACAGGCGCGCGCCGGGCAGACGGCCCGTGGCATCCAGCCACGCGGTGTACGCGCGAGCGTCCTCCCAGGAGATGCCGGACACGGGGAAGCGGCGCCAGTCCTGTTCGGCGCGCAGGGTCCGTTCCTGGTAGCGCAGCGGCTCCCCTTCCCTCGCCTGATACGTGACGCCTTCGTGCTCCAGGTGGAAGGTCCAGGTGCCGTCGTTGGCCGGCCGCAGCTCGATGGTGCCGAAGTAGTTGGTGCCTCGGGGCCTGCGCGCGGCGCGCTCGGCGGCGGGCAGTTCGCGCAGCCAGGTGAGCCAGTCCGCGTAGGTGACTTCGTGGCGCGCGATGAGGAAGGCCCCCGTGGTGAGCCGGTGCATCGGGCGCGTGCGGATGACGGTGCGGCGGATGGTCTCGTCGTCACTGCTGCCGTAGAGGAAGCGGCCGGGGGGCACGTAGACGTAGCCGTCCGGGACCTGTTCGGGGATGGGGACCCTCGCCTGGAAGGTCTCTCCGCGCGTGAGCAGCACCGGGTAGTGGACGGGCGGCCGGCCCGGGAGCGTGAAGGTCAGACGGTGCGAGCCCGGCTCCAGCGTGAGGCCGGAGGTCATGGGCGTCTTGTCGAAGGCCCTGGGTTCGGACCAGCGCGGCGGGCCGCCGGGTTGGGATTCGAAGGTTTCGACCTGGATGTCGGCGCCAGGGGGATCGCTGTCCAGCTCCATCCGGACGGGGGCGGTCAGCTTCCGGCTCGTGGCGGCGCTCGGGTCCAGTTCGTCGAGGTGTTGGGTCAGGGTGGTCTGGACGCCGGCTGCGCGGTCGCGCTCCGCCACGAGGATGCGCTGGAGGAGGACCTCCGCGACGCGTTGATCCAGGGTGTGGTTCGAGCCCCTGCCCACGCGCGTCTGCGCGGCTTCGAGGACGGTGCTGGCGTCCTCGTAGCGGCGAGCCTGTTTCGCGCCCAGCTCCAGGGCCTGGGCCCAGGAGGCCTCCGCCTTGGCGGAGCGGTCCGTATCGAACGCGGTGAAGGCCTCCGTGCGGAGGGCTTCGATGCGGGTGTCCAGGGCGTGGACTTCGTCGAGGATGGGGGCAGCGGAGGCCATGGCCTGCTCCGCGTCGATGCGCCGGGAGCGTTCGCCCCACCAGTTGCCGCCGATGAGGATGGCCACCGCGAGCCCCGGAAGCGCGACCACGCGGGTGACGCGGAGCCACCGTGGACGCGGTGGCGCGATGACCTGGGTGGCGCCGCGCGAGGTGATGGACTCCAGTGCTTCACGCAGGGCGTCCGCGGATTCGAAGCGCGTGAACGGATCATGCGCGAGGCAGCGGGCGAGGATCGCGGCGAAGGTGGCATCGACGCCGGGGACCGCGACGTCCAGCGGTTCGAAGGTCCGGGGACGCTGCGGGGCCTCCGCGAGCGGACCGGGCGTGGGGCCTCCGCACAGTTCGTAGAGCAGCACGCCCAGCGAGAAGAGATCGCTGCGGACCGTGGCCGGTTCACCCCGCCAGACCTCGGGCGCCATGTAGAGCGGCGTTCCGATGCGGCCCGTGGACAGCAGGTCCGCGGGACCCAGGAGGCGTTCCGGCGGAATCGGCGTCGACGTCGCGGTCCGCTGCGCGACGCCAGGATCCGCGCCAGCTCTCTCTGGACGGCCCGTGGCCGCGACATGCCTCGGCACGTCGAGGGTCGCGGTCCGCCGCGGATCCACCGTGCCCGGCACATCCACCGTCGCCGCGCCCTGCGCGGGCAAGGCACCCAGGCCCTCCGGCGGGCGCACGGGCCCGACGGGCGCCATCGCCACGTCGAGCAGCTTCGCCACGCCGAAGTCGAGCAGCTTCACCTGACCGTCCTCGGTCAGCAGCGCGTTCGCGGGCTTGAGGTCCCGGTGCAGCACGCCCTGCCGGTGCGCCGCCGAGAGCCCCTTCGCCAACCCGATGCCAATCTCCAGCACCCGCGTCCACGGCACCGGCCGCGACAGCCGGTCCAGGCTGTCCCCTCTCAGGAACTCCGAGACGAGATACGGCCGGTCCTTCACCTCTCCGACGCGGTGGATGCCCACCACGTTGGGATGCTGCACACGGGCAATGGCCCGCGCTTCCGTGCGAAAGCGCTCGCGCTGCACCTCATCCGGTGCGACGCCCGCGATGAACTTCACCGCCACCAGCCGGTCCAGCACCGTGTCGTGCGCGAGGTACACCTCCCCCATCGCGCCGCGGCCCAGCGGCTGCAACAGCCGGTACTCCCCGAACGTCGCGGGCGGCTGCCACGCTGGAAGCGGCTCGTTCCTCATTCACCCGCCACGCCCCGGCCTCGCGAGGGTGCGATGCGGTGCTGCTTCAGCTTGAACGCGAACGTGCGCAGCGGCATCCCGATGAGCTGCGCAGCCCGCGTCTGCACCCCGCCCGTCACCTCCAGTGCTTCCACCATCCGCTGCCGCTCCAGCGTCCGCAGCTCCTCCGCCAGGTTCTGGAACACCCTCGGCGCCTCCGTGCCACCCTCCACGCGAGGCGCCTCCGGTTCCGGCACCGTCTCCGCGCGCAGTGATTCCGGCAGGTGCGACGGTTCCACCACCGGTCCCGGCGACGTGGCCACCGCGTACTCCACCGTGTTCTTCAACTCGCGCACGTTGCCCGGCCAGGCGTGCGCGCCCAGCACCTCCATGGTCGCGGCGGACAGGTGCAGCGGCGCACGCCCTGCCCTCGCGCAGGCGTCCTCCAGGAACGCCCGCGCCAGCAGCGGCAGCTCGCGGGGCCTGTCTCGCAACGGCGGCAACATCACCACCGCCGCGGACAGGCGGAAGAACAGGTCCTGCCGGAAGCGCCCCGCCTTCACCTCGTCCGCCAGCACCCGGTGCGTCGCCGCCACCACGCGCAGGTCCACGGGCCGCTCGCGCGAATCGCCCAGCCGGGTGATCACCTGCTGATCCAACGCGCGCAGCAGCTTGGCTTGGATCGGCAGCGACAGCTCCGCCACCTCGTCCAGGAACAACGTCCCGCCACTGGCCCGTTCCAGCAGACCCGCCCGAGCCCGGTCCGCGCCGGAGAACGCGCCCCGCTCGTGGCCGAACAGCTCCCCTTCCACCAGGCTCTCCGGCAGCGCCGCGCAGTTGAGCGCCACGAACGGCTGCGCCGCGCGCGACGACCAGTGATGCACCGCCCACGCCGCGTTCTCCTTCCCCGCCCCCGTCTCGCCGTGGATGAGCACCGGCAGCGGGCTCGCCGCCAGCCGCCGCAGCAATTCGAACAGCCGCATCAGCGCCGCGTCCGCCACCACCACCGACCGCTCACCCAGCGCCAACCGGTACATCGACGGTCCGCTGACCCGCGTCTCTCCCGGCGCCGCCGCCAGGGCCGCCGCCTTCGCCGAGCCCAGCAGCGCATCCACCTGCATCCCGTCCCCCGGCGCCGACGCCAGCCCCGCCCGCACCCGCACGGCCAGCGGCGTGAGCACCGACACCAGGTGCGCCGCCGCCGCTTCCGCCTCCTCTCCGGAGAGGTCCGGCAGCAGCACCATCAGCGTGCCGCCCACCTGTCCCACCCCGTCCATCAACCGCAACGCGCCGTGCAGCGCCCGCACCAGCTCCACCTGCGGCACCCGCGCGGACTCCACCTCCAGCGCGAGCACGCTCACCGCCAGGCCCGAGCTGTGCACCCGGTCCAGCTCCTCGGAGAGCCGGGCCCGGAGCCCTTCCGCCTCCAGCGCCCGCCGCTCCGGCAGGGGCCGCTCGCCCCGGTGGAACACCAGCGTCACGTTGCCCAGCGTCACCACGTCGCCGCCGTCCAGGGGCCGCGTCCCCTGCACCCGCTCGCCGTTGACCCGCACGCCGTTGCGACTGCCCAGGTCCGCGATGAACGCCTCACCCTCCGCCACGCCCACCTTCGCGTGCTGGCGGCTCACCGACGCGTCCTCCACCAGCACGTCCGCCCCCACCGCCCGGCCAATCACCACCGACCCTTCCCGGGGCAGCGGCACCAGCGTGGAGGTGTTCCCCTGCAGGAGCAGCAGGTACAGCCGGTCCGCCGGGGCGGTGTGGGAAGCCCCCCTGCGGGAGTCCTCGGTGTCCATCAGGTCGCGTGGCGGCATTCCGCGAAAGAATGCCCAGGCCCTTGAAGGCCGGGCAACCCGGGAGTCCCGATTGATTTGCGGGTCAGGCCATGCGCGGTCCATGCTCCCACCCGGGAGGAGAGGGACTTTCATGGCCAAGATGCTGAAAGAAGGGGACGCGGTTCCGGATGTCACACTGCAGGGGCCGGGTGGCGCACCGGTGCGCCTGCGCGACCTGCTGGGTGACAAGGCGATGGTCATCTACTTCTACCCGAGGGATGACTCCCCGGGATGTACGGTCCAGGCCTGCACCCTGCGGGACCAGTACCAGGACTTCACCGACGCGGGCGCGGACGTGGTGGGCATCAGCAGCGACTCCGCGGAGTCCCACGAGAAGTTCATCGCCAAGCACCGCCTCCCCTTCCGCCTCCTCAGCGACCCGGATGGCGCGGCGCGCAAGGCCTTCGGGGTGGGCACCAACTTCCTGGGGCTTCTGCCCGGGCGGGTGACGTTCATCGCGGACAAGGCGGGCACCATCCGCTACGCGTTCGACTCTCAGGTGCAGGTGAAGAAGCACGCCGAGGTCTCGCTGGACGTCGTCCGGTCGCTCATGGGCCAGGGAGCCGCTCCCACACGTCCTGCCTGACACACGCGTTTGCCCCGCGTTTCCCGGTAGACTGATTCCTGACGTCCCGGCCGTGGGAGCCAGGACGTCGCACCCCGTCGCGGGCAACATCGGGACACATCGGGTGGGCCGGAGGTCATGTCATGCGGTTTCACTGGTTGCTGGGACTGTCGTTGTGCGTCGGCGGCTGCGCGAGCCTGACGAAGGATCTCCATGACGACGGCCCTGGGGACGAAGAGGTGCCCACGGAGGAGACGGTGTACCTCGTGCCCCTGGACGAGGCCCTCTTCACCATGCGGCGCGTCTTCGAGGAGCAGCGCTACGACGTCTTCGAGCGCGAGGGCCACCACGAGCTCTACACCTCCGCGCACGAGCCCGGGATGAACCGCCCCGGCAACCGCACCTTCGAGCGCTACTTCGTGAAGGGCGCGGCGGTGGGCCCCCGCCAGTCCGTCATCCGCGTCTTCCGCCTGAGCTACCGCGAGCAGGACACGAACATCGAGGTGAAGCCCAAGTGGCTCAACGAGCGCATCGAGGAGGAGGAGAAGTACCTCTCCCGGAAGACGTTCGAGCGCTTCAGCTTCGACGGCGTGCCGGACATGGAGGGCTTCAAGATGGTGCGCGGCACGCGCGACCTGCCCCTGGAGCGCAAGCTGCTGGCGAAGCTGGAGCTGGTGCCGGCACTGGAGCTGGTGGGTGGCAGGACGACCGCGCCCGTGCGCGCCGTGCAGGTGGAGGGCTGGGGGGACGACACGGCCCAGCCCGCGCCCGTGAAGTGCGGGGAGCCGCTGCAGGGCATGGAGCCGCTGCTCACCGCCGGGCACACGGTGCTGGTGGGTGATCCGCTGGGCACGCGCGAGCTGCCGGAGGTCGCCACGCGGATGCTCTGCGACGCGGTGGAGAAGAAGCTGCCGGTGGCGTTGGCGCTGTCCCTGCCGTCGGAAGATCAGGGCGCGCTGGATGACTACCTGGCGAGCGAAGGCCACGGCCCGGACCTGGAGCGGCTCCTGGTGGTCAGTTCCTTCTGGCGCCGCGTGTACCAGGACGGCCGCAGCAGCGGCGCCCTGTTGCGCCTGATTGAGCAGGCCCGCCGGATGCGTGCGCAGGGGCACGCGGTCACGGTGCTGGCGTTCGACGCCAACAACGCCTCTGGGAACGCACGCGAGGAGGAGATGGCGAAGAACCTCATCGCGTACCGTCAGGCGAACCCGGACACGTGGCTCCTGGCGCTCGCGGGCGACGTGCACGTGCGCACGAAGCCGGTGAGCTGGAACAAGGACTTCGAACCGCTGGGTTCGCGGCTGACGAAGGCCCTGCCCTCCTCGCCGGTGAAGGCGTTGGAGGTGGGCTTCGCGCGAGGCTCGCAGTTCTCCTGCCGCTTCAACGTCTGGGAGCAGGTGGACTGCAACGTGTTCGCGCTCAGCCCGACCCCGGAGCTGCGTCAGGAGCCGGGCACGCCGCGCAAGGTGGCGATGTTCGACGGGCCCAGCGAGAAGGGCTTCCACGGCCGGCTCTGGGTGGGGACGCTCAACGCCTCACCGCCGGTCATCCAGCGTGCAGCTCCGCCCGTGGCCCAGCAGCAGCAGGGCGCCGCGAAGCCCGCGGACGCGGAGCACTGATCACCCGGGAGCACCACTCCGTATAATGGCGTGAGCGTGGAGGTCACCCTTGGAGTCGCCTCCACGAATCACCCACAGGAGAGGCGCATGGGTCTCGATCTGAGCTTGCAGGTCACGGAGTCAGGCGGAAGGAACAAGCCCGATGCGCCCCTTGTCCCTGAGCGGACCTATGTAACGCAGGTCCGGCTGCGGCGCGGCTGGCTTGGCTATCGCGAGCCCGAGACGCACGAGGTGCTCCTGGACTTCACTCGCCGGCGCCGCATCAATCTCGATGAGGGCGCGAGGACGTACGTCGACGAGTCGATGTACTCGGACGTCTGCTTCCGGCACTTCGAGTTGCACAACCGCGAGCATGTCCGCGCCGTCATCGCGGCCGGCAAGGGTGACACCTCGGACTTCGAGCCTGTCATCATGGAGCATCAGCTCTCCGTGCTCGACAAGGCGCGGGGACGGACGCTCGCGGATGCGGCGGCTCCGAGGAGCACGGGGCTCGGCGGACTGCTGCGGTCCGCCTTCTCCGGGCCCAAGAAGTCGGGTGACATCACCGTGAAATCCGAAGCGGAGCGCACGGTGTATGCCGCCGCGGAGGGGCGCCCGCTGTTCGCGTACTCGGATGACGGCACGCGCGTCGAGCCCGACCTGGGCAGACACTTCGTCCAGTTCCTTCGTTATCGCTACCACGGGCATCCCCTCATCCTCGAACGGCTCGCCTCGGCGGGCCATTTGCCGCGCGAAATCCAATACAGCGCCAAGGAGATGCGCGGCTGGCCCCGGAGCACCGTCACCTTGCGGCTCCAGTCCGCCAACGTCGTACCCGACAGCGGGATTCCACTCGACGGTTACCGCCGCGTGGTGCGGGGAGGACCGGGGCTACCGGATGACGCCACGCTGGAGCGCGTGACGCTCGGCGCCGCTCCGGACGGCACCCAGGTGCGACAGCGGCGGCAGCTGGAAGCGAAGGAGTCCGTGGATGCCGGCCGCATGCTCGAAAGCGTGCTCGCGTACTTCGAGCTGACGTTGCAAACCGGTGAGGCGGTGCCAGGGCTGGGAGAGGCCATTCAGAGCATCCCAGACGCGGACGTGCGCCGCTTCCGGGAGGTCATGTCGCGGCCACCCAGCGACAAGGCCTCGGCCAGCGCCATGGCCCCGGCACTCGTCGAGCTCCGTGCGGCGGCGGGTCGCCACGCGCACGTCCTCAAGAGCTTCGAAGCAGGGGCCCGCCGAGCCCTCAATGAGCCCCAGGAGGCGCGCGCGCTGCTGCTTGATGTCCTCAAGGCCAATCCATTCTTCACAGGGGCCTACAAGGACCTGGGAGACCTCTTCGTCGCGGACTGGGACATGGGCGCGGCCTGGCGGTGCTGGGATGCGGCGAAGAACATCGCGCCGGGTCACCACCTGTTGAATGACGTGAGCGCGATGGAGGAGATGCTGGCCGCCGAGCATCCCGAGTACTTCTGACGGCGTCATTCACTGCTGGGAGGCAACCCCTCGAAGGCCTCCCATCCGCCGGGAGGCACCGGGACTCCCAGCGCGTCGAGGCACTCGCGGGCCTGGGCGTTCCATCCGGCGTCCATAAGCGTGCTGGGGGGCGCGGCCGCGATGGACTCACCGAGCTTCCGCACCGTGGGGGCTGCCGCCCGGAAGCGCTCCGCATCCGGGCTGCCCCACGCCTTCGCACAGAACGACGAGAGCGCCTCCATGCGCGACTGGAGCACGGTCCGCATCTCCTCGGCCGGGGCCTGGATACGCCACCGCGCGTAGAGACGAGGTGCGGCCAGGACGGTCAGGAGGTTGAGCGCCTCGGCCACCAGGGCTGCTTCCTGTGCCCACGAGTCCTCAGCCACAGAAGGGCCCCACACGAGCGTTGAAGGGCGCCGTGTTGAACAGCAGCGCCCTCCCCGTCACGGTGTCGCCGGTCGTGCACGTGTAGACCGCCCATCCGGTGAAGACGAGGTTCTCCATGCCCTTGATGAAGCAGTAGGGACACTTCCCTTCGCCACAGCTCGAAACGAAGCACGGCGTGCTTCCGCAGGTGACTGTCGAGGGCCAGCCACGTTTGGTGCACCCCGGGGCCCGCGTCAGGGGAGGCTCCGCATGGGCTGTCGGCGGCTGCACGGCGCCCAGCATGCCGAGTCCCAGCAGCAGCGTCGTCAGCCTCTTTCGCGCATGTCGCGGCACGCGGAACTCCTTGCCTCCAGCAAATATCCGAGACGTGGAGTGTTCCTTTCACGGCCGTCGCACGCAAGCCCCTCACATGGAGTGCTAGGCTCAGGCGTCCGGGGATGGCGCTGCACCTGGGCTGTCCCCTTCCACGAAAGGGGGCAGGACCATGCGGTGGCACTGGACGCTGGGACTACTGTGCATGACGGGGTGCGCGAGCCTCTCGCGCGGACTGGATGGGGATCCGCTGGACACGGAGCCCATCCCCACCGTGGAGCGCGTGTACCTGGTGCCGCTGGACGAGGCCATGTTCGTCGCGCGCCGCCTGCTGGAAGAGCAGCGCCTGGACATCTTCGAGAACAACACCACGCATGAGCTGTACTCCCAGTCCTGGGAGATCGGCGTGAACGTGCGCGGCAACCGCACCTTCGAACGCTATCTGGTGCGCCCCGAAGAGGTGGGCCCGCGCCAGTCCATTGTGCGCATCTTCCGGCTCCAGTACCGCGAGGCGGAAGACAACGCCATGTCGCAAATGCCCGAGCCGGGCAGCCAGAAGGCCAACGACCACTACTACAACCACTTCCGCGAGGTGTTCGCCCACGAGACCTTCGAGGGCGTCCCGCAGATGGAGGGCTTCAAGCTGCGCCGCGGCTTCCGCGACCTGCCGCAGGAGCGCAAACTGCTCATGCGCCTGGAGATGGTCCCATCCCTGGAGCTGGTCGGCGGCAAGGCATCCATCCCGGTGCGCGACGTGAAGGTCGCGGGCTGGACCGCCGAAACGCCGGACGCGGCGCCCCGCTGCGGCGACCCTGTCGAGAACGTGGACCCGCTGCTCACCGCCGGAGGCACGGTGCTGGTCGCGGACCCCATGGGCACGCGCGAGCTGCCGGACGCCGCCGCGCGGATGCTCTGCGACGCCTCGGCGAAGAAGCTGCCGGTGGCGCTGGCCCTGTCCGTGCCCTCGGTGGATCAGGCCGCGCTGGATGAGTACGTGGCGAGCGCCGGCACGAACGCGGACCTGGAGCGGTTGCTCGTGCTGAGCGACTTCTTCCGCCGCGTGGATCAGGACGGCCGCAGCAGCGCGGGCGTCATCCACCTGCTGGAGGCCGCGCGGCGCCTGCGGGCCCAGGGCCATGCCGTGTCGGTGGTGGCATTCGACTCGAAGGGGGCGTCGGGCAACGCACGCGAGGAGGAGATGGCCGCGAACCTGATCGCCTTCCGGCAGGAGCACCCCGACGCGTGGATGCTGGTGCTCGCGGGCGACGTGCACGTGCGCACCGGCGGGGTGGGCTGGGATTCGAAGTTCGAACCCATGGGCCACCGGCTGACGGCCGCCCTGCCCGCTTCGCCCGTGCGGGCGCTGGACATCGGCTTCGCGCGCGGGGCCCACTATTCCTGCCGCTTCAACGTCTGGCAGCAGGTGGACTGTGACGTGCACGGCATCAACCCGGCGGCGGACGCGCGCCAGGAACCGGACACGCCGCGCAAGGTGGCCCTCTTCGACGCGCCGGGGGAGACGGGCTTCCACGGCCGGCTCTACCTGGGCACGCTGAGCCCGTCCCTGCCCGTCCTCCAGCGCGCCGCGCGGGCCCCGGAACCGCCGGTGGCCTCACACGGCGCGCCAGAAGGCACGCCCGCGACTCCGCCTACGGCACCTTCGAAGTGAGCGACACGCCGCTCACCACCAGGGCGTAGTCCGCGTCCACCGCCGTCGTCTCCGTGCGAGCGTCCTGGACCAGCTCATCGGCCAGGACGTCCACCTTCCACGTGCCCGCGGCGGGGTTCGCGAGGAAGACGTTCTCCACGGTGTCCACCTTGTTGGACACGCCACCGGACGTGGACACGTTGCCCGCCGTCAGGCCGTTGTTGCCCCAGTACACGGTGCCGTTGGGCGCCGTCACGCGCAGGGACAGGTCGTTGATGCGCGCCCGGGCCGCGCCCACGGTGCCCATGGGATCCGTGTAGACCATCGTGACGTTCAGCTCCGTCTCGCCGCTGGCCACGGTGAAGCTGTACGACTTGGTCGCGAGCGGCGTGAGGACGTCCGTCTCGTCGACGACGAACGTCTTCGCGGCGCGGTCATACAGGCGCTTCAGGTCGGACGTGCCCCAGCCCTGCTTGTTGCGGTCGATGTCCGCGTTGGCGCCACCGGCGAGCCAGTTGTACTTGGCCGCGCCGTTGATCATCAGCGCCTTGGCGGTGGCCATCTGCGGGCGGCTGGTGAAGACATCCGCCTTCTTGCCATGACCGGCCCACACGCCCTCGTGCCACATCTGGTGCAGCAGGCCGAAGTGGCCGGACGTCTGCGGCGTGGCGGAGCTGGTGCCGCTGAACTCCGTGTAGCTGCTGTCGGTGGAGCCGGACGCGCCCCGGATGCTGTCGTAGTAGAAGGCCAGGTCCGGCTTGATGCGGCCGTCCGCCGCCGGGCCGATGCTCGCGCCCGTGGACCAGCTGTCATCCGTGCGGGTCTGCGTGTTGTAGTGCCGGATGCCACCCACGGAGACGATGTTCTTCGCCCACGCCTGCGGCCGGGAGCTGCGCGAGCCGGCGTTGCTCTGCGACTGCGTGCTCAAGAGCGGCGCCTTGAACAGGTAGTCGTCCACCTCCGCGGAGATGGTCGTGTACGACGTCGTCAGCGCGCTGCCCACGCTGGAGGTCTGGAACACCGCGCGGTAGGGGCCGTTCGGGTTGAGCAGCTCCTGGTTCATGGCGAGGCGGGACTTGGTGCCGCCGAACTGGGTGGACTCCGAGTAGAGGAAGAAGATGCCCTGCCCGCCCGGCAACAGACCCTTGGCCAGCGGGTCCACGCCTTTGGCGAAGTTGTGGCTGTAGCAGCTCGTGCCGTGCAGCGAACCGGAGGACGTGCCGGTGCTGTGGATGATGGGCGCGGTGGGCCACTCGCGGTGGGTGGTGCGCAGCTCGGTGTCGAAGACCTCACCGCGCACGCCCTGCCCGTTCCAGCCCTTGAGCCCCTCGATGTAGTTGGCGCCGCCCGTCGCGCGCACGATGTCCATGTCCACCTCGCCGGGGCCACCCCAGCGGTCGATGAACTGCACCTCGTTGGCGCGCACGAGCTGGGCCAGCTGCGCCTGATCCAGCGTGGCCTCCACGCGCAGGCCGCCCGGCTCCACCAGGTCCACCTTGCCGCCCAGCCGCTCCACCAGCGCCGTCACGCGGGCCTGCCGGGCCGCGCCGCGCTCACCCAGCATGATGGAGTAGCGCTGAGGCGTCAGCGCCGCCGCGCGTCCGAGCAGCGCGTCCCGCAGCACCGGCTCCAGGCGCCATTCCGGGTGGTAGTCACCCACCCAGCGCACGGCCGGGAGCTGGGCCACGCGCGCGCGGACCTCCGAGGGCATCTCCACCAGGTACGTGTGATCCGACAGGAAGCGCAGCACCTTGCCGCCCGCGTTCTCGATGGTCGCCTGGTACTCCGGCAGCGGCGTGGCGTGGAACTGCACCAGCGACAGCGTGTTGTCCCGGTCCGCCACCAGCGCGTTGCCCAGGAGCGGCGCGGTGCGAGCCAGCGGGTCGAACGACGCCTCCGCCAGGCGGATCAGGTACTCCTCCTGCTGCACGCGGCCCAGGAGCTCCGTGCCGCCGCGCGTGTACGCGGAGAAGGCGCGCTCCGTGCCGTCCTCCTGCCGCTCACGCCAGACGTGCAGCTGCACGCCGGTCCCCTGCACCACGTCCAGCGAGCGCAGGGCGCTGACCGGCCGCGCCGTCTGGTGGAACACCAGCCCCGAGGCCGTCGCCAGGGTGGTGCCCCCCGCCTGGAGCGCCGTCGCCACCGCCGCGCCCGGCGCCGCCGGAGCCCGCGTGGCCGCTGAAGGGGTGCGCTCCGCAGCGAGCGCCCCGGCCGGAACCGCGAGGGTGCAGCCCAGCACCAGCGCCGTCACCGGCCGCCAGCCACCACGAGACGTCGAGAACTGCTTCCGCATGTTCTGCATTTCGGGCACTCCCTTCAAAGTGAGAAAAACCTGTAATACGTATTACGGCAGTATTTCAAGTCCTTGCCACTCAGTTGCAATAGGGCGTGCTTTTTGCGCCGTGGGTGTCTTCCCCAGGTAGGTCCAGGTGGTCCTGGATGGGTGGAAGTGGCTGGAATGTCTCAGGATTCAGGAGTGTGATTGCTACACCCTGAGTGGAAACAATCGCGTTGGAAGGACCGATAAACTCACTACCCATGACTTCCATCAACCCGAACCGTCCCACCCCGACCTTCCAGCCGACGCAGTCGACGGTCCCCGCCAACCGCCCGGCGAGCGCGCCGCAGACGCAGGCGCCCGCGGCCGAGGCGCCCGCCTCGCAGGCCGCGACGGAGCGCAACCGCGACTCGTTCACGCCCGCCGCCGCGCTGCGCCCCTCGGGCCGCGCCCGGGTGAGGGCGGAGGGTGACAACTTCGTCCTGGAGGCCCAGGGCCAGGTGGGCAACCGCGCCTCGACGCCCCGGGGCGGCGTGCCGTCGCGGCTGGGGCCGGTGAACGCGGGCGGTTCGTTCGGACTTCAGGGCAGCCTGCGCGTGGAGGTGCCGCGCCAGGGCGCCACGGACGCCATCCGCAACGGCCAGCTGCCCAACCCCGCCGCTCCTGAGACGTGGCCGGTGGGCACCCGCGCCCGGGCCGAGGTCCAGGGCCAGGCGGGCTTCAACGTCGGCGTGCGCGCGGGCCCGGGCAAGCTGGGTGAGCGGCTGGGGCTGAGCACGTCGTACGACCGCACCCAGACGCAGCGCTACGAACTGCAGCGCACGTCGGAGGACACGGTGCGCGCCACGGTGACCGGCCAGGGCCGTCAGCAGGACGCCACCAACATCCGCGGCCTGGAAGGCCGGCAGGACCAGCGCCTGGGCAACTCCCATTCCGCGGACTTCAACATCCGCACGCCGGAGGGCCGCGCGGCCTATGACGACTTCATGCGCACCGGCCAGCTGCCCCGCGAGAATGCCCCGGGCGTGAGCAACGTGCAGCGCACGGACACGCTGGATCAGGCCCGCGAGGGACGCGTGCTGGGCCGCCAGGTGGCCACCTCCGAGCGGCACACGGCGCTCGGCGCGGACGGCGCGGGTGAGCAGACCGTGCGCCAGACGGACCGCAACGTGGCGGGCAGCACCCAGTCCACGGACATGCAGGTGGGCGCGGACGGCAACGGCCGGGCGCGCACGCAGATCAACGACTCCGTGGTGGCGACCACCACCACGCGTCCCGGCCAGCCCGCCGAGACGAACTACGAGCTGACCTTCACGGATCCGAACGCGGCGGCCCTCGCGCGCGGTGCGTTCTCCGGCGACGACGCGGCGATGTCCAACAGGGCCCCGTTCACGGTGCGCCTGAACGAGCAGCAGGCGCGCGCGCTGGTGGAGCGCACCCAGGGCCCGGGACTCCAGGGCGGTCAGCAGGCGCTGGACCGCGCCTTCCGCACGCTGTCCACGGGCGGTCAGCAGACCTTCGCCACGACGCTCTACAACTCGACCCTGGACACCCAGCGTCCCACCGCCCCGCGCCGCGCGCTCCAGTCCTCGCCGGCCGAGGCCCCTGCGCAGCCCCGCCCCCCGGCGGAGACCGCGCCGATGTCGTAGTCCCGCCGTCCCGGACGGGGTATGGGACCTCCCGTCGATGAGGTCCCCTCCCCGCCCCGCCGGTCCGCATGCATGACCTGAACGCGTTGGTCGGCACGCACGACCTGCTCTTCCTCACGCTGGACACGCTCCGCTACGACGTGGCCCGCGAGGCGCTGGAAGCAGGCCGCACCCCCACCCTGGCCGCGCTGCTGCCCGGCGGCCGGTGGGAGGAGCGGCACAGCCCGGCGAGCTTCACCTACGCCGCGCACCAGGCCTTCTTCGCGGGCTTCCTCCCCACTCCCATCACGCCCGGCAGGCACCCGCGCCCCTTCGCCCTGCGCTTCGAGGGCAGCGAGACAACAGGCCCCGGCACCTGCGTGCTGGACGCGCCGGACCTCGTCACGGGCCTGGCCGGGCGCGGCTATCACACGGTGTGCATTGGCGGGACGGGGTTCTTCAACCAGAAGAACCCCCTGGGCCGCGTCCTTCCGGGCCTCTTCTCCGAGGCGCACTGGGACCCCACGCTGGGCGTCACCGACCCCCAATCCACGGAAAATCAGGCATCACTCGCAGTGAAAATCCTGGGGGCCCAGCCCCAGGAGCAGCGGGTGTTCCTGTTCATCAACGTCTCCGCGCTGCACCAGCCGAACCGGCACTACCTGCCCGGGGCGACGGAGGACTCGAAGGCGACGCAGGCGGCGGCCCTGGCGTACGTGGACAGCCAGCTGACGCCCCTGTTCCAGGCGCTGCGCAGGCGCGGCCCGGCGTTCTGCATCGTGTGTTCGGACCACGGCACGGCATACGGCGAGGACGGCTACACGGGGCACCGGCTGGGACACCCGGTGGTGTGGACGGTGCCCTATGCCGAGTTCGTGCTGCCGGTAGACTCCGCGCCATGACGCGCCTGGAGTCGATGCTCGAAGGAACGCCGTACGTGGCGTACCTCTACGGCTACCCGCACAAGACGGCCTACCGCCCGCTGACGCCCGCGCTGCCGCTGGAGGACGTCTGGGCGAAGGAGCGGCGGGACGCGTTGTTCCTCTACCTGCACGTGCCCTTCTGCGAGATGCGCTGCGGGTTCTGCAACCTCTTCACCGCCGCGGGACCGAAGGAGGACGTCGTCGAAACCTGGCTCGCGGCGTTGAAGCGCGAGGCCCGCCGGGTGAAGGAGGCGCTGGGGCCGGCCACGTTCGCGCGTGCGGCCATTGGTGGAGGCACCCCCACCCTGCTGGACGTCGCCGGGCTGGAGACGGTGTTCGACCTGGCGGCGGAGCTGGGCGTGGACCCGCGCGACGTGCCCATGTCCGTGGAGGTGTCGCCGGAGACGGTGGACGCGGACAAGGTCGCGCTCTTGAAGGCCCGGGGCGTGGACCGGGTGAGCATGGGCGTGCAGAGCTTCCTGGAGGCGGAGGTCGCCGCGGTGAAGCGGCCGCAGAAGACGGCGCAGGTGGAGGCCACGCTGGACCTGCTGCGGAGCGCGGGCTTCCCCACCCTCAACCTGGATCTCATCTACGGCATCGAGGGACAGACGGTGGAGACGTTCCTCCACTCGCTGGAGGCGGCGCTGCGGTACGCGCCGGAGGAGCTGTACCTCTACCCGCTCTACGTGCGGCCCCTCACCTTCCTGGGCAAGAAGTCGCGCGCGTGGGACGACCTGCGGCTGTCGCTCTACCGGGCGGGCCGGGACTTCCTCCTGTCGCGGGGCTACACGCAGGTGTCCATGCGGATGTTCCGCGCGGCGCACGCACCGGCCGCTCGCGGCGCGGTGTACCGCTGCCAGGAGGACGGCATGGTGGGCCTGGGTGTGGGGGCGCGCTCCTATGCGGGCGCGGTGCACTACTCGTCCGAGTACGCGGTCGCGTCGCGTGAGGTGCGCGGGATCATCCAGGCGTACGTCGAGCGCGACACGGCGTCGTTCGGCGAGGTGCGCTACGGCTTCGTGCTGGACGCGGCCGAGCAGCGCCACCGGCACCTGGCGCTGTCGCTGCTCGCGGAGGGCGTGGACGCGGGCGTGTACCGCCAGCGCTTCGGCACGGAGGCGAAGGCGGACTTCCCGATGCTCGCGGAGCTGGAGGCGCACGGGCTTGCGCGCGACGTGGACGGCGTGTTCCAGCTCACGGCGGCGGGCGTGGAGCGCTCGGACCTGATCGGCCCATGGTTGGACTCCGAGGCCGTGCGCGCGCGCATGCAGGAGTACGCCTGGCGATGAAGCTCACCGTGCTCTATCGGGGTCCGCTGTCCGGCTGTAACTACGGCTGCGAGTACTGCCCCTTCGGCAAGTGGAAGCAGAGCGAGGAGGAGCTCACGAAGGACCGCGCGGACCTGGAGCGGTTCCTCCAGTGGGTGGAGTCGCGCACGCAGGACACCGTGTCCGTGTTCTTCACGCCGTGGGGCGAGGCGCTCATCTGGCCCTGGTATCAGCAGGCCCTGGCGCGGCTGACGCACCTGCCCCACGTGGAGCGCGCGGCGGTGCAGACGAACCTCTCCTGCCGGTTGGACTGGCTGGGTGACTGCCGCACGGAGAAGCTGGGCATCTGGGCCACGTACCACCCGGAATGGATGAAGCGTTCGCGCTTCCTCGCGCAGTGCCAGCTCCTGTCGGAGCACGGCGTGCGGCACAGCGCGGGCATGGTGGGCTTCCGGCGCTTCGCGGACGAAGCGGAGGCCCTGCGCCGTGAGCTCCCCGACGACACGTACCTGTGGATCAACGCGGTGAAGGACGGCCTGGACGCGTACACGCCCGAGGACGTGGAGCGCTTCACCCGCATCGACCCGCTCTTCCCGGTGAACAACACCCGCCACCCCAGCCGGGGCCGGGCCTGCCGTGGCGGCGAGTCCGTGCTGTCCGTGGACGGCGACGGCACCGCGTACCGGTGCCACTTCATCAAGGAACCGTTGGGCAACCTCTACGCGCCAGACTTCGACGCGGCGCTGAAGCCGCGCCCGTGCTCGAAGGACACGTGCGGCTGCCACATCGGCTACGTGCATCTGGAGTACCTGGAGCTGGATCGCGTGTTCGGATCCGGGCTGCTGGAGCGAGTACCGGCGACGCGGCTGTGGACAGGCGGCGCTCAGCGCAGCGCTTCGCGGATCTCCCAGTCGTAGACGGACAGGCCGTCGCGCATGAGGCCGGGGAGCAGGTCCCCGAAGGCGTTCGCCTCCAGTACGCGGTGGCCGTGGAAGAAGTCCTCGAACATCAGGTCGATGCCCACGTGCAGGCTGTCGTGCGCGCGGGCCACGGCGCGGCAGCTCTCCATCGCGGCCTCCAGCTCGCGGGGAGGCACCGCCGCGTGGAAGGCGTCCAGGTCTCCCCGGTAGCCGCCCAGGTGCAGGTTGGTGATGGGCAGGCGGCTCTGGCGCACCACGGTGAAGGCGGGCTCGCCGCGCACCGCGAGGACGCGGCAGTCGAACATGTCCCCGCCCAGTCGCGCCTTGGGGCGTGACTCCTCCACCTGCGAGCCTTCACGCAGGAGGAAGGACAGCACCGCGTCCACGTCCCGCGCGTCCGTCACGCGGCGCACCTTGAGGGAGTTGAACCAGCCGGTGGCGCCCCGATGCAGGCTGGTGAGCAGCGAGCCCACGGCCCCGTCCGTCCGGCCCGGCCGGTACACGGCGAGGCACGACGCGGACGAGCCGCAGGACAGCTTCACGAATGCCTCACGGAACCCGGCCTCGCGCAGGGCGTGGCGCAGGGCTTCGGGCGCGGTGCCCGGTGCCATGTCCAGGTACGGAGGCACGGGGATGCCCAGGCCCGCGTACCGGCGCGAAGTGGTCCGCTTGTCGAACAGGTCCGCGATGGCGTCCGGAGCGGACAGCACGCGCCAGTGGGGACGCAGCGCGAACCGGGCGGACAGGTCCTCCAGCACGCGCAGGAAGCCCAGGTGGTGCTGCCGGGGACACAGCACGCGGCCGTGTTCGTCTGGCAGCGCGGCCAATGCCTCTGGTGTCACGGTGTCGCAGCCGGCACCGAGCGCATCCGCGTAGCCACGCTGGAGGAAGAGGCGCTCCACGGCAGCATCCTCTCCCGCCGCGTCGATGCGGACGATGCGCTCCGTGTCGGGAAGCTCCAGGAGGACATCAGGGGCGCGAGCCACCGTCTCCCACGCCACCACGTGCGCGGGAGGAAGCCCGGCGCGGACGAGGGCCTCCTGGAAGAGCGTGACGCGCCGGTTCCCGGGGTTGCCGATGATCAGGAACGGCGGCGCGGCGGACGGCATGGGGACGGGCTACTCGCCCACGGCGGCGTAGCGCGACTCCTCGTCGTAGGGCGTGCGCTGGTTGCCGCTGGCCACGGACTTCGCCACGTTGGCCACGGACTTCTGCCCCGCCTTCGTGAGGAAGTTCTGGGTGACGTCCAGCGACTTGAGGTGGCTGAAGGCCCTGGCGTTCTGGGCCAGGGTGTCCGCGCCCGCGTCGGACATCGTGCCCATGGACAGATCCAGCGCCTCCAACTGGGCCAGGATCTTCGCCTTGGGCAGCGCCGCGCACAGCTCGTCCGTGAACTCGGAGTTGCGCAGCCCCAGCTTGCGCAGGGCCGGCACGCCCTCCGCGTCGAGCAGCGGCTTGAGGTCCTTCACCCCGCCGCTCGCGCCGTAGCCCTCCTGTCCGAACCAGATCTCCAGCGACTCCAGCTTCGGCCACTTCGCCTTCACGATCTCCTTCACCGTGCCCTGGTGGAGACCGCCCGTCTCCACGGTGAACGAGCGCAGCTCCGGCAGGTCGATCTTCCCCAGCCCGATCTCACCGCCTCGCACGCGCAGCTCCTGGAGCCGGGGGTAGACCTTGTAGAGCGCCTTGAGGTCCCCCACCTGCGTCCAGGAGATCTCCGTCTCGTCCGGGAACTCGAAGTCGCCGATGAACAGCGAGCGCAGCGGCGGCGCGGGCTTCGCCTTCGCGAGCACCGCCAGCGTGTCGTCGTAATCGTTCTCGCCGTCGAAGCTGGCCATGCCGAGGGTCAGACGGCTCAGGAACCGCGCGGACGGATGGGCCAGCAGCTCGCCCAGCAGCTCCGGGATGTCCGCCGTGGAGTCGTAGTCCACCTGGCCCAGCCGGGCCTCGCGGATGAAGCCCAGGTGCCACTCCAGCTTGAGGGTCTCGTCGGAGACGGCCTCCGCCAGCGATTCCCCCAGCAGCTCTTGCGCGTGCGCTTCGATGAACTTCGCCGCCTTCTTGCCCACGGCCGTCGCCGTCGCGGCGGGGACATCCAGCGCGGAGTGCTGGAGGAGGATCAGCTCGGCGCGCGGGTCGCCCTCGCCCTTGAGCCATTCGGCGTACGCGAGGTAGCCCTTCACGTCGTCGGGCTTCGCGAGGATGGCGGCCTCCAGGTCCGGGTTGACGGCGGACTCGGCCGTGGCTTCCCCGCCGTCACCGGACTCGGAGCCCTCCGCGAGCGTGTAGCCCTTGCGCTCCTTTTCGCGGACCTGCGCTTCGTAGGCCTTCTTGGCCTCCGCCTTGGAGTCGAACTCCTCGACCTTCTCCTGGCCGTCGGTGCCGATGCGGCCCCAGCGCTTGGTCAGCGTGGTGCCCTCCAGGGTGATCTCCCAGAACTTGCTGGAGCTGCCTTCCGTGAACTCGTAGCGAGCCATCGCGCGTCCCTTCGGCGAAGAACGCACGGGACGCTAGAGGAGCCCTCCAGCAACCTCAAGGCTCAGGGGCGCAGCAGCACCAGTTCCACGCGGCGGTTGAGCTCACGTCCGCGGGGGATGAGGTTGGGGGCCTTGGGGCTGCGGTCGCCCAGGCCCACGGCCTCGACTCGGGACGGAGCCACGCCAGCGCGGACCAGCATGTCGGCCACGGCGCGGGCGCGGGCGTCGGAGAGGCTCTGGCGGGCGGGCTCGGGGACCTCGCGCGAGTCGGTGTGGCCCTCGATGCGCAGGCGGGCCTTCGGGTCGCGCACGAGCAGGTCCACCGCCAGGTCCAGGCCCGTGAGCGTGGCCTTGGTGGGCACGGGCTTCTTCTCGTCGAAGCTCAGGGGATCAGGCAGCTCGATGCGGCCCTCCTGCACCTTGGCGGCCTTGGCGGCCTTGGGCGCGGGCACCAGCGCGAAGGCCAGCGACGCGTCCGCTCCGGCGACCAGCTCCACCTGGCGCGTCTGCGCGAGGAAGCCTTCGGCGATGAGGTCCACCGTGTACGCGCCCGCGGTCAGCGGCACGTCCTGCGGCTTGCGGCCGGGGACGGTGAGCTTCAGGGGCTCGCCGTTGCCGCGCACGAAGGCGGTGGCGTTGGTGGGCTTCTTCGACGTCACCTGGAGGCGCAGGCGGCTGGGGGCCACGGGCGTGCGCTCCACGGGCGGCGTCACGGAGACGACGGTCGTCGTGGGCTTCACGCCGGCGTCCGGCGGCGGCGTGGGCTGCACGACCTTCACCGGCGCGCCAGCGTCCACGGGGGCCGGCTTCACGGGCGGCGGCGCGGTGGCGACAGGGGGCTCGTCCTGCGGAGGTTGGATCATCTCCGCGGTGACGGCGTGGGTGAGCTTGAGCTTGAGGCGCGGATCCGGCGCGTTGGGCACGACGCTGGGGGACGCCTTCACCACGACGCGCAGGCCGCGCTGGGTCTGGAAGCCGACGGACGCGGTGATCTTCCAGAGGAAGCCGTTGGTCTCGCTGAACAGGCTCCAGGAGCCGTTGGTGTACGTGACGCGCGAGACGAGCGTGTGCTCGCCGGGTTCGACCTTCAGGTTCGCGAG
The DNA here is from genome assembly GCF_003611695.1 of Corallococcus carmarthensis. Lineage (GTDB taxonomy): Bacteria > Myxococcota > Myxococcia > Myxococcales > Myxococcaceae > Corallococcus > Corallococcus carmarthensis. The sequence continues at coordinate 586 of NZ_RAWE01000164.1, read as the reverse complement.
CCGGTGCACGCCGGGCGCGTTGAGCTCCTCCAGCGACGGGACGGCGAGCGGTTCGCCATCCAGGAGGAAGTCGGTCTCCACGAGCCGGTAGCCGTCCTCGGGCTTGAAGCCCGCGAAGAGCACCTGCACCTCGGAGGGGGATTCGGGGACCATGTCGCGCAGCTGGCGTTCCAGCTCCGCGCGCACCTGTTCCTCGCGCGTCGTTTCGGCCGCGAACGCGCCCGGTGCGAGGAGTCCGGCGAGGACCAGTGATCCGATTTTGAAGAAGGAGGAATCCACGAGGCGCCACGCAGCATGGCACAAGGCGCCCCGGGGCGATGCAGGGATACAGCCCTGTAGGGCGAGCAGGCGTGCGCTACAGACCCCCTCCGGGGCATGGTTGAAGGCTTCGCAGTGAATCCCTCGTTCCAACCAATCCTGGCGTGGGGAGGCCGGGATGGATGATCCTCGCAGGCGCATGGATCCGCGCTCCGACTCCCCTCCGACGCCTGTCCCCTCCTCTCCCAAGGTGGCGTCCCGCCTTTCACGGCGGGCATGGGCCTGTCTCTTATACACCTCTGACGCTGCCGACGACTAGTCGAGTGTA
>NZ_RAWE01000163.1 GCF_003611695.1 Corallococcus carmarthensis | reverse complement strand
GTGTATAAGAGACAGGGGCGGGGCTGCGGCTGGACACGCTGGTGACGGTGGGGCCGGCGGCGCTGCTGCTCGTCGCGCTGCGCGGCCTGGCCATCTGGGCCGCGTGCCGCAGGTTCGCGCCCGCGGAGGACCCGCGCCTCAAGCGCTACCTGTGGATGGGGCTCATCTCCCAGGCGGGCGTGACGTTCGGCCTGGCGGCGCTGGTGTCGCGCACCTTCCCGTCCTTCGGGCCGCAGGTGGAGGTGCTGATCGTGGCGATGATCACCGCGCACGAACTGGTGGGCCCGGTGCTCACCCGGCGCGCCCTGATGGGCAGTGGCGAAATCCGTGCGGAAGAGGCGGGGGGCGGCGCATAGTGGGGGCACACCCCTCACCCGGGGGTGGCCTCTCCCAGGAGCTCCCCGTCATGCCCGCCGCCGCCGCTCCCATCCTCGAGGTGGACGTGGATCATCCCTCACCGCGCCATATCGCACGGGCGGTGGAGATCCTGGAGAAGGGCGGCCTCATCGCCTATCCCACGGACACGTACTACGGGCTCGGCTGTGATTTGAACGCAAAGAAAGCCATTGAGCGGCTGTACCAGCTCAAGGGCCGCGACAAGAAGAAGCCCCTGTCGCTCCTGTGCCCGGACCTGTCGGACGTGGCCCGCTACGCGCACGTGAGCAACTTCGCCTACCGCGCCATGAAGGGGCTCACCCCCGGAGCCTTCACCTTCATCCTGGAGGCCACGCGCCTGGTGCCGGAGGTGATGATGACCAAGCAGAAGCAGGTGGGACTGCGAGTGCCGGACGCCGCCTTGCCCCGCGAGCTGGCGAAAGCGCTCGGCCGCCCGCTCATCACCACGTCCGCGACCCATACCGACGGTACGGTTCTCTCGGACGCTCGGGATATCAAGACGGCCCTGGGGCATGGGCTGGACCTGATTCTTGACGGTGGCGTGACATTGAACGAGCCGTCCACGGTGGTTTCACTGATAGGCGATACGCTTGAAATCCTGAGGCAAGGCAAGGGTAGTCTGGAGTCCTGAAATCCTTTCCAGAGGGGGAAGTCTTGGCCGAGGGGGACTTACCAGCCACGCCAGTCGTCGACTCGCCGGAGCGGGTGCCGGGCGCGCTCGCGCTGCTCGGCCTGTTGGTGTTCCGGCCCATTGATTTGCATTACCGGCTGCGCGAGGCGGGCATCCGTTCGCCGGCGGGCCGCATCGGGCAGCTGTGGCGCGAGCAGGCCGAAGGGGGCCGCGCCGCGGGGGCCTTCGTGGCGCGGATGCTGCTGCTGCTCGTCGTGCTGTCGCCGAGCATCACGGTGCTGGCGGGGCTGGGGCTGCGGCTGATGGGCGTGCCGATGCGCGGCGTGTACCTGGTCTCCGCGGCGCTGTGCACGGCGGTGGGGCTGGTGGTGGCGCTGGTGTCGGGGCTCGCGTCAGGGGTGCTGCTGGGCTCGCTGGCGAGCGTGTCGATGCTGGCGGGGCTGCACGCCGCGGCGGGCGGCGCCTTCGGTCCGGAGTCCGGAGGCGGCGCGGCGATGACGGTGGGCCTGTGCCTGGGCATCGTGTCGGGCCTGTCCGCGGGGAGCATTGGCGGCCTGGCCAGCGGGCGCGGTCCGTCCGTGCGCAACGTGCAGGTGGCGGCCATCGCGACCAGCCTGGTGCCCATGCTGGTGTGGAGCGGGGCCTCGTCGGTGTCCTTCGCGGGCGCGGTGGCGGCCAGCGCGCTGGTGGCGTTCCTGATGTCCGCGTTCCGGCTGCCGTTCTACGCGCTGGAGGTGCTGGCGCAGGCGGTGGCGTACGCGGTGGAGCGCTTCACCGGGAAGCCCACGCTGCGCTGGGTGCCGGTGCGCCATCACAACCTGAGCTACCTGCCGCACCCGTTCCTGGGCCGTCACCTGGCGCTGGCGGTGCGCTCGCGGCCGGCAGAGGTGCTGGCGGTGGCGGACGCGTGCCTGCGCTCGCCGGGCAACATCCTGGTGGGCTGGCCGTGGGTGGTGGAGGCGCTGGAGCGCGCGCACGCGCAGGAAGCCGCCGCCGAACCCCACGCTTGAAGCACGTGGAGCCCGGCGGTCGTCGGGCTTCAGAGCTTCTCGACGTTCGTGACGACCTTCGCTCCCACCTCGTTGGGGGCGTAGCTCAGCTTCACGGAGTCCCCGGCCTTGATGCCCTGGAGCGTCTGCTTGAGCTGGGGCTTCGACGAATCGACCACGTAGGTCAGCGGCGGGGCGGACGCGGTGGCGCCCTCCAACTGGATGCTGGTCGGGCTGATGCTCTTCACCTTGCCCTCCCGGGTCTTCTGCGCCGTCTCCGTGGGCGCGGGCTGCTGCGCCAGCGCTGTCGAGCCCACGCTGCCCAGCGTGAGGACCGCCATCCACATCCATGCCTGTGCACGCATCTTCACTGCTCCTTGTCCTGGGTGACCTGGACAGAGGGTGTCGCCTCTCTCCATTGGAAGGCAACGTCGTGACGGGTGGGCGCGTCAGGGAGTTGCCCTGGAGGGCGTGTCCGGTAGCCTCCGGGGACCATGGAAGGACTGCTCGACGCGTTCATCGCCTTCATCCGCGCGGAGCGGGGCCTGTCCGGCAAGACGGTGGACGCCTACGCGGCGGACCTCACCGTGTACTTCGAGGACCTGCGCTCGCGCGGCAAGGAGGACGTGGCGCGCGTCACCCAGGCGGACGTGCTCGCGCACCTGGTGACGCTGGGCAAGCAGGGCCTGGGGCGCCGCAGCCAGGCGCGGCACCTGGCCGCGCTGCGTGTGTTCCACCGCTTCCTCGTGGCGGAGCGGCTGGCGGACAAGGACCCCACGGAGGACGTGGACACGCCGAAGTCGCCCCGCAAGCTGCCCGTGTTCCTCACGCTGGAGGAGGTGGAGCAGCTGCTCGCCGCGCCCGACGAGCGCACCGTCACGGGCCTGCGCGACAAGGCCATGCTGGAGGTGCTCTACGCCACCGGCCTGCGCGTGACGGAGCTGTGCACGCTGGAGCTCAACAACGTGCAGCTCACGTCCGGCTACCTGGTCACCCGGGGCAAGGGCGCCAAGGAGCGCATCGTCCCGCTGGGGCGCGTGGCCATTGAGAAGGTCCAGGCGTACCTGGCCATGTCGCGGCCGGAGATGCTGGGCAAGCGCGAGGCGAAGGCGCTGTTCGTCACGCCGCGCGGTGAGGGCTTCACGCGGCAGGGCTTCTGGAAGCTGCTCAAGCGCTACGCGCTGAAGGCCGGCATCCTGAAGCCGCTGTCGCCGCACAAGCTGCGGCACTCGTTCGCCACGCACCTGGTGGAGCGCGGCGCGGACCTGCGCGCGGTGCAGCAGATGCTGGGCCACGCGGACCTGGCGACGACGCAGATCTACACGCACGTCAACAGCGCGCGGCTGCGCAAGGTGTACGACGAGTTCCACCCGCGCAGCGACGCGTTCAAGCCGAAGCCCCCGGCGCGCAAGCGCCCGGCCGGGCCGTGATGGCGGGCTGCGCAACGTCCCTTCCGGGGTGAGGAGACCCCTCCCGTGAGCGGGGCGCGGGTCTGCGTCGCGCGGGGACGCAATCGCTTGCGGTGAAGACGCGCCGGAGGCCCGCGCTCGCGCCGTGGACGAGGGTTCCCAGGGGAAACGACGCATTCCGGGGATGTGGATCGCCGTGTGCAGAGCAGGGCGGTGGCGGCGGACATGATGTCCGCATCCCTGTCGAAGGACTGCTCGTCCATGAAGCGTTCTCGCCAATCCCTGATGTCAGGCGTCCTGGGCCTTACCGGCTGCGTGGCGCTGTCCCTCGCCGGCTGCAAGATGCCGGAGGCCAACGCGGCCGAAGCGAAGGCTCCGCCCAAGAAGGCGCCCACCGCCAACGTGGTGCCGGCCTCCGGCGCCGCCCCCGCGGAGGCCAAGGTCCGCACGCCGTTCGCCGTGGCCCGCGAGGCGTTCGAGCGCAACTCGGTGAACGCCAACCCCTTCGCGGACAACAACGGCAATGTTCCGCCGCCCTCGCAGTACCAGGGCCCGCTGTTCAGCCTGAGCCACGACTATCCGCAGTCGCCCGTGGCGCCGCCGGCCAATCCGCCGTGGATCGCCGCGCTCAAGGGGCAGCCCATCTCGAAGACCAACGCCATCGCGTACGTCAACGCGCTGAAGGCCTACATCGCGCCGTCCATGCAGACGCTGCTCTACAACTATCCCCAGTGGGATGCGGCGAAGGCGGGCTGGTACAACGAGCCGTGGCTCGCCTCCATCCGGGAGAGCATCCACGGCACCTACGTGGGCTCCGAGTTCCCCGCGGTCACCTTCGCCGCGTCCGGGCTCAAGGTCGACATGACGACGTACGTGCTGACCTACTACGACAAGGTGGCGGCGTACGCGCTGGGGCAGGTGTGGGGCAAGACGGCCATGAACCCCACGCTCACCAACACGTCCGCGCAGTTCCCGGAAGGCTCCATCGTCATCAAGGTGGCGCTGACCAGCGCGCTGGCCAAGGATTGGCCGGTGATGGAGGGCGCGACGCTGTGGCCCGTCTACGTCACGCCGCCCAACGGCCCGTCGACCGCGCCGCCGCAGGTGATGAACGCGTCGGTGATGCAGTTCGACATCATCGTCAAGGACACCAAGACGGCGCCCAAGACGGGCTGGGTGTTCTCCACGCTCGTCTATGACATGCGCGTGCCGGGCAGCGCGTGGGACAAGATGATCCCCCTGGGCGCGATGTGGGGGGATGATCCGAACGTCAACTCCACGCTCAACCCGGGCATGCCGCTGCAGGAGACGGTCATCAACCCCGCGGCGCCCGAGTACTCCACGGCGACGCTGGGGTGGGGCGGCCGCCTGTCGGGCCCGAACGACGGCGCGGTGGTGGATCCCGCGATCGTCAACGGCAAGCTCGTGCGCAACGTGCAGGCCTCGTCGTGCATGAGCTGCCACAGCGTGGCCGAGTGGCCCATGAAGACCTTCCTCCTGCCCACCACCACGATGCCGCCGACGGTGGGGGGGCCGGACAAGAACGCCCTCGTCCTGGAGCAGCCGGGGTCTCAGGCCTGGATGAAGTGGTTCCAGGACAACCCGGGCAGCGTGCCCCTGGATCCCGGGACGGTGCCCATGGACTTCGACATGGTGTTCGCCTTCAAGTCGCTGCCCGCGTGGCAGGCCGCGACGCAGGGCAACAGCGGCATGAAGGCCTTCGAGGCCCTCGACGCCGTCCGCGGCACCCCGCCCGTCAACCCGCGCGACCTCAAGTACAACGGCCAGTAGGCCCGTGACATCCGGGGCGCGGAGGAGGGCAGGGCACCGCCACTCCGCGCTCCTTCGTTCCAACCGTTTCCTTCACTGGGGGGCCCCATGCCCATCTTCGACAAGGCGATCATCGGCGCCGGTGGCGGTGCCATGTACTACCTCGATGCGCGCATGGGGTCGGACCTCACGACGGGCATCCGGAAGCAGCTCACCGATCAGCTCGGGAAGATCCAGGGCGAGGAGGCCCGGAGGAAGGCGCTCGCGCACCTGCTGTTCGTCGGTGACAAGGACATCGACCTGCAGAAGGCCCCGGAGAACAAGTCGCTGCTGGACCTCACGTCCGAACGGCGCCTGTTCGCGAACACGGTGCTCATCGGCATGACCAACCCGTGGCACATCGACAAGACCGACCAATACACGGGGCGGGGCAGCAACTACGTCGTCAATCACACCCGCCAGGTCATCAGTACCCGGCCGCTCTCCTCGTTCCAGAACAACCAGACCCGGACCAAGGTGAAGGAGGAGTGGCAGAAGGTCTTCAGCACGAGTGATCCCGTGGACAACGAGGAGACCCTGTTCGCGCAGTCCCAGGGCTACACGACCCGCGAGAGCTTCAAGGACGAGTGGCTGGAGGTGATTGGCCGCGCCATGAACCTGGGACTGACCCGCCTCTGGGGACACGTGACGAAGGTCGAATGGAAGGATGCAGGAGGCGAGGACGACAAGCACTTCGAGATCACCTTCACGCCGGCGGAGTTCGAGAAGGTGCATGAGCCCATCAAGGCCCGCGAGCTGCTCCTGATGACGGGCAACGGGAGCTACCTCAAGCCCACGGAGGCCAACGGCATCAAGGCCCCCCAGGGGTGGGAGCAGGACCGGCGGATCATGGACATGGATCAGCTCATGCGCTACCTGGCGACGAGCGGGCAGACGGGCAAGACGATCTGCATCCAGGGCGGAAACGCGGCCATCGACGCGGTCGAGCAGGCCATCCGGTACGGCCACAAGGTGCACTGGCTGGTGCGGTCCGGGGTGAACATCCTCGCCAACTCCCTGCTCGTGAATGCCCCCCAGCTCGCCCAGAACGGGACCCATGTGAACCGGATGGTCACGTCGACCTTCCAGAAGAACGTGGGCTACGCGGAGGTCGAAAGCACCGGAGGCACGACCCTCCAGGTGAAGGCCTTCAAGGTGGAGTCCAACAAGGACAAGACGCTCCTGACCACCCTCGATGACGTGCACATCTACGTCTACTGCATCGGGAACGAGGTGAACGACAGCCCGTCGGGGGTGGCGAAGCTGCTGGTGGACAGCAAGCTCATCGACGTGAAGGCCAGCAAGATCGACGATGCGAAGCTGGAGGCCATCTACGACGAAGGCTGGCTCTTCCGGAGCCTGTCGCGGCGGAAGGGTGCGCTGAAGGAGGCCGCCATCGGGCTGCGCAAGAAGTTCTCCGCGCAATGCCGCGTCGACGTCCTGGGAGCCGCGTCCTTCATGCTGGTCCCGCCGCAAGGCGAGCTCGGGAGCAAGCTGAAGGCCCTGACGAACTATCAGATCCAATCCGTCGCGGACGTGCGCCAGCTCGCGGCGCTCAAGGACGTGATGCGGGCGTACTGCAACAGCCTGAGCGGCGCCTCGCTGGATCCGACGAACGCCAACTTCCTGGGTGGCACGAAGAACGAGATCGCCGCCTTCATCGCCATGCACTACGAGTTCATCCCCCCGGTCGTCGCGGATGAGCTCACCACCTTCCTCATGCTCGTGCGGACGCGGGAGGAGTTCACCAACGGCTACACCGGGGATGAGGTGCGGGGCATCCAGGCGGCCCTGAAGCGGGTCAACGACTACTTCGAGACCCATGAGGACGTCCGGATCTTCCTGGAGAAGAAGATGACCCAGGTGGTGATGGACTACCGGAAGCTGATGCTCGCGCCCTTCCAGGTGGAGATCCCCACCTTGAAGTGGCTGGACATCCACTGGGACAGCTGAGCCGCGCGGGCACGCCGTCACTATCCTGACAGAAGGCTGTCACAGCGCGGGCGCAGGGTGGCCTCATGACCGCGAACGCATCGCTGCCCCTGACCCTGCTGGAACTCGCCGACCCGGGCCTGCCCGGCTTCGAGAGCTACTCTCCCTTCTGCCTGAAGGCCCACCGGGCCCTGAAGTACGCGGGGCTGTCCTATGCGTGCATCCGCGCGGACAACCCGGCGGCTCACCGTCCCCACAGTCCCACGGGCCAGGTGCCGGTGTTGCTGGTGGGGGCGGAGGCGGTGCCGGACTCCACGGACATCCTCGCGCGCATCGAGCAGCTGGTGCCCGGCCGCATCTCGCGGTCCCCGGAGGCACTGCTCTGGGAGGAGTTCGCGGACACCTCCGTGAACGGCTTCCTGGTCGCGGCCCGGTGGGCGGATGACCGCAACTGGCCCGCGACGCGTGCCGCCTTCTTCCGGGCCATGCCGGCGCCGGTGCGCGCGGTGGTTCCGACGCTGCTGCGGCGCAAGCAGGTGCAACGGTTGGTGGCGCGCGACGTCTGGCGCGCGGGTCCGGACGCCTGCTGGCGCCGCTTCGGAGCGCTGCTGGATCAACTGGACGCGCGGGCCCCGGAGCACGGCTTCTGGTTGAACGGTCCGCTCAGCGTGGCGGACCTCGCCCTGTTCGCGCAGTTGCACTGCCTGCGGACGCCGCTCACGCCCTGGCAGGGCGCGGAGGTGGAAAAGCGCAAGCGCTTGAGCGCGTGGCTCGGACGGGTGGATGCAGCGACCCGCACCGTGAGCGTGCCCCTGCGCGCCGCGAGCTGAGCCGCTTCAGCGCACGAAGCCCGCCACGGGGCTTTCAAAGACCTTGCTCACGACGTTCATCGTCCGGAGCCAGGCATGCGCCTCCTCGCCGAGTCGCCCGTAGACGCGCACGTCCACGGGCTTCGCGACGCCGAGGAGGGCCTTGAATTCCGGCCAGCCGGAGATCATCCGGATGTGCTCCATGACCCGGCGCGAGTCCGCGAACGTGATGACCGCGCCCACTTCCGTGTCCTCCGGCCGGGCGTGGAACTGGATGCTGAGCAGGGTGCTCACGCCCTCTGTTTCCAGACGCTGCACCGCGGCTTGAATGGTCGCGGTGAAGACGTCGAAGGCCGCCGTCCGTTCGAGCACCTCCACGAGGGTGATCCGCTCACGGGCTGCCTGCTCCATCTTCCGCGCTCCTTCGCCGGGCTTCTCTTCTGGATACCCATGGCCCGCGGTTCAGGAAACCGCCGCTCTGTCCTTCGGGGCTGGCGCCCAGTTGCCGCCCAGGCTTCCCCTTGGCTCAGTCCACGCGCTAGGGAGGAGGCTCATGGCCTTTCGAGTTCATCTCGCTGTCCTGCTCGTCGCCTTGCTCAGCGCGTGCGCTGCCCCACGGGGCAGGGTGCGGCTGGATGCCGGTGATGGCGCACCCATCGAGTACAGCCCTCCGTCTCCCGTCAGGGCCGTGGCCGTGGGGGCGGATGCCTTCGAGGAGGCACTGACCGCGCTGCTCCTGGCCACGCCCCTGCGCCTCCGGGCTTCTCGGCCGGGCCACTGGGTGCGGGCCTCCTATCCCACGAGCGATGACGACTCCCGAGGGCCGCGGGTGACGGACCGTGGCTTTGGCGGCTTCTGCGAACCGGGGCCCCGTCGAGGCGACTGCATCTCGCTGCTCGAAGACGCGATGGGGTTGAGTGACTGGGACAAGCTGGGCGTGGCGCTGGCCCTGTCCCTGGACCCCCTCAAGGCGAGCATCGCCAGGGCCGTTGAGGACACCCTGGCGCCCCAGCTCTTCTATTCGATGATCGCCACCGGTCTCGTGACCTGGGCAGCGCTGGCCGCGAACCCCGAGCCTGCCTTCACCAAGGCCGCTGCGATCATCTCGGCCCTGCTCTTGATCTACCTGGGGGCGGAGACGTTTCTGGAACTGGTGGATGCGAGTCAGGAGCTGAAGCTCGAGACGAACCAGGCCACCACCTGGGAAGAACTGGATCAGTCCGGTCAACGCTTCGCCGCTCGGGTAGGGCCATCCATCGCGCGGGTCCTCGTCCTCGCGGTCACGGTCGCCGTGAGCCATGGCTTGACCGGTGGCGCGTCGTTGCTGGCGGCCCGGCTTTCGACGCTGCCGAACTTCCCGGGAGGCGCGGCGGTGGCCTCACGCGTTGGCGTCAACGTCGCGAGCCTTGAGCAGGTGAGGGCAGTGTCCGTTTCGGGCGGAGTCATCACGCTCTCCCTTCCGTCCACGGCCGTCGCCATGGTGGCGAAGGGGAGGGGAGCACCTCCGGCCAGTTCCTGGAACTCGTTCAGCGCCCTGAAGCGGGCTCGGGGACCCGCAGGGCCTGGGAAGCAGTGGCACCACATCGTAGAGCAAACAGATGGCAACGTTCAGCGGTTCGGTCCCCAGGCCCTGCACAACACCGAGAACGTGATCGCCATCGACGAAGCCATCCACCAACGGATCAGTGCGTACTACTCGTCCAAGGATTTCTTCACCACGGGAGTACAGACGACCGTGAGGCAATGGTTGAGCAGTCAGTCCGTCCAGGCTCAGCGCGACTTCGGGATGATGATCCTCATGCGCTATGGAGTCATTCCATGAGTGCCCGGAAGTTTCAGAAGGCCAGTATTGAGGAACTCATCCAGTGGTACGCGGAGGGGTCGGTCGCGTACGGACAGGCCTTGGATGCCGCTGATTCGCGGTCCGCCAATCGCGCCAACGACAAGATCTTAGGGGCCTATCAAGAGCTTCGGAGCCGTGGTGCGACGTCCCAACTCATCCCCCTGCTCAAGAGCGAGGACGAAACCCTCCGGACGCATGCTGCCTCCCATGTCCTGGAATTCGCTCCCGAGCTTGGCGAACCGACGTTGCTCTGGCTCGCGAAGCGTCCCGGGCTCGTCGGGTTTCGTGCGGCGTACATCCTCAAAGCCTGGCGCGAGGGCACGCTCAAGTTCCCTTGATCAGGCTCCGCTCCCAGCTGCATCCAGGGCCTGTCGGATGAGTGGCCGGGCAAGCTCGCGAACGCGCGCGGACAGACGTTCCTCGCTCGCGGGGTCCAAGGACTGACACGCGGTAGGGAAGGCCAGCTCCAGGTCCACCCGGACATCCAGCTCGACCTCGCTCACGATGGCCTCCACGTCGGCGCGCCCGCATTTCGAGAGGGCACTGGCGATCCTCGCGGGATTCACCAGGCGGGAGGACCAGTCCTGGAGCTCGGCGATGGACAGCCGCTGGTGGGCATCCCAGGCCGTGCTTTCGTCGAAGCGGGCCTCGTCGAACTCCTCGATCTTCCGCTTGAAGGCGGCGCGCGTGCCGGGCGCCACGGGTTGCTCACTCTTGATGACGAGCCCCTCCGCCCAGTTGTCGGCCAGCGGGGGCAGACCCAGCATCGCGGGGAGCCGCGTCGGCGCTCGCGTAGGGACGGCTTCCAGCTGCGCCCGGGTTCCTCGCGCCACGAGGGGAGGAGCCAGCACCCCGGCGGCCTTCGCGGCCGTCTCCACGTCGCGATGCGAGAGCATCACGCCTTCATCCTCGTCCGACCGGGCCACGAGGATATCGAACAGCACCCAATGCAGGTCCGGTGCGTACCAGATACCCGTCTGGACCGGCATCATTCCCGGCACCGCGGGCACCTCCGGGTGGGGATAACGGCCCCCCAGCAGCTCTCCGTAGAGATAGACGCGCGCGTCCCCCAGCTCCAGCGTCCGGACCGCCTTCAGGGCCGCGTTGCGCAAGGACAGGCGCAGCAGCTGCCAACCAAAGAAGGAGTCCCCCTCCTCGAGCCAGGCCTTGCGCTTGCCAAAGTGCACCGCCCCGTCCTGCACGCCCAGGACGAGCTGCGCGCCATGGAGCTTCTCCAGTGCCACCCAGCTCCCCGAAGGACTGGCCTGCCCCCGTGCATCCCCCGCGGAGGACATCTTCAGGAAGGGTCGAAAGCGCATGGCCTCAGTTTCCGCCCAAATCCCCCAGATTCAAACCGTCCGGCTCCGTCGTCGTCCTGCGCATGGATGAGCGCCTACTTCAATTGCTTCGGAGTCATCTTCAGCTGGATCTGTGCGAGCATCCGCATCAGTCCCGCGACATCGAGCTGGGTTTCGGGAACGTTCTCCGGAGTCGTTTGGAGGCTGGCGATCTCCATCTTCGCGAGCCCTCGAAGTCCCGTTCCCTTGAGGGTCTGCTTCTCCAGGGCGATCCCCAGTTCATTCTTGCCCAGGTTGTGCAACACCGTTCCCTCCAGGAGTTTCGGGTTCGGATGGAAGTTCGTGCACAAGGCGAATCCGAACACCTTGGGGGCCACCACCTCGGTGGACTTCGAGGTGCTGACGAGCCTGGCGTAATACTTCCGGACCAGGACGATGCCGACGGCGAGCGCGGTGCCCGTGGACGTGTAGTCGACGATCACGAGCTTGTTCCCACGGATTCCCCCCAACGGTGGGAGGTACTTCGAGAAGTGCACCGAAATGGCGTCGGCGTACCGCTCCCAGATCGTATCGACCTGCCCCAGCCAGTACTCCACCCCTCCCTTGATGCCGCTCACCGGCAGGTGGAAGATCTGGGACGTGGGGTCGAGGTGCTCCATCGCGATCATGATGGGGGCGGGACTGCCTCCCAGACAGACATAGGCATGGCCTTCGGAGGGGTAGGCCTCCTTGAGCGCCTTGATCACGGCCACGATGTTGCTCCAGCAATCCACCATCAGCATCCGGCCCTTGGCGATCGTCAGGTGGACGGTGCGGGCACGGTCCACCGCGTCCTTGAGGTTCACCCTCTCGAGGAGGTCGTCGACCCAGGTCCGTGTGCGCTTGGACAGGTTGCGCAGCTGCATCAGAGACCAGGGATCCTGAAGGATGAACGGCTTCGGTTTCGAGCCGAACGGCGCCTGGTAGTTCGTCCGCTTCAAGCCGCCCAGGAAGCCGGACTCGAAGACGAACTGGAGCACACGGAGCTTGTAGTCAATGTGCTGGGGAGAGAGTTCCAAGCCACCGACGCGTTCGACGCGGGCAATGGTCAGGGGCGGGGGCGGGTTTCTGCGGCCCTGATGCTCGGAGAGCATCGCCTCCTGCTTCAGCTTGCCCTTCTCGGACTTCCACTTCGTCAGCTTGATGCAGGGGATGACGTATTTCTCGTCGACCTTCGTGGAGACATAGCGAAACGTCGACTCAGCCCACGCGAGCTTTGGACTGGGCTTGAGGACGGCCTCTGCGAGGGCATCGGTCTCCGCTTCATCCAGCTCCGTGTTCGTGCCCTTGAACTTGGCCCAGCTGTCATCCACGAGCTTCTTGTACTTCTCGTGGGTGCTGAGCATTGGGAGGGCCCGGGTGGCGCACAGCAACTGCTCCCAATCCGTGTAGAAGTCCCCGTAGTGGGTCCGGATGATGCACTCAACGGCGGCGGCCAGCGTCACGAGATTGACCGTCGCGTTCTCGGCGGCGAGGGACTTGACGCAGCCGAGCACATCTTCGAGCGGCGGTGGCGGCGCCGTGGCGGGCCACATCTTCAACACGATTTCTGCGATTTCGGCGGGCGAGTATTCCTTGGGCGGCTTCTCGAACTCGATTTTCATTGAAGGCGAGGAAAGGACAGATGTGCATTGACTGGCAAGTCCTCGCCAGAACACAACCCATGAGGGTGTGCCGTCCTGCCATGCGATTGCGCGGGGTTCAGCTCCGGCCCGGGTCCCCCAGGTTCAACCCATAAGGTTCCGTGATCGTCCGCCTCGGCGCGGGCTCCGGCGCACCGGGTGCCAGCGGGGCCACGCGGATCAGCCCCGCGGCCCTCAGCCGCTCCACAGACCGTGACGCGGCCAGCTCACCCATGGCCGCCGTGCGCAACGCCTGACGGATGCTCCGGCTGCCGCGCAGCTTGGAATAGAGATACAGGTCATCCGCCGTCAGATCCGCCGGGGCAGGGCGGGGGATGGGTTCGAACACCAGCCTCCCGTCCAACGCGAACAGCGCGTCACTCAACGACAGCGTCAGCCCCACCTCCGCCTCGCGGTACAGCGCGTGCGCCTCCGGAACCGGCCCCCGCTCCAACACCTGCGCCGCCAACGCCACCGCCAGGTCGTACTTGCGCGATGACAGGAACGCGCGCACCAGCGCCAGGAGCTCCGTGAACTCGGTGGACTCGCCCACCGTCAGCCCCGTGGACCGGTGCGGCGCCAGCGCTCCCCGCCGGTACAGATGCAGCACCCAGCGCGCCGCGAACAGCGGGGCCTCCCTCGCGCTCGCCAGCAATTCGCCCAGCGTCGCGCCGCCCGCCGCCAGATCCAGGAGCACGTCCTCCTCCTCGGAGAAGGTCTCCACCGCGAACTCGCGGAACACGCGGAACGTCGTGTCCAGGCGCGGGAAGATCTCCCGGAACTGCGCCCACTCCTGCACCCGCGCCACCGCGTCCCGGTGCAACGTGGCCAGCGGCAGCCGCAGGCCCACCGCGCGCCCGGACAGGGGCAGGCCCGGCGTGAACTCCACCTCGCCCGACTCCCAGGCGTAGCAGTCGAACAGCGCCTCGCGCGCCTTGTGCTCCATCGCCTCCGTCAGCTGCGACAGCTCCACGAAGCAGCGCTGCACCAGGAACGTGCCGTAGGGCAGGTTCGCCCCTTCGGCCGCCTCGAACGCCGCCGCCGCCCGGGGCGCGTCCAGGATCCGCAGGTTCACCAACACCTGCGCCAGATGCTCCCTCGGATCCGTGGAGGCCACGCCCACCAGGTGCCCGTCCCGCAGGTAGAACTCCCGGCGCACCGCTCCCCGCTCCACCCGCAGCGTCCCCTCCACTCCAGGCGTCGTGAACAGCGGAGGCAACACGAGCTGGAGCCGATAGCTGGCCAGGTTTCCTGTGAACGCTTCCATCCGTTGGCGCCCTCCAAGGCGGGCCACGTGCTGCGCCGGCCGCCAGGGTAGCGGGAGACCTGAGTCCTCTCAACCCATGGAAACTGCTGGGCTTTTCCTGCCCGGGCGAAATGTTCCAGGAGGGCAGGGCACGCGAATGTCAGGCATTGAAAGGGCTCACCTGTCCCAACGGAAGGTTGCAGCACGACGGCGGGTGTGCGAACGAGCCGTGTCCTCCACCCGTCATTCGGAGCGCGAATCGCGATGCGGATTCTCTCAGGCGTCCAGTCGTCCGGAAGGCTGCACATCGGCAACTATTACGGGGCGATGCGGCAGTTCGTGCAGCTCCAGGATCAGGGCGAGGCCTACTACTTCATCGCCAACTACCACGCGCTCACCACCGTCCGGGACCCCAAGCTCGCCCTGGACCTGACGCGCGACGCGGCGCTCACGTACCTGTCGCTGGGCCTGGATCCGAAGAAGGCCGTCCTCTTCCGCCAGAGCGACGTGAAGGAAGTGCTCGAGCTCAACTGGATCCTCGGCACCGTGGTGCCCCAGGCCCACCTGGAGCGCGCGCACAGCTACAAGGACAAGGTCGCCCGCGGCATCAGCCCGGACTTCGGCCTCTATGCGTACCCGGTCCTCATGTCCGCGGACATCCTGCTCTACAGCGCGGACCAGGTGCCGGTGGGCAAGGATCAGATCCAGCACATCGAGTTCGCGCGCGACTGGGCCGTGAAGTTCAACACCCAGTACGTCCCCGGCTACGACCCGGCGGATCCGGAAGGCAAGGAGCGGGGCCACGCGCCCGGCATCCTCAAGCTCCCTGCCGCCTTCGTGCAGGAGAGCGCCGCCACGGTGCCCGGCATCGACGGACAGAAGATGTCCAAGTCCTACGGCAACACGCTGGAGCTGTTCGGCGACGAGAAGGACATCAAGAAGCGCATCATGTCCATCAAGACGGACTCCACGCCCGTGGACGCGCCCAAGCCCACCGTGGACGCGCCGCTCTACGACCTGCTCAAGCTGATGCTCCCGCCCGGTGAGTTCTCCGACGTGGACGCGTCCTGGAAGGCCGGCGGCAAGGGCTACGGCGACTTCAAGAAGAAGCTCCTGGAGGCCTTCCACGTCACCTTCGGCCCCGCCCGCCAGCGCCGGCAGGAACTGCTCAATGACCCCGGGGAGCTGGAGCGCATCCTCCAGGACGGCGCCCAGCGCGCCCGGGCGGAAGCCACCCGCCTGATGGACCAGGTGAGACGGGCCGTGGGAATCCCCTGAACGCCCGTTCCTGTTCAAATGTTTGACCCCCCTGGGAGGCATTGCTAAGGAGGTCTGTCCCCCCGGCGCGCGCTAAAGGCCGGAATTTCGGACCCTTTCGCATGACGAAGTTCCCATCCCCCCAGAAGGACGCCGGCCGGTGAGCGAAGGTCGCAAGCCCCCACCGCCCGACGACCTCCCGCCGGACCCCGACGGGGAGGGATTGCCGCGCACGCCCGGAGACGCCTTCCGGGTGGCGCTGCCCAACTTCGAGGGTCCCCTGGACCTGCTGCTCCATCTGATCAAGGAGCATCGGGTCGACATCTTCGACATCCCGCTGGCGCTGATCACCGGCAAGTACCTCGAGTACCTGGAGCGGATGCGGGAGCTGAACCTGGACATCGCCGGGGAGTTCCTGGTGATGGCCTCCACGCTCGCCCACCTCAAGAGCCGCATGCTCCTGCCCCGGCAGGACGCGGCCCAGGTGCCGGAAGGGGCGGACGCGCTCGCGGCGGTGGAGGAGGCGCAGGACCCTCGCGCGGAGCTGGTGCGCCGACTGTTGGAGTACCAGAAGTACAAGGACGCCGCGGAGCACCTGGCCAAGCAGGACATCCTGGACCGGGACGTGTTCGCCCGGAAGGTGCCCGTGGAGGCAGTCCCCATCCCGGAAGACGAGGTGGGGCTCCAGGAGATTTCCGTCCTCAAGCTGGTGGAGGCGCTCGACCGGGTGCTCGAGCGGCTGACGCCCAAGGTGCAGCACGAGGTGGTGCTGGAGCGCGTGAGCCTGTCGGAGGCCATCCTCCGGTTGGCGGAGCGGGTGCGCAAGGACGGGCAGGTGGTGTTCGAGGCGCTGTTCACGGAGGCGGCCACGCGCCAGGAGGTGGTCATCACCTTCATCGCCATGCTGGAGATGGTGAAGCGCCGCCTCATCAAGGTCTTCCAGGAGGAGCCCCTGGGCCCCATCCAGGTGACGCCCAACGGGGATGCGCTGGAGAAGCTCCTCCCCACGGAGGTCGACGAGAGTGACTACCGGTAACGGTCCCGACGACGGTGACGAGACGCCCGCCCCTGGCACGCCCGGCGGCCCCGGACAGTTCTCCGAGGAGGAGATCGCCGCCGTCACCGGCCCAGGCCCCGACGACGCGGAGCTGGACGGGGTGGAGGCGGCCGCCATCGAGGAGGACTCGGACGACACCGAGAACGTCCCGGACCTGCAGTCCTCCTTCGAGAAGCTGCTCGCCAAGAGCCGCAACCTCTCCCCGGACCGCATCCGCACCGTGCTGGAGAGCGTGCTCTTCGTGGCGGAGCGGCCCCTGTCCGTGGACGAGCTGTATCAGGCCACCGGCATCCCCCGGGAGCCCATCCTCCAGGCGATGGATCAGCTCTCCGGCATCCACAGGGAGGGCATCAGCGGCGTCGTCCTCTACGAGGTGGCGGGCGGGTGGCAGTTCCGCACGGACCCCCATTCCGCGGAGTACGTCCGGCGCTACCTCCGGGTGAAGCCGCAGCGGCTCACCCGGGCGGCGGTGGAGACGCTGGCCATCATCGCGTACCGCCAGCCCGTCACCCGGCCGGAGCTGGAAGACATCCGCGGCGTGGACTGCGGCGCGGTGCTCAAGGCGCTGATGGACCGCAAGCTGGTGAAAATCCTGGGCAAGCGGGAAGAAGTCGGCCGCCCCATTCTTTATGGAACCACGCGCGAGTTCCTGGAGTTCTTCGCGCTGAAGGACCTCTCCGCGCTGCCCACGCTCCGTGAATTCCATGAATTGACCCAGGAGCACCGGGACATCGTGGAGAAGGAGGCGGCGCCGCCGGCACCGAAGGCGGAGGGGACGGTGGCGGCGCTGTCGGACCCGAACTTCACGAAGCGGATGGAGAAGAACGAGGCGGCCAGTGAGGCCGCCTTGGAGGAACTGGAGGAGGCCATGGCCGCCGCGGAGCGGAGCCAGAAGGTCAGTGCCAGCATCCTGGAAAGCCCCCCTTCGCCCGAGAAGGGTGATAGCGAGGGGCCCAAGCCCGAGTGACGGGCGGCAACTGGAAGAAGGCAAGGCATGGCGGCGGAACGTTTGCAGAAGTACCTGGCTCGCGCGGGAGTGGCTTCGCGCCGGCACGCGGAAGAACTCATCACCTCCGGTCGCGTCGGAGTGAACAACGAGACGGTCACGGAGCTGGGCAGCCGGGTGGAGCCCGGCACGGACCTGGTGACCGTGGATGGGAAGCTCGTCACGCCGCCGGAAGAATCGTCGTACTACCTGCTCTACAAGCCCGTGGGCGTCGTGACGACGCTGTCGGATCCGCAGGGCCGGCCCACGGTGGCCAACTACTTGGAGGAGACGGGCCGCCGCCTGTTCCCCGTGGGCCGTCTGGACTACGACGCTGAAGGAGCGCTGCTCTTCACGGATGACGGGGCGCTGGCGCACAAGCTCACGCACCCCAGCTTCCAGGTGCCTCGCTCGTACCTGGCGAAGGTGAAGGGCGTGCCGGACATGCCCACGCTGGAGAAGCTGCGCGGTGGCGTGCGGTTGGAAGACGGCATGGCCACGCCGGTGTCGGTGGACATCTTCGAGAAGGCCGAGCGCAACACCTGGCTGAAGATCGTCGTGGCGGAAGGCCGTCCGCACCTCATCAAGCGCCTGTGCGCGGCGGTGGGGCACCCGGTGGTGCGCCTGTTCCGTCCGAACTACGCGGGTGTGGGCGTGGAGGGACTGCGCCCCGGCGAGCTGCGGCCGCTGAAGCTCGCCGAGGTGCTCCAGCTCACGGAGGTGGCCGAGGGCCGCGCACAGCCCGCCGCCTCGGAGCTGAAGCTGCCGCCGCGCCGTCACGGGCGTTCCGCGCCGGGCTTCAACGGGCCGGACGACGACGATGTCGAGCTGTCCATGGACGACGACGCGCCGGTGGCGCCGCGCAAGACGGAGCGCGCGGCCAAGAAGGCTCCGACGGGGCCGAAGACCCGCGAGGCGCGTCCGGAGCGCAAGGAGTGGAAGGGCGTGCAGGACGGTGGCACGCGTCCGCCGAAGTTCGCGAAGCGCGGGGCGACGCTGGACGCGGCGGATGACGCGGACGCGGATGTGGACCTGGAGGGCGTGCCGTCGTTCGATGACGACGGTGAGGAAGTGACGGAGTCCGACGCCGCCGAGGGCGCCACCTACGGCAAGGCCGCTCGTGGCGCGGGCCGTACCGGCAAGCCGGCGCGGGAGAGCGCCGAGGGCGGTGCGTCGCGCGGCGGTGGCCGTTTCGGCAAGCCGGCGGGCGCGGGCCGTGGTGGTGAGGATGCGCCGCGTGGGCGTTTCGGCAAGCCCGCGGGCCGTGGTGGCGACGAGGGTGGTGCTCCGCGCGGCCGCAGCTTCGGCAAGCCCGCGGGCCGTGGCGGTGAAGAGGGCAGCGCGCCTCGTGGCCGCAGCTTCGGCAAGCCCGCCGGTGCGGGTCGTTCCGAGGGTGGCGCGCCGCGCGGTGGCAGCCGCTTCGGCGGCGAAGAGGGTGGTGCTCCTCGCGGCCGTAGCTTCGGCAAGCCCGCCGGTCGTTTCGGTGCGGAGGGCGGTGCTCCTCGTGGCCGCGGCTTCGGCAAGCCCGCCGGTGCGGGTCGTGGCGGTGACGACGCTCCTCGTGGCCGCAGCTTCGGCAAGCCCGCCGGTGCGGGTCGTGGCGGTGACGACGCTCCTCGTGGCCGCAGCTTCGGCAAGCCCGCGGGTCGCTTCGGTGACGAAGGCGGTGCTCCTCGCGGCCGCGGCTTCGGCAAGCCCGCCGGTGCGGGTCGTGGCGGTGACGAGCGCGCCCCTCGGGGTCGCTCCTTCGGCGGTGACGAGGGCGGTGCTCCTCGCGGTCGCAGCTTCGGCAAGCCCGCCGGTCGCTTCGGTGATGAGGGCGGTGCTCCTCGCGGTCGCAGCTTCGGCAAGCCCGCCGGTGCAGGTCGCTCCGAGGGCGGTGCCCCTCGCGGTGGCAGCCGCTTCGGCGGCGAAGAGGGCGGCGCGCCTCGCGGCCGTAGCTTCGGCAAGCCCGCCGGTCGCTTCGGTGACGAGGGCGGCGCTCCTCGCGGTCGCAGCTTCGGCAAGCCCGCCGGTGCGGGCCGTGGCGGTGACGAGCGCGCCCCCCGGGGTCGCTCCTTCGGCGGTGACGAGGGCGGTGCGCCTCGTGGTCGCAGCTTCGGCAAGCCCGCGGGCCGCTTCGGTGACGAGGGCGGTGCTCCTCGTGGCCGCAGCTTCGGCAAGCCCGCGGGCCGCTTCGGCAAGCCCGCCGGTGCGGGTCGTTCCGAGGGTGGCGCGCCTCGTGGCCGCAGCTTCGGTAGCGGAGAGGGTGGTGCCCCTCGTGGCGGCGCCCGCTTCGGCAAGCCCGCGGGCCGCTTCGGTGCGGAGGGCGGTGCCCCTCGCGGTGGCAGCCGCTTCGGCAAGCCGGCGGGTGCGGGTGGCGCCCCTCGCGGCGACCGTCCGGAGCGCCGTGAATGGAAGCCTCGCGGCGAGTCCGCGGGCCGTCCCGAGCGCCGGGATTTCAAGCCCCGCGGCGAGGCCTCCGGCAGCCGGTCTCGCGGCGGCGGGGAGTCCGCGCCCAGCGGCTCCGGCGAGCGCATCGTCCGCGCGGGCGTGAAGAAGGCGCCCCCGGGTGAGAGCGGCGGCTACCAGGATTTCAAGGAGCGCAAGACTCGCGACTCCGAGCCGCGCTGGAGCAGCAAGGCGCCTCGGGGAGGGGCAGGCCGTCCGCCCCCCCGCGGTGGCCGCTCCCGCTAGAACATCCATCCTCCTGGGTCGCTCCGTCGGTGGGCGGCCCGGGAGGGCGTTGATATAACCGCCGCCTACCTCCACCGTCCGCCGCTCCGGGAGAACGATGCGAATCCGCGTGCGACCCCTCTTCCTCGCCCTGACCCTGCTCGTCGGGTGCAATGGCAACCGGGATCAGCTCCTCGCGGAGATCCAGGACCCCCGTCCCGAAATCCGCGCCGCCGCCGTGAAGAAGCTGGCCGCGCAGAACAACGCGGACGACCTGGTCCTCTTCACCCGCGCAGCCAAGGACCTCTCCGCCATCGTGCGAGGTGAAGCCGCCGGCGCGCTCGGGGAGAGCCAGGATCCGCGCGTCGTGGATCTGCTCGGGGAGCTCCTGGAGGACACGGACGAAGCCGTGCAGGGACAGGCCGCCCTGGCGCTCGCCAAGGTGAAGAACGACAAGGCCAAGGCGTACCTCACGCTCCAGTACGGACGGCGGGGCCGCGCCACGCGAAAGATCATCGTCCAGGCCCTCAAGAGCACCAACGTCCCCGGCGCCATGGCCTCCGTCGTCGCCGCCGAATCCAAGGGCCTCTGGGAGCGCAACCTCCTGGCCCTCACCGAGGGCGCGCTCCCCGAACGCGTGGGCGCCGCCGAGGAGCTGGGCAAGAGCGGTAGGGCGGAGGCCGTGAACCGGCTGCTGCCCATGGTGCGCGACAGCCAGGTCATCCTCGCCGCCGCCGCCGTGCGCGGGCTGGGCGACGCAGGCGACACCCGCGCGGTGGCGCCCATCGCGCTGCTCCTCGACGAGAGCTTCCCGGAGCTGCGCGAGTCCGCCATCGGCGCGCTGATGAAGCTGCAGGACCCGGCCGCCGCCACGAAGCTCCAGGCGGTGGCGGTGGAGAAGAGCGCGGTGAGCCCGCTGGCCACCGAAGCCATCCTGACCTTCCCGCGCACGCCCATGACGGACGCCGCGTTGTGCGCCATCGCGCTCGACGGCGCCCGGGACGAGGCCCTGGATGCAGGCCGCGCCATGCGTTCGCGAGGCGGCTGCCCGGCGGACCCCATCGCGGAGCGGCTGTCGCGGCCGGCCTCCGCGGCGTCGGGCCTCCAGGCGGTGACGGGTCTGGGCCCCGCGGCGCAGGCGCTGCTGCCCAAGGTGACACCGTGGCTCAACCAGCCGGACGTGGCCCTGCGCTCGCTGGCGGTCGAGGCGGTGACGCACGTGCGCGACGCTTCCGTGGTGCCCGTCATCCAGAAGCTCTACGAGCAGGAGGTCGCCGGACTCACGGCGCTCCGCGCGGACTGGATCCCGCAGGTGCTGCCGCAGAAGTACAGCACGGACCTGGATCCGTCGGCCCCGCGTCCGGAGGCGGCGAAGGTCAAGGATGACAACCGGTCCGCCAAGCACGCGCAGCTCTTCGAGCGGCTCCAGGCGCTGAACGCGGCCCGCGCCAAGGAGGCAGGGCGTGTGGTGGTGCCGCCGCGAGTCCCCTCGGAGCTGAGCGACGACGTGGAGCCCGCGAAGTTGCAGCCGCTGGCCACGCTGCTCACCGCGCTGGGCGCGCTCAAGGCGCCCGGGGCGCTGGAGATCCTCAAGGGCTACGCGGAGGACGCGAGCCCCGTGCTGCGCGCGGCGGCGCTGGTGGGGCTCACGTCCGTGGGACCCGAGGGCATCGAAGTGGCCCGCGCGGCGCTGCTGGAGCCCGACCGCGAGCTGCAGAAGACGCTGGCGCTGGCGCTGGCGGAGCAGGGTGAAGCGGGGCAGCTCGCGCTGGTGGCATCGCTGCCGAAGATGGGCAGCGAGAAGCTGGTGGTCCTGGATGCGCTGAAGCGCGTGGGCGCGCCGCCCGCGTCCGCGTCGGAGGCGTTGCAGGGCGTGGTGAAGGAGGGTGGGGCGGAGGCGGCGCTCGCGGCGCAGCTGCTGGGGCGGATGGGCGCGAAGGACGCGGTGCCCACGCTGCTCAAGGCGCTGGACGACTCCAACAGCGTGGCCCGGCGGGACGTGCTGCTGGCGCTGGGGGCCATTGGCGACGCGAAGTCCGCGGAGGTGGTGGGGCGCGACCTGTACCACGACCTGCCGGAGATCCGCGCCGCGGCGGCCACGGCGCTGCGCAAGATGAACACCGGCGCGGAGGCCGAGCCGCTGGACGCGCTGAAGGGCGACTACTTCCGGGAGGTGCGCGTCGCGGCGGGCGCCTCCGCGACGAAGGAAGGCACGGCGGCCGGCGGGGCGCAGTGAATGGAGCTCCGCGCGCTCAAGGACAAGGCGACGGAGGCCTTCAGCAAGGGCCGCTTCGCCAAGGCCGCAGAGTTGTACGAGGACTACTGCCAGGCGGATCCGAAGGACCACCAGAGCCGGCTGCGCATGGGCGACGCGTGGGCCAAGGCCGGCCAGCGTGACCGCGCTGTCTCCGCGTACCAGTCCGCGGCGGAGGGCTTCGCGAAGGAAGGGTTCCTGCCGCGAGCCATCGCCGCGAGCAAGCTGATCCTCGAGCTGGATCCGGCCCATCAGGGTGTGCAGCAGATGCTCGCGGACCTGTACGCGCGAAGGGGCACGCCGGCCACGTCCCGGGCGAAGCCGAAGGACGCCGCGGCCCAGCTCACCTCCGCGAGCCTCGTCACCCAGCGCGAGGCCTCGTCCACCCCGACGCCTGGCACCGAGACATCCGCACCGAAGGCAGCGCCTCCCGCCCCCCTGGAAGCCGCGGGCGCGCCGGTGGACCTGTCGGAGTCACTCCCCCCCGAGCTTGTCCTCGGCCACACGCCCACTGCTGAAACACCAAGGGTCTCCAGCCCCGTCGCGGCTGACACCGAGGTGGTCCTCTCCGTCGAAGTGGAGATCGAGCCCACGCGGGACGAGCCCATTGGGGACCTGACGCCCGAAGCAGCCCCTGCGCCCGAAGCAGCCCCTGCGCCCGAAGCAGCCCCTGCGCCCGAAGCAGCGGAGGCGCCCGCCATCGAGGCTGCCGCGCCCGCCGTCGCAAGCCCCATCCCCGCGCCCGCCGTCGCGAGCCCCATCCCTACGCCCTCCGCCGCACCGGCACCGAC
>NZ_RAWE01000162.1 GCF_003611695.1 Corallococcus carmarthensis | reverse complement strand
GGGCCCCCTGCGTGGGTGGGTTGCCGGGTGCGGCCGTCGCTACTTTGAGGGCGGGAGGTCGCGCTCCTGCCCCGCGACACGCCTGCTCATGGACCTCTACAGCGCCGCCAGGCGGATGGCCCGCCCCTTCCGGTTCACCAACCCGGCGTCCTACCGGGAGGTCCCCCTGGCGGGCCGCGGGGTGATTGGCGATGGAAGCTCCTGCGCGCTCGTCCGGCCGGACGGCGTCATCGACTGGCTCTGCTTCCCCCGCTTCGACAGCCCGAGCGTCTTCGCGGGCATCCTCGATGACGAGAAGGGTGGCATCACCGGCATCACCCCCGTGGTGTGGCCCTTCGAGAGCCTGCAGCGCTACGACCCGGACACCAACGTCCTGGAGACGCTGTTCCGCTTCGAGCGCAAGGGGGCCATCCGCATCATCGACTACATGCCGTGGACCAACGACCCGCGCTCCACCGTCCACGAGGTGCACCGGCGCATCGAGTGCCTGGAAGGCCCGGTGGAGCTGAACATCGTCTTCGACCCGCGCTTCGGTTACGGGGCGTCGCGGACGCGGGTGGAGCGGGAGGAGCACGGCCTTGTCGCCCGCGGGTCGGCAGGGGAGCGGCTGGTCGCCGTGCTCAGCGGGGAGGCGGAGTGGCGGCCCTGCGAGGCGCTGCGCGGCCAGCCCTGCCGGGGAGACACGGGCCTCCAGACGCGCATCCGGATGGGGCCGGGCGAGCGGCGCTGGATGATCCTGTCGTGGGATTCCGACCGGCCGGAGCCGCTCGCCGCGTACCGGCCCTTCGACCACCTGCGGGATACGCGCCAGGCCTGGCGCGAGTGGGCGCAACAGCTCCACTACGAAGGGCCGTGGCGGCACCACGTGCTGCGCTCCGCGCTGGCGCTGAAGCTGCTGATGTACGGCCCCACGGGCGCGATGGTGGCCGCGCCCACCACCTCGCTCCCCGAGTGGATTGGCGGGCCTCGCAACTGGGACTACCGCTTCAGCTGGGTCCGCGACTCCGCGATGGCGGTGCGCGCCACCAACCTCCTCGGCTTCCAGAGTGAGTCGCGCGAGTTCTTCTATTTCATACGCGACACGTTGCAGCGCGGTGACCCGCTTCAGGTGATGTACACGCTGGACGGGGCCTCCGTGCCGCCGGAGCGGGAGCTGGACCACCTGGCCGGCTTCCAGGGCTCGCGGCCGGTGCGGCTGGGGAACGACGCGAGGGACCAATTCCAGTTCGACACCGCGGGCGCGCTGCTCGACGCGGCGTACCTTTATGAGCGCTCCGGCGGGAAGCTGCCGCTGCGCACCTGGAGGCTGCTCCGTTCGGTCATCCAGACCACCGCCCGCCGCTGGAGCGAGCCCGACCACGGCATCTGGGAGCCGCGCCGGGAGATGCGGCACAACGTCCACTCGAAGCTCATGGGGTGGCTGGCCCTGCGCCGGGGGCAGCACCTGGCACGGCTCTTCGGGGAGACGGCGCTGGAGCAGTCCAGTGCCGCCCTGGCGGACGTCATCCGGGCGGACATCCTGCGCAACGGCGTGGATCCGGCGCGCAAGCACTTCGTCGGAGTCTATGGAGGGAACGAACCGGACGCCGCGCTGCTGCTGCTGCCCATCGTGGGCTGCTTCCGGGGAACGGATCCGTTCATCCTGAGGACGCTCGACTGGCTGCGCGCGGAGCTGGGCGCGGGACCGTTCTTGCGCCGGTACCGGATGGATGACGGGGTCGGGGGGCCGGAGGGAGGCTTCATCCTCTGCGGCTTCTGGCTGGCGGAGGCGCTGACGCTGGCCAATCGCATCCAGGAGGCCGAGGACGTCTTCGTCGCGCACGCGGAGGCGTCGAACCACCTGGGACTGCTGGCGGAGGAGATCCACCCGCTGACGCGCGAGCAGTTGGGAAACTTCCCACAGGCCTTCAGCCACCTCGGCCTCATCAGCGCCGCCGCGCGCATCGACCGCGCGCTCAGGCTCCGGGACGAAGGGCAGTCGGAGCCCCCGCACCTCCTGGAGCCCGAGCCGCCATCCATTGAGTGACCCCGTGCTTCCTCGACACGGAAGCATCTGGCGGAACAGCGACATCGGCCACGCACCACCGTGCGGGAGCGCGTGGGCGAGAGGGCCCCTGAGCGCCTGGCGCAAGGGGTCCACAGCGAGCTGGGGAACGGCCCCCACCCTCCGCAGGCGTGACGCGGTCATCTCCGGAGGCAGGCGCGGAACACGGGGGCCCGCTTCCTCACACCGCGAGGCCTTGTCCCCGGGCGGCCACGTCCTCAGCGTCTCCCAAGGAGGGCACTCAGCCCCCTGGGAGACAAAGCCATGAGAACAGGACGCGGTACCCACTTCGGATTCACCCTGCTCGCCGGAATGATGCTGCTCGCCGCGGGCTGCGCCTCGACGAGCGTAGGCAAGAGCTGGAAGAGCCCGGCGCTCGCCCAGCATCCCCCTGTCAAGAAGGTCGTCGTCGTGGCGGTGGTGCCGAGCGAAGCCACCCGGCAGCAGCTTGAGCAGGAGCTGTCGGCGAAGCTGTCGGCGGAGGGTGTCCAGGCCGTCAAGAGTTCCGACGTCCTCCCTGCGGGAGCGAAGCCCGACAAGGACTCGATCCGGAGCGCCATCCAGGGACAGGGGTACGACGGCATCCTGGTGGCTCGCTTCGCGGGGGTCCATGAAGACGTCAACGTCAATCCCGCCATGTCCTACTACGACTACTTCGGTGCCTACGGTTCAATGGACACCGTGACGGAGGAGGCGCGGATGCAGGTCAGTCTCTTCGACGCCCGGGGCGAGAACGGACAACTGCTGTGGAGCACGAACACCAAGACCTACGAGTCCTCGGACGTGCAGAAGGAGGTCCCGGGTCTCGCGGATGCCATCGTCAAGCGCATGGCCAAGGACGACGTGGTGGGGAGCGCGAGCTGACGCCTTCCGTGGCCTCCCCTCAGCCCGCGTCGCGGCCGCATGGCATGAACCGCAGGAGCCCGTGTTGAAGGGGTTCCTGCGGTCGTCAAAGGTCCGCAGGTAGGTCTCCACCCCCGAGTTGGAGAGGTCGCTCGGCACGGCGGTGCTGGGCACACGCGGGCTCGGGGTATCGGTGACGCTCGCGCTCGACGGTGCCTCGGCCCCGGGTTGCTGGGAACCCGTCTGACCCGCGCGAGACCTGAAACCCAATCAACGCCTCATGCCTCCCGGGTGGAGGTTTCGGACGCTTCGCGGCCCCGCGGGGCAGTAACCGCTTTGAGTCAGAAAGCGTTACTTCACTGGGAAGGCCGCGCCAGCGTTGCTTCCCGGCTTCCGGCCGAAGCTGGAAGTGCCACCCCCGGGGGAACCCATGTCGCTGAAGCTCCTGTCGCGGACGGTCGCGTCCGCCTGCGTGCTGTTCCTGCTGTCGGCGTGCCGGAGCGCGGGCGATCCCGTACCGCCACCCGGTGACACACCCTGCCGTGGCACCGCGTCCGTGCAGACACCGGTGCGCGAGAAGTTCCTCACGGTCGCGAAGCCGGTCCCCGGTGAGTACGTCGTCGTGCTCAATGAGCCCCGGGAAGGGGACGCCGCGCTGGCGCCGGTGGTGGTCGCGCGGAGCCTGACCGAGCGCTTCGGCGGCAAGGCCTTCCACGTGTACGCGCACGCGCTGCGGGGCTTTGCCGCGCGCATGAACGAGAAGCAGGCCCGTGCCATGTCCGCCGCGCCCGAGGTGGAGTACGTGCAACAGAATGGCGTGGTGACGCTGGACGAGAGCCAGTCCGATGCGACGTGGGGGATTGACCGCATCGACCAGCGCGACCTGCCGCTCAATCAGCTCTACCTGTACCAGACGCAGGGCCGGGGCGTGCACGTGTACGTCATCGACACGGGCCTGCGCCCCACGCACCAGGAGTTCGCCGGGCGGGCGGACATCGCCTTCGATGCCGTCGGCGACGGCCGCAACGGCGTGGACTGCAACGGCCATGGCACCCACGTGTCCGCCACGGTGGGCGGCAGGGTGTATGGCATTGCCAAGAGCGCGTCGCTGCACGCCGTGCGCGTGCTGAACTGCGAGGGCTCCGGGACGACGGCGGGCGTGGTGGCGGGCGTGGACTGGGTGACCGAGCACCACCAGTCCCCGGCGGTGGCCAACATGAGCCTGGGCGGCGGGGAGGACGCGGCGCTCGACGAGGCCGTGCGCCGCTCCATCGCGTCAGGCGTGACGTATGTGCTGGCGGCGGGCAACGAGAACCAGGACGCGTGCACGCGCTCTCCCGCGCGCACCGCCGAGGCCATTACCGTGGGTGCCACCAACAGCGTGGACCGGCGGGCGTCCTTCTCCAACCATGGCGACTGCGTGGACGTCTTCGCGCCCGGCGAGGGCATCCTCTCGGCCTGGGCCAGCGATGACACGGCGACCCGAACGGTGAGCGGCACGTCCATGGCCACCCCGCATGTCACCGGCATCGTCGCGCTCTTCCTGGAGGCCCATCCCGCCTCCGCGCCGCAGGAGGTCAGCACCGCCATGACGGGCAACGCCACGCCGGACAAGGTGGCCAACCCCGGGCACTGCTCACCGAACCGGATGGCCTATTCGGGCTTCATCTCACCCATGCGAGCCCCCACCGTCCGGAACAGCGGGGAGTAGGCACGTCCTGCGTCCGCGCTCACGGCAGGCGTCCGTGAGCGCGGGCCCTGCTCGCGCGAGGTCCTCTTCAGGAGGCTGGGGCGAATGCTAGACGATGGCGTCGTAGACGCCTCGAAGCTCCGTGAGCCGATTCCTCACCGTCGCCGGCCTGGTGAGCTGCCGGGCGCGGACCACGATGGAGATGTCGGCGTCGTTGGCCCGGCAGTCGTCACCGCAATGATGCCCCACCGCATGCTCGTCATGGGCGCGCAGTTCGTAGAGCACACTGTCACCATAGGCTTGTGAGAGCCGGGTATAGCCCTGGGTCCGGACGGCGGGGGATGCGTCGAAGATCCGGTTGACGGCGCCGATGGCGTTGCCGTTCGAGATCTCCGCCTTGCCCCTGAGCACCTTGTCGGCTTGAAGCTCCAGGAGCAGGCCGTTGCCCCCCGGGTTGGCCCAGGACTCAGAGAGCGTCACCGTGCCATCATGGTTCATGCACAGCATGAACGAGTGCCCGTCCGCCTGGGCGGTGCACCTGAAATGCAAGAGATAGAGCTTGTTGCGATCCGACAACAATTGCACGGCGAGGGCCCGGGCTTGTTCGCGAAGGACGGGGCCCCTGCCTCCCGCCTTGTAGGTGGCGTGCTTGCGGCCCAGGACGTTGATCATCCCGGCCGCCGTGGCATGGCAGATGGCCAGGCCGCCCACTCGACGACCATCGAGCGACGCCGCCTTCGCGTCCCCTACGACGTCCCGGCTCCCCTCGGAGACCCGCTCCAGCGGATCCGCGAAGACCGCCCGCCTGCTGGAGTTCCACCCATCACCGTCGTCGATGTTGGCGGGGTCGCCGGCGTTGTTGATGATCAACTGCGCCCGCCCCGCGAGTTGCTTGGCGGTCAGCACCCCTCGATTTCCATTGAGTTCGGCCATGACGACATCAATGGCCTTCGCGCCATTCCAGTCGTTCCGGGTGGAAACCGCATCCTGCCTGTTGATGGCCGCCGTTGTCTGGCAATGCCCCCTCAACCTGAGCGCCGCCGCGTGCAGGCGTTGAAGCTGGGCCTTTGGCTTGGTGACCATCTCGATGTTCAACAGGACATCAATGACAGCGACCTCGTCATTGAAATTGAACCGGGCCGTCGAGCGATCCGCGAGGGCGTTCACACAGTCGGCACAGATATCAATGAGGTCTTGCCCCAGCGCCCTCGCGGCATCGCGCTTGTAGACATGGCTTCCGCCAAACCCC
Source organism: Corallococcus carmarthensis (assembly GCF_003611695.1). GTDB lineage: Bacteria > Myxococcota > Myxococcia > Myxococcales > Myxococcaceae > Corallococcus > Corallococcus carmarthensis. The sequence goes on along the minus strand of NZ_RAWE01000162.1, from coordinate 17,560 downwards.
AGGAAGTTCTTCGCTGTCTCCTGGGGAAGCGCGTTCCGGGCAGCGCGCAGCTCGGTCAAGACCGCCTTGAAGTCGAGAAGAGTGGCCATGCCCTGAATAGACTTGAATCATCCGTTTCCAGTCAAGACATGGATACCCCAATAAAACATACGACCCGCGAGGTGTGTTTCGACGGATGTCATTTCCTCCCGGGTCGGTCATTGCAGAGGAGGCTCACGCCGCCAGGAACTCGCGCGCCGCCGGCTCCGGGTCCACGTACGTCGCCACCCGAGACACGAGCCCCCTGCCGGGCGGGCTCACGCCTGGGGCGGTGGCGGCTGAAGCCCCAGCAGGGCCTTGCCGAGGAAGTCGCGGATCACCGCTGGAGACCAGGCCATCAGCGGGCCGCTCATGGCATCGCGCAGGTAGCGCTCGATGGGGAGGCTCCGCATGTAGCCCGAGCCTCCGGCGAGCTCCATGGCCGCGGTGGTGATGGCCACGGCGGCCTCATTGGCCACGACCTTGGCTTGCATCTGCAGCACGGGGAAGTCCGGCTCGCGCTGATCCGTGGCGATGGCCGCGCGCATGGCCAGCGCCCGCGCCGCCTCCAGACGGAGGCTCATCTCCGCCACCGAGAACTGCACCCACTGCATCTCCGCGATGGCCCGGTTCTCCGGAGGCAGCTTGCGCTCCCTGGCGTAGGGGATGGCGAAGGCCAGCGCCGCCTCGGCGATGCCAATGGAGATCCACGGCAGACCCAGGGCGATGGGATTGGGCTGGGAGGGATCCAACCGCAGCCGCCGGGACTCCGGCAGCAGCGTGTCCTGGAAGTGCAGCAGCTGGCTGCGCGTGGCCCGCATGCCCAGGGTGTCCCAGACATCCTCCACCCGGATGGAGTCGTCCTTGTCGATGAGGAAGAAGGCGGGCTGGCCATCACACACGGCATTGGTGAGCAGGTAGCTGGCCCGCTCGCTGCCTGACACGAAGCGCTTGGCCCCGGACAGGCGCCAGCCGCCCTCGGCGCGGCGGGCCTCCTGGTGAGGCATGAGGAACATGTTGCCGCTGGTGGGCTCGGACAGGGCGTTGCCGAACCAAGCTCCCTGGCGGAACCTGTCGTGGAACGAGGCCACCAGCGCGGGCTCCGGCAGGGCCAGGAAGGCGAGCCCCGAGCCCTGGTGCATCAGCCAGAGCGTCCCGAAGGAGGCGCTGCCCCGGCTCAGGATGCTGACGACGCGCCCGAAGGTCAGCCAGGAGGCGCCCTCCAGCAGCGCGGTGTTCAGCGGGGATCGGGCCATGGCCTCGAAGCCCTCGTCAGGCAGGGAGGTCTCCCGGTCATGCCGCGCGGCCTGCTCGGCCAGCAGCCGCTGGATCCGCTCCGCTTCGGCCAGGCAGTCCGCATCGCTCATCGTTCGTTGGAGTTGTGGCATGGAGGCGTCAGACATTAGCCCACGCCCATGGGTCAGAGCAGCCCGTCCAGGATGAGTCCACGGCGCTGGTAGTCCTGCATCTGCGCGCCGTCGTGGGCCACCACCGGGTGCAGCTCGGGCGCGGTGCGTCGCAGGTCGTGCAGCCACCGCAGCTGGTGCGCCATCGCCTGCGCGTCCTCGCCGCCCAGCCAGTTCGTGAGCCGCGGGTGCATCCTCGGGATCTGGATGTTGTCCTGGTGCCAGGCCACGTCGCCGACGAGCAGGAGCTCGCGTCCGTCGGCGAGCCGCACGTACACCAGCTGGGTGCCGGGCGTGTGGCCCGGGGCCTTGATGAGGACCACGCCGGGGCGCAGCAGGTGCAGGCGCTCGTACTGGAGCGGCGTGAGCCGGGCGCGCAGCTCCGCGGTGAAGCCGGCTTCCTGCGCGAGCGGGCTTCGCAGCTGTTCGTCCGTGAGGTGGACCTTGCTCGCCACCTCGTCCAGGTGTGCCGAGTGCGCGATGCCCGCGCAGTGGTCGAAGTGCTCGTGGGTGACGACCGTCGCGTCCGCGCGGCGCAGCGCCTCCTGGACCCGGGTGTAGGCCGCGGCGTCGAACTCCGAGCCGGGGAACTGGGCCTGCTGCGTCTTCTCGTCGCTCACGACGTCCACCAGCACCGTGCGGCCGTCGGCATAGACGACCTGGTACGCGTAGAAGTCGAAGGTGACCTCTCCGAAGCCGCTGCCGGCCACCACGAGCGCCCGCGGCACTCCGGAGGCCCGGCCCACGTGCTGGCTGCGCACTTCGGTGGGGAGCGGCGCGCCGGTGGAGACGGCCAGGGCCCGGATGGCGCCCAGGTCGGCGTCGAAGCGCGAGGTGTCCGGCACGCTCACGTCGCTCAGTCCCACGGCCGCGACGACGACCAACACCAGCAACAGGGCCGCGACAACCATGCCCACGCGACGCCACAGGGTCCGCTTCATGGCCGGCATCTTGCCGATTCCCGCCGTCGCCTTGCGTGAAATTCCCGCGGTGTGCGCACCTGCGATTCAACAAGGTGCCGTGGAGGGCGGCTTGAGGGTGCTGGCGTCCCCCGTCAGTCGACGAGGGGCCGGTTGAGTTCCGTGCGCCACGTCTTCGGGTCCGGCCCCGACTCCGGGCCCGCGACGTAGACCTCCCAGAGGTCCTGGGCCGGCTGGAGCCCCTGCTGCTTCATCCAGCCCTCGAACTCGCCCCAGGCCGGGCCCATGCCCTCGTAGGGGCCCTGGTAGACGGTGCGCACGACCTTCATCGCGGGCCAGTGGCCAGGCTTGACGCGGCCCGCGGCCTTGACCGGCGTCGTGACGGGGATGCCGATCTCGAAGTCGAATTCGTCGGGAGTGATGCGCAGGTGGTGCGTGAACCACGGTCCCGCGGGCTTGATGCCCTGCCCGGCGACCGTGGCCATCAGCTCGGAGATGCCCGGCCCCATGACCTGCTGGATTCCGGCGCGGGGAACGGTCACGTGGATGAGCGCGGTGAGCTGCGCTTCCGTCTGGAGGATTCGCGGGGTGTCAATCATTGTCAGTTCCTTGTCGTGAGGGGTCTTCAATTCGGATGAAAGCAGTTGCTCGAGCGTGTCGTAGCCCGTGGCCACGCCCCCATCCATGGGCGAGCGCAGCACCTCGTCGCGGGCCTCCTTCGACTCGAAGCGCAGCGTGCTCGTGAGCGTCGTCTTCCCGCCCTCCTCGATGAGCAACAATGTGTTCAGCGCCTCGCCCGTGTACCAGGCGTCGTCGAACCGCTCGGTGTTCACCAGCCGCTCGGGCGACACGATTTCGCGGAAGACCCCGCTCACGCCCATGTCCTTGCGGTCCGGTCCCCGCCACACATAGCGGTAGGCGCCGCCCACCCGCAGGTCGATGTCGCAGACCGCCATCCACCAGCCCCGGTGCACTCCGAGCCAGCGCTTGAGCAGCTCCGGCTTCGTGTGCGCGTCGAAGACCATGCGGCGGGGCGCGTTGAAGACCCGCGTCATCGTCAGTTCAAGCTCGTTCGGGGTGGAGACCGTCAGCTTTCCCATGTTCCTCATGGCTGTTTCTTCCTCTTGCGGGGAGTGGGGGGGCGCGCCTCCTGCGCCTTCAGGTCCTCGAGCATGGCGTCCAGCGCCTGGTAGTTCTCCTCCCAGAACTGGCGGTAGCGCTCCAACCACCCGGTGGCCTCCGCGAGCGGCGCGGCTTCGAGCCGGCGGGGCCTGCGCTGCGCATCCCGGCCCCGTGAAATCAGACCGGCACGCTCCAGCACCTTGAGGTGCTTCGAGATGGCGGGCTGGCTCATGGCGAACGGTTCGGCCAGCTCGCTCACCGAGGCTTCGCCCGACGCGAGCCGGGCCAGGATGGCCCTGCGCGTGGGATCCGCGAGCGCGGCGAAGGTGGCGTCGAGGCGCCCCGGGGAGGGGATTTCATAACCGGAAGGTTCCATAGCCTTCAGGTTATATAGTCTCGTGGTGTCCCTGAGGCAAGGCCGGATCCATTCGAGGCCGTCGTGGTGGGTTTTCGCGTGATAGAGGTCCAAGGAAGCGAGCTGGGCCGGACGGACCTCCGCGCGGCGGCCGCGATGTGTGTCATTGCCTCCAGGAGCTCCCTTGCCCCCGACGCCCCCGTCCGCCCTGGTGACAGGAACCGAGTACGAACGCCTGCTCTCCAGCCTTCGTCTGAAGAGTCCCTGGGCGCTCGAAGGTCACACCCCGGCGGAGGTGCGGGAGGACGCCGGGGCGCAGGCCGCCCGCGTGCAGGGCGGCAGGGTCGACCATGGACCGTGGCGGTCGGTGGTGGACGTCATCGTCGCGCAGTGCCGGCGGCATGCCGCCCGCGTCGCGCTCTCGGATGGGGCCTCTGAAATCACCTATGCGCGGCTGGAGGAGCGGACCCGCGCCCTGGCCGCCCACCTGCGGGCCCGGGGCATCGGGCGCGGAGACGTGGTCGCGGTGGTGCTGGAGCGGGGCGCGGCCTTCGTCGAGCTCGCCATCGCCGTCTGGCGTGCGGGGGCGGCCTACCTGCCCCTGGCGCCGTCACACCCCCAGGCGTGGCGCGAGGACATCGTCCGCAGGGCCGGCGCGGTGCTCGTGGTGGGCTCGCCAGCCAGCGAGGTGCCGGGGGTGCCCTTCCTGGAGACGGGGGCCGGCGTGGGCCCTGGCGCGGCGGACGTGGAGGACACGGCGCTGGTCCCGGAGGATCTCGCGTACATCATCTGCACGTCGGGTTCGACGGGCGAGCCCAAGCTGGTGATGACCGAGCATCGCGGGGTCTCCAACCTCCTCCATGCGCAGCGGGACTTCCTGGGCGCGTTGGGGCCGGACACGCGGGTGCTGCAGTTCTTCCACCCGTCGTTCGACGCATCCCTGTTCGACCTGCTGATGGCGCTGCCCAACGGAGGCCGGCTGGAGACGCTGGATGCGTCGCCGCTCTCCGGAGAGCCGCTGGCCCACGTGCTGGTGGACCGGCGCATCACCCACGCGGTGCTGCCCGCGACGGTCCTGCGCACGCTGCAACCGGGCGGCTTCCCCGACCTCCAGGTGGTGATGAGCACCGGGGACGTGTGCCTTCCGGAGACGGCCCGGCAGTGGGGAGCGCACCACCGCTTCGTCAACGGCTACGGCCCGACAGAGGTGACGGTGGCCAGCACGCTCCAGGAGGTGCACGCCGTGGAGGCGGAGCGCGTGCCCATTGGCCGCCCCCTCTCCAACGGCCACGTGGTCATCCTCGACGAGCACCTGCGCCCGGTCCCCGACGGGGTGACGGGTGAGCTGTGCATTGGCGGGGAGGGGGTCGGGCGTGGGTATCTGGGACGGAGCGCCCTCACCGCCGAGCGGTTCATTCCGGACGCCTTCGGTCCGGTGCCGGGACGGCGGCTGTACCGCAGCGGCGACCTGGGCCGGTGGTTGCCGGACGGCACGCTGGAGTTCCTGGGCCGGCGCGACGACCAGGTGAAGATTCGCGGGGCGCGCATCGAGCTGGGCCAGGTGGAAGCGGCCCTGGCCGCGCTGCCGGACGTGCGGGACGCGGTCGCCCTCATCGACGACACGCGGGAGCGGCTGCTGGGCTACGTGATGCCTGTCACCGGAGCGGCCCTGTCCGGCGACGCGGTGCGCGCGGAGCTTCGCCGCCGGCTGCCCGGCTACCTGGTGCCAGATGTCGTGGTCGTGGTGGAGGCCTGGCCCCTGAACACCAGCGGCAAGGTGGACCGGGCGCGGCTGCCCAGGCCTCCACGCGCGGAGCGCACGGGCTACCAGCCGCCGGAGTCGCCCGGCGAAGTGGCGCTGGCGGCAATCGCCGCGGCGCTGCTCGGGATGGAGCGGGTGGGGCGCGATGACAACCTGTTCGAGCTGGGAGGGCACTCGTTGTTCGCCACCCAGCTCGTGGCCCGGGTGCGCCGCGTGCTGGGCGCGCAGCTGGAATTGAGCGCCGTGCTCCAGGCCCCCACGGTGGCCAAGCTCGCGGCCGGCTTGAAGGAGGCGCGGGGTGGGGTGGACCTGGGGCCTCGGGGAGGCGCGGCGGGGATGGCCCTCGCGCCTTCGTTTGGACAGGAGCGCGTGTGGCTGATGCACAAGCTCAACCCGGACGCGCGGGCCTACCACACGCAGGCGGTGTTCCGGCTGGCGGGCGCGCTGGACCACGCCGCGCTGAACGCGAGCCTCACCGACATCGTGCGGCGGCACGACGTGATGCGCACCCGCTTCCCTGAAGTGGATGGGGAGCTGCGGTGTGAGCTGGAGGCACCGTGGGAGGTGGAGGTCCCCCTCCAGGACTTCAGCGGCGTGGATGAAGCGCTGCTGGCCACCCAGGTGGCGGAGGCGGTCCGGGCCGCGGTGCAGGCCCCGTTCGCGCTCGCCGAAGGCCGGCCCTTCCGCTGGCGGCTCTTGCGCCTGGGCGCGGAGGAGCACGTCTTCGTGCACGTCGAACACCACATCGTGCACGACGGCTGGTCCTTCAACGTCTTCGTGCGGGACCTGCTCAACGGCTACGCCGAATGCGTCCGCCACGGCCAGGTGCGGCGCCCCGCGCTGGCGGTGCAGTACTACGACTACGCGCGCTGGCAGCGGGAGTGGGTGGGGACCGAGGCCGCCGCGGCGCAGCGCCGCTTCTGGCGTCAGGAATTGGAAGGCGCGGAGACCCGGCTCCAGCTACCTCGCCGCGCGGCTCCCGGGGGGAGGCGGTTTCGAGGGGTGGCGCCGCGGGTGGAGCTGGATGGCGACCTCGCGCGCCGCCTCCAGGCCCTGGCGGACCGCAACCACACGTCCCTCTTCACCACGCTCCTCTCCGCGTACTTCGTCCTCCTGCACCGGTACACCGGCTCCCGGGATCTGCTTGTCGGCTCGTCGGTCGCCAACCGGCGCTGGCAGGACACCGAGGGCATGCTGGGCATGTTCATCAACACGGTCGTGCTGCGGGGCCGGCTGGACGGGGACCCTTCGTTCGAGGAGTTCCTGGCGCGGATGCGGCGCACCACGCTGGCGGTCTATGACCACCAGGAGCTGCCCTATGAGCAGATCTTCGCGGAGTCGCCCGCGCGGCATCAGGGTGGTTTCAATCCGTTGATGCAGACGATGTTCAACTTCCACGACTCGTCGGTGGGCACGCTCGACGCGTCACCGCTGGACGTCACCATCGTGGAGGGTCTGGGCAACGGCTCGGCCAAGTTCGAGCTGGCCGTCGTCGCGGTGCCGCTCTACTCCGAACCGGGACACATCCAACGGCTGGCCGGGGACGTGGTGAGCATTCCCCGCTCGGAGGCCCCCGTGCGCTCCAGTCCCCGCGCTTCCCTGAGCGGCATCCTGCTCTCGTGGGAGTTCGACTCCGACCTCTTCGAGGACTTCTTCATCACCGGCATGTTGTCCGCGTACCAGCAGCTGCTGCGCTCCATCACCGACGCGCCGGACACCCGCGTGTCCAGGCTGTCGTTGTTGAACGACGCGGACCGGCGCGCACTCGTCAGCGTGGGCCCACGACAGAGCGCCCCCACGTACCGGGTGCCCGACATGTTCGCCTGGTGGACCCGCCGCGCGCCTGATGCCCCCGCCGTGAAGTCCGGCGACTCCGTGCTGACCTATGGCGGGCTGACGCGCCGGGCGGAGCACCTGGCGCACCACCTGCGCGGCCTGGGGGTCGGCCGTGAATCGCTGGTGGGGGTGTGCATCCCCCGTTCGGCGGAGCTGGTCGTGGCCCAGCTGGGAATCCTCATGGCGGGGGCGGCCTTCCTGTCGCTGGATCCGAAGGCGCCTCCGGTCTACCTGGCGTCGCTCGTCCAGGATGCCGGGGCCCACGCCCTGGTCACCACGGCGGAGCTGGCGGACCGGCTCACCGGCCTTCCCACCGTCGTGCTGGAGGAGCTGCCCCCGGTGTCATCCGGGCCGCCGCTGCCGGAAGGAAGTCCGTCGGACCTCGCCTACGTCCTCTACACGTCCGGGTCGACGGGCAAACCCAAGGGCGTTCAAATCGAGCACCGCTCGGTCGTGTCCCTCCTGCACCGGACCGCCCTGGCCGAGGACCTGGGCCCGGGCAAGACGATGCTGGCGATGGCGTCGGTCTCCTTCGATGTCTCGGTGCTGGAGGTCTGGGGCGCGCTGCTCAACGGCGCCGCGGTCCACTTCCTGCCGCCGGTCTGGGACGTGCCGGCGCTGGCCCGGTGCCTCATCGACCACCGCATCACGCATGCGGTGATTCCCCCCGTGGTGTTGCCCCGGTTGGCGGCCGAAGCCCCGGAGGCCTTCGCCGCCCTGGACCGGGTCGTGGTGGGCGGGGAGGTCTTTCCCCCGGAGGCGTTCCGCACGCTTCAGCGAGGAGGCTTCACGAAGCTGACGAATGCCTACGGCCCCACGGAGATCACCGTCATGGCCAGCGCCCACAAGCTTGACGAAGGGCATGATCCCGAAGCCACGAACGTGCCCATCGGCCGGGCGCTGTTCAATGCCCATGTCGTCGTGCTCGACGCGCGCGGGCAGGTGGCGCCGCCGGGAGCCGTGGGGGAGATCTGCATCGGTGGAGACGGCGTCGCGCGGGGGTACCGCGGCAGGCCGGAGCTCACCGCCGAGCGGTTCGTACCGGATCCGTTCGCGGTGCATCCGGGCGCGCGGCTCTACCGCAGCGGGGACCTGGGCCGGTGGCTTCCGGGGGGCATCATCGAGTTCCTGGGCCGCCGCGATGAGCAGGTGAAGGTCCGGGGCTTCCGGGTGGAGCTGGCGGAGGTGCGCGCCGCCCTGGCCGGGCATCCCGGCGTGGCGGACACCCTCGCGGTCATCGACTCGCGCGGGGAGGAGCCCCGCCTGGTGGGCTATGTCGTGGCCGAGGCGGGAGTGCCGGTGTCCGCGCAGGCCGTGCGCGAGGACCTGATGCGCAGGCTGCCGGGGCATCTGGTGCCCTCGGAGGTCGTGGTCCTGGAGGCGTGGCCGTTGACCCCGCACGGAAAGGTGGACCGCTCGCGGCTGCCCACCACGGCCTGGCGGAATCCGGATGCGCCCTTCACGGCGCCAAGGACCGAAGCCGAGGTCCGCATCGCGGCGGTGGTCGCCGAACTGCTGGGCGTGACCCGGGTGGATGTCCACGAGAGCCTGCTCGCGCTGGGCATGCATTCGTTGCAGGCGATGCGGCTGGCCTCGCGGCTGGGCCGGATGGTGGGCCGGGAGGTCGGGCTCGCCACCATCCTGATGGGGCCCACCGTCGCGCAACTGGCCGACGCGCTCAGCGTGGCGCCGGCCGCCCCCACCACCATCAAGCGGCTGCCGCGCGCATGACGGCCGCGTTCCCGATGTCCTTCGCCCAGCAGCGGCTGTGCTTCCTGCACCGGATGGACCCCACCGGCGCGGCCCACGCCACGGTCCGTTGCCACCGCGTGACGGGCCCCCTGGACCTGCGCGCCCTGCGGGAGGCCCTGGACGCGCTGGTGGCCCGGCACGAACCGCTGCGGACCGTCTTCCCGCTGGGGGCGCACCAGCACGTGTCGCCGGACGGGCAGGCACACGTGCACGTCGTGGACGTGGCGACCGAGTCCGAGGCCCTGGGCCACGCGCGAGTGGAGGCGGCCCGTCCGTTCGATCTGGAGCACGGACCGCTGCTGCGGCTCACGGTGTTGAGGCTGGAGCCCCGGACGCACTTCCTCGTCTTCGCGGTGCACCTGCTCGCGGCGGATGGCGGGTCGCTCCAGGTCTTCTCCGAGGACCTGGCCCTGGCCTACCGCGCGGCCGTGCTGCGCGAACCCACCGGCCTGTCCGAGCTGCCCGTGCAGTACGTGGACTGGGCCGCGTGGCAGCGCGAGCAGCTCACCGCTTCACGGCGCGAAGCGCTGTCGCGCTGGTGGAGGGAGCGGCTGTCGGGGGCCGCCTTCTTCCTGGACCTCGTCACCCCGCGTCCCGCGCTGGGCCGGGGACGTCGCGCGCATCGCGTGCTGCCCGCCGCCATCACCCGGTCCGTGCACGCACTCGCGAGCGCTGAGCGTCAGACGGTGTTCACGGTGCTGGCCGCCGCATGCGGCCTCGTGCTTGGGCACCCTGCGGGCCGTGAACGGGTGCTGCTGGGGCTGGCCGTGGCCAACCGGGACCTGCCCGAGGTCGAGCGCGTGCTCGGGTTCTTCGTCAACACCGTCGTGCTGGAAGTGGACCTGCGCGGCGACCCGGACTTCCGCGAGCTGCTCACGAGGGTGGCCACGTCCACGGCGGCTGCGTACGCGCACAAGGACCTGCCCTTCGAGCAGCTCGTCGAGGACCTGTCCCCACCGAGAGACGCCACGCGGTCGCCCGTGGTCCAGGTGAACTTCGCCTACCATCCGCCCCACACGGCGGGAGCGCTGGTCCTGCACGGCTGCGAGGTGACGGAGCTGCTGTTGGATCTCCCCACCGCGAAGTTCGAGCTCACCCTGCGGGTCGAGGAGCGCTCCGACGGCCTGTGCACCCTCTGGGCTGAGTTCGATGAGAGTCTTTTCGACCTCGCGTTCATCGAACGTCTGCTGTCGGCCTACGAGGAACTCCTGCGGACCGTGGACCCCGGTGCACGGGCGTCGAGCCTGCGTCCCGCCCGGACCGCGACGGAAGAACACCTCGCCCGCATCTTCGCCGGCGTGCTGAAGGTCGCTTCGGTCGGCCCGTACGACGACTTCTTCCGGCTCGGCGGCCATTCCCTTCAGTTGGTCGAAGTCGCTGCCCGGGTCCGGACCGAAATGGGCCAGGACCTCGGATTGCGTGAGCTGTATCAGCATCCCACCGTGGCGGGCGCCGCCGCCCTGCTTGAACGCACAGGAGCCTCCCGATGAGCATTTCCTATCCGTTGCCCAAGGATTGGCAGCATCCGTTGGATCCTCCCCCCGACTACAAGCGGTTGAGGCAGGAGGCCCCGGTGTGTCCCGTGCGGATGTTCGACGGCAACACGCCGTGGTTGGTCAGCCGCTACCAGGACGTGCTCGCGGTGCTGAGCGATCCCCGGATGGTCGGGGACTCCACGCTACCGAGCTACCCGCACATCTCCGCCTCCTCCATGGCCCGGCAGGGGCGGCCCCTGCCTTTCTTCCTTCGCCCTGACGCGGAGTACCGGGTGCAACGGGCCATGCTCGTGCAGGAGTTCCTGCCCCGGCGGATGGAGGTCCTGCGGCCGCGAATCCAGCGCACCGTGGATGAGGCACTGGATGCGATGCTGGCAGGCCCGCGTCCGGTGGACCTGATGACCGCGTTCGCGCTGCCCGTCGCCCTGCGCATCATCTGCGACCTGCTCGGTGTGCCCCATGACGGCGCGGAGCGCCTGCACGTCCTCAGCCGGACGGTCGGCTCCCGCGCCTCGTCACGCGAGGAGGCGCTGGCGGCCCTGGTCGGACTGGATGAGGTCTTCCTGGAGCTGGTGGAGGCGAACCTGCGCGAGCCCACGGATACGCTCATCGGGCGCGTCGTGGCCGAGCAGGTGGCGACGGGCAAGCTGAGCGGCCCGGATGCCGCCTCCATGTTCCATTCGCTGTTCTACGCGGGGCACGGTCCGCCCGCGTACATGTTTGGCCTGGGCACGCTGGCGCTGCTGCTCAACCCTGGGGAGCTGGCGAAGTTCCGCGACATGGAGGACCCCACCGCCATCACCGCGGCCGTCCAGGAGCTCCTGCGCTTCGTCAACGTCTCCCACCTGGGCCGGCAACGCGTCGCCACGGTGGATGTCACCATCGGTGGCCAGCTCATCCGCGCGGGGGAGGGAATCCTCGCGCAGCCGGATTCCGCCAACCGCGACGAGACGGTCTTCAACGAACCGGACCGGCTGGATCTCCACCGTGAGGTGCACCGCCACTTCGCCTTCGGCCATGGCCTCCACCTGTGCACGGGGCGGGCGCTGTCCCTCATCGAGTTCGAGGTGGTGTTCAAGACGCTCTTCCAGCGCATCCCCACGCTGCGGCTGGCCGTGCCACCGGAGGAGGTCCGCTTCAAGAAGGATGAGAACCTGCTCGGCGTCCAAGAGCTGCCCATTGCCTGGTAGTCCGCTGCATCAATCGAGCGCATCTTGTGATTCGATGCCGCTCAACCCCTCAAGGAGAGACACGCCATGAAGAGTTTCCTGGGTGTGCTGACGGTGCTGGTCGTCCCGGTGCTGGTGGCCTGTGGTGGATTGGAACCTGTCGAGGCGCCGGAGCTGGAGCAGCAGTCGAGCGCCCTCGTCACGTGCTCACAGACCTGTTCGAATGGCTCGACGGTGTCTTGTGAGGGGAACACCTGTTCGGTGCAGGCGGACTCCGTCGAGTGCGACGGCTTCTACACCATCTGCCTGCCCTCCACTCCCCTCTGTGGGCTGAACAATCGCTGCAGCAAGCTCGCGGGGACCCCGTGTTCGCCCGTTGGCGGGTCGCGGAGTTGCTGTCTGCCGGGCCACCCCAATCCCAATTGCTTCTGTACGCCCCTGGGCGTCTGGGCCTGCAGCGCATTGTGACGTGCCAGCGCGGCGGCGGGCTACAAGAGCCCGCCGCGCGCATCAGGGGTCCAGGGCCTCGAAGCGACAGTCCATGTCGCCCAGCACCGTCCCCGGCGACGTGAAGAAGTCCGCCCAGAACTCGAGCGCGTAGGTGGTGCTCTGGGGCGCGGTGAAGACACCCCGCCAGCGCACCTCCTCCCGCTCCTCCAGGGTGGACGCCTGGACCGCCCCCTTCGCGTCGAGGAAGGCCACATCCGGCCGGTGCTTCGCGCCCGACACCTTCCAGGGGCAGTCGAGCTGGTAGCGCCGTCCAGCGATGGCCTGGAACGTGTAGACGTCGTGGTCGATGGCGCTGGCGATCCGGAAGGACAGCGTCTGGGGGCCGTCCGGGATGGGCGTCGCCGTGTCCAGGGTGTCCCCGTGGTCGTCCATGCCCTGGTCTTCCACCTGGAGCGTGTAGTTCCCCGTCACGTACTTCGCTTCAAGCGCGGGCGTGCCCTTCATCTCCAAGAAGTGCGTCGCCTGGGACGCCTTGAAGGACGTCGAGGTGGGGAGGCCCGCGGAAGCGGGATGGGTGCCGAACGGGCCCCCCGGCGCCGCATCCCGGAGCGCGCCCTGCTGCTGCCCCGTGAGGGCGAAGGACACCCGGTAGTGGTGCCCGGGCTGGACGGAGAGGGCGAAGACGTCCCGGTCCCCGAGCACCTCGATCTTCCCCTGCACGGACGCGGTGCCCGCCGGGACCGGGGTGGCGGCTTCCGGGGTGTCCCCGTGGTCCTCCCGCCCCAGGTCGTTCAGCACGCAGGTGTAGGGACGGGACGGCTCGAAGACGGAGTTGGCCTGGATGGAGGCGTAGTAGGTGCCCCCCAGGGATTTGATGCGGGCTTCGCCTTCGGTCTCCCGGTCGTTGGCGTCATACGCGAGGCCGTAGGCCTGCTCCTGGCCGTTGAGGATCCGCAGCTCCCAGGAGGGGTTCGGGAAGGCGCAGCCGAGCGCGTAGACGTGGTCCACGGCGGTCTCGAACGACAGCAGGTCCCGCTCGCGCCAGTGCTCGCCGTAGCCCGTGAAGGGCTTCTCCGATGGCGTCCAGGGCGTCGCCCGGAGGAGCAGGTCCCCGTGGTCGTCCGGTCCGCAGTCCACCAGGCGGAACTGGAACGGCACGCGGGGGTGGCTGTTGAGCGGGAGCAGATAGAACGTGTGCACGGCGCCGCGCTTGAGCCCGGACCAGTGCCGCGGGCTGGGGGGATAGCTGGTGCTGTCGCTGTACTGGTCGGCGGAGTCGAGCCGCGTGCCCGCGGCATCCCGCAGGACCACCGAGTAGCCCAGGCTCCCCGGTTCCACCGTGAGGTCGTAGTGCCGGCATCCCCCGGCGACGAAGGCGAAGAACACCGGCACGCCCCCTCCGGGCGGCCAGGTGACGGTGTGCACTTCGTCCGAGGGGGTCAGCAGCGTGGCGCCATCCGGCACGCCCGCGTCACCCGGGTCCCCGGCCGTCCCGTCGTCCGCGCAGGTGACGCTCCCCGCGTCCGGCTCCGGCTCACTCCCCGCATCCGGACCGGCGTCCACGCCCGCATCCGTCCCCGCATCCGTGCCGGCGTCGAGCACGACTGGCGGAGGCTCCGGCGTGGAATCACATCCCGCACCGAGGACGAGCCCACCGGACAGGACGAGGACAGACCGCCACCGCTGCTTCACGTTCATGACAGGGGCTCCTGGAATGGGCATGTCAGGGGGCCAGGACCTCGAAGAGGACCGTGTGGTCGATGAGGTTCTCTCGCAGGTAGGCGGTCTCCTGGAAGTAGTAGGTCCCCGCCGTGGGCAGGGTGAACTCCTTCACCCAGCGCGATCCGACGTGCTGCCCGGGTGCCCGGATGGAGCGCCCCTGCGCATCGTAGAGCGTTGAGAACAGCTGCTCCCCGGTCGACGTGTCCCTCCAGTCGCCGCTGAGGCGATAGTGCCCCCCGGCGACGGCCTGGAAGGAGAGGTAGTCCTCGTCGATGAAGTCAGAGATGTGCACGGTGACGGTCTGCGACGGTCCGGTCAGCGGCGTCGCGGTCTGCCGCGTGTCGCCGTGGTCGTCCAGGCCCAGGTCCTCGAACCGGAGCGTGTAGGGGGCGGACGTCCACCGCGCCCGCACGACCCGATCCCCCTGCACCCCCACGTAGTGGGAGGTCCCGGCCGTCTTGAAGGCCAGGACGATGTCGTCGAACCCGTCGAACTCGCCGCCCGGCGCCGCCGCGAGGACCCGGCAGTCGGGCGGCGTGGCGCTGGGGACGCAGGTCGCGCGGTAGTGGTGTCCGGGCTGGACGCCCAGCGCGAAGACGTCGAGGTCCGTACGGAAGTCGAGCCGTCCCTCGACGGACGTCGTCCCTTGGGCGAGCGCGGTCGCGGTCTCCATGCGCTCACCGTGGTCCTCCGCTCCTTCGTCCTTCAGCCGGCACTGGTAGGCGGAAGGGGACGGGGCCACCTGGGCGTTGTTGGCCTGGACGATGGCGAAGGACCGCTCCGCTGGGGCCTTGAAGGCCGTGGAGGCCCGCAGCTCCGTGAAGTTCGCGCCGTTCACCTCGCCGACGGTGTAGTTCAGGACCGGATCGAGGAAGGACAGCCACCAGCCCCGGTTCGCGAAGTCGCAGTCCATCGAATAGACGTGGCCCGCGACGGTGGAGAACGAGAACACGTCGCGCTCCCCCGGGTGCTCGCCCTGCCCCATCAAGGGCTGCTCCGAGGGGAGCCAGGGGGAGGCCGTGGTGAGCAGGTCCCCGTGAGCGTCCGGCCCTTGATCCACCAGGCGGAAGACCAGGTCCCGGGGGAACTCGAACGGCTCCGTCGAGACCTCCAGCGTGTAGAAGCCCTCCCGGGTGAACCCCGACCAGTGCGTGGTCAGGGGCGGAATCGCGACGCCGCCTTCCCGGCGTTCGAGGACGGCTCCGGACGGGTCCTTCAACGTCATGACGATCCACCGCTGGTACTCCTCGATGAGGAAGTCGTAGTGCCGCCCGGCCTGTCCCAGGAAGGCGAAGCGGAGCGTGACCTGGGGGTCCGTCCACGCCACGGTGCGAACGCGCGTCGCGGACGGGCGCAGGAACGTGTGGCCCTCCGGAACGCCCGGCGGCGGGGGCCCCTCGGGCGTCCCGTCGTCCGGGCCCGCATCGGCCCCCGCGTCCGTGCCGTCGTCCGGGCCCGCGTCGCCTCCCGCATCCACGCTCGGGCCCGCATCCATGCTCGGGCCCGCGTCCGGCAGGGGAGGCGGCCCATCCGGAGTGGACTCGCACCCCGAGCCCATGATCAGACACCAAGAGACGAGAAAGGCAGACAGCGAACGTGGTTTCAAAGACATCTCATGGGCTCCCGGGACGGGGCACCCTAGCCGAAGAGCGCCTGGGGTTGCCACCGACGCCTTGTCAGACGTCAAGACGGCAGGCAGGCGTCGCGACTGACGCCGCGTGGATCCGCGCGCGGGCTCGGGGGTTGGCCCCGCGGTCCTCGCGAGGACTGCCCCAGGCTGTGGGCGCCCAGGTGGGTCTGCCCCTGCGTCCCATGGGTTTCTGTCCTGGGGCGCCACCACCTTGGGAGCGCTTCGCGACACGCCGCTGAAACAGGCGGCGGCGCTGCTCACCGGACCGGAGACAAATAGATGCCTCCCCACAGGCTTCTGAATTCGGACACACGTAAGAAGGAAGGGGGAGGAGGGCGAGCGATTCTGGCGCACTTGCGGCTGCCCCCGGCGGGCACTCCGCATGGCTGCCTACTTGAGCGGGTGTACAAGCAGCAGGAAGAACTTGTCTTGTCGTGGGTCGGCACTCCGCGGCCGTCGCACGCCTGGGGGCGGCCCGCCACGTACGGGCGGTGCTCATCCTCACAGCCAGAAGAAGTCATCGCCGCTGGTCAAGGCCTTCTCCAGGAACTCCCCGAACGACGTCGCGATGACCTTCGTATGGGCCGGATCTGGAAACGTCCCGTGGTACCCGTCGCGCATGGGGTAGGGGCCCCGGCGTTGCGCCACGTCGACCAGGACGAAGTCCGTGTCCTGAAGGTCCACGAGTGCGTACCAGTCTGGCGGCCCGTTGGCGTCCTCGTCGCGCCCCTGGATTGCCACCCGTCCGCGGCGCACTTGGGCAAGGGGAAGGATCCAGAAGTTGGTGTCTGGCCAGGGCTTGAATAGCGCGGCTCCGTCGCAGTGTATGTAGAAGGCGCGAAGGTCCTCATCAAGCTTCCAGCCCACGCGTTCCTCAAACGCGGCGAGCTGCGCGGGCGTCGCAGGCGGGTTTGGGAAGTGGTGCTGGGTGAGCTCTGCCAACAGGCGCTGAATGTTCGTGGGCATGGTGGTGCGCTCAATCCGCGTACGGTCGCTCAGGTCCGGGCGTCAGCCACTTCCCTCCCGGCGCGTAGCAGGCAGGGTACTCGGCGTTGATGACGGTGTGCACCTCATCCGGAACGGGGAGGATGTTCCCAGGAGCCGTTGGATCTCCTCCATGGAGAAAGTCCCGCAGGTGGTGGCCGGGCCACGCACGCCCCGCCGTGTTCGGCCAGGTGCCAAGCTCCTTCGCCCACTCCTCACGGAAGCGGATGCGTGAGCGCGACCACACCTTCCGCAGACTTTCCGGGTCGGCAACCGTCGGGTAGTCGCAGCAGCAGTGGGTAATGGCGAGGCGGCCCCCGGCCTCCGCGGGCAGGAAGAGGTAACGCCCCTGCCAGTCCCCCTTGATGTCGGCCAGCCACATGCAGCCCATGAGCGGGTAGCCCTGCGCCGCGCACTTCGACTCGCACCGGGACAGGAACGCGGCGCTGCACTGCCATGGCCCGTAGTAGATGGTCGTGCGGAGCTGCCCACCGTCTGGCGTCCTGACGACCGACCCGACCCACTTCGCGCGTGCCGGGCTGCTGCCTCCACTGATGGTGGCCGAGCCACACCCGACAAGAGCGAGGAGCGCGGCGCCCGCAGCGCAGCGGAGGGCGAAAGCGGCTGTCATGGCAATCCATGACAGCACGGCCAAGCTCGATAGGTAAGTCGTCGGGCGCAGCGTACCTTGCTGGGTAGGACGCGCGAGGCGACCTGGGCGCTACTCTTTCTCCGGCCGCGCCCTCGTAGGTGGGCGGCTTGGACAGACGTGTCCCCCCGAAAAATCCCCGGAAAATCATTTCTGGGACGGCGCTGCACGCGCACGGCTCTCCCTTCTGGAACCCCCTCGACCCCCACGTCGAAGCCAGGAGCAGGGACATGAGAGCCATTGACGCCTTCCGCAGTGCCGCCACCCTCATCAAGCCGCAGCCCCCCGC
>NZ_RAWE01000161.1 GCF_003611695.1 Corallococcus carmarthensis | reverse complement strand
TCGTGACGAGCACGGCCGCTCCGCTGTCACGCAGCACGAAGTCCCTGCGCGCTGCCGGGGCGGAAGGATCCAGCGGGACGAAGGCGCCACCGGCCTTGAGCACCGCGAGGATCGCCACGATGGCCTCCACCGAACGCTCCAGGCACAGCGCCACCCGCACTTCCGGCCCCACCCCCATGGAGCGCAGCCGCCACGCGAGCTGGTTGGCCCGCGTGTCGAGCTGCCGGTACGTCAGCGCCGTCTCCTCGAACACGACGGCCGGGGCGTCCGGGGTGCGCGCCACCTGTCGCTCAATGAGGCCGTGCAACGTGGCGTCGCGTTCGAAGTCCACCAACTCACCGCTGCCCATGCGCACCAGCCGCGCCAGCTCCTCCGGCGACACGAGCGACACGTCCGCCAGCGGCAGGTCCGGCGCGTCGCACACGGCCTCCAACAACCGCCGCAGCTGGACGAAGAGCCGCTCGATGGTGGCCGCGTCGAACAGGTCCGCCGCGTAGCCCAGGTGGCCCTCGTAGCCTTCCGCGGAGCGGCTCAGGTTCAGGGCCAGCTCGAACTGCGACGGGGCGTCACCCTCCAGGTGGGCCGGGGCCACGGTGAGTCCGGGCACCGCCAGCTCCGACACCGGGGCATTCTGGAGCGCGAACATCGCCTGGAACAGCGGCGTGCGGCTCAAGTCGCGCTCGGGCTGGAGCGCTTCCACCAGGTGCTCGAAGGGGATGTCCTGGTGCTCATACGCCCCCAGGGTGGTGGCGCGCATCTGGGCCAGCATGTCACGGAACGTCGTCCGCGCGCCGAAGCGTCCGCGCAGCACCAGCATGTTCACGAAGAAGCCGATGAGGCCCTCCGTCTCCGCGTGCCGGCGGTTCGCGATGGGCGAGCCCACCAGCACGTCGTCCTGGCCGGACACTCGCGACAGCACGGCCTGGAACGCCGCCAGGAGCGCCATGAAGGGCGTGGCGCCTTCGGCTTGCGCCAGCGCCTCCATGCGCTCGCTCAGGACACGCGGCAGCGTCACCCGGATCAGGCCGCCGCGCCGATCAGCGCCGACCGTCCGCGGCCGGTCCGTGGGCAGGTCCAGCACGAAGGGTGCTCCGGACAACTGGTGCTTCCACCACTCCACCTGCGCTTGCAGCACGCCGCCCTGGAGCCAGCCACGCTGCCAGACGGCGAAGTCCGCGTACTGCACCGGCAGCTCCGGCAGCGTCACGGGCTGACCCGAGCGCCCCGCCGCGTAGAGGGCGGTGAGCTCCCGCACGATGACGCCCAGCGACCAGCCGTCGGACACGATGTGGTGCAGGTGCAGCACCAGCAGGTGCTCACGTGCGTCCAGCTTCATCAGCAGGGCGCGGATCACCGGCCCGCGCTTCAGATCGAACGAGCGGAGCGATTCAGCGTGGCCCCGGCGCCGTGCCTCGGCCTGCCTTGCGGCGCGGCTGCCCAGGCCCATCAGGTCCACGAACTCCAGGGGCACCTGGCCCTCCGCGTGGATCTGCTGGACCGGCCGGCCGCCCTCCATGCGGAAGGTGGTCCGCAAGGATTCATGCCGCGCCATCAGCGCGTCCAGGCCTCCTCGCAGCGCTTCCACGTCCAGGTCGCCGGTGAGGCTCAGCGCCAGCGGCATGTTGTAGAGCGGGCTGCCCGGTTCCAACTGGTCGACGAACCACAGCCGCTGCTGCGCGAACGACAGCGGCGGCGCGGACGTGCGCGACACCCGGACCAGCGGCGGCGCCTGCGTGCGGCGGGCATCCACCAGACGCTCCGCCAGCGACGCCACCGTGGGCGCCCGGAACAGATCGCCCAGCGGCAGCTCCAGGCCCAGCGTCGAGCGGATGCGCGCCACCACCTGGGTGGCCAGCAGCGAGTGGCCTCCCAGCTCGAAGAAGTCACCGTGGATGTCCACGGTCTCCAGGTGCAACACCTCCGCCCAGATGTCCGCGAGCGCCTTCTCCAGCGCGCTCCGGGGCGTGGCGGATGCGGCGGGGTCCGCGATGCGGGCCTGCGGCGCGGGCAGGGCCTTGCGGTCCACCTTGCCGTTGGGGCTCAGGGGCAGCTTCGGCAGCACCACGATGGCCGAGGGCACCATGTAGTCCGGCAGCTGCTTCTGCACGGCCGCCCGCAGCGCGCCCGTGTCGATGCCGTCGTCCTCGCCTGACACGACGTAGGCCACGAGGCGCTTGTCGCCCGGCACGTCCTCGCGCACCACGACCACCGCCTCCTCGACCCCCGGCGACTGGCGCAGCACGCCTTCGATTTCGCCCGGCTCCACGCGGAAGCCGCGCAGCTTCACCTGGAAGTCGGTGCGGCCCAGGAACTCCAACGTCCCATCGCGCCGCCAGCGCACGCGGTCGCCCGTGTCGTAGAGGCGCGCTCCGGGTTCAGTGGCGAAGGGGTGGGGGATGAAGCGTTCGGCGGTCAGGTCCGGGCGCTGGAGGTAACCCCAGGCCAGGCCGTCTCCGCCCACGTACAGCGTGCCCGGTACACCCGGTGGCACGGGCTGGAGCGCCGCGTCCAGCACCCACGCCGTGGAGTTCACCAGCGGCCGGCCGATGGGCACCGAGCGGCCTACGGCATCCCCGGCGCGCAGCGTGTGCGTGGCGGAGAAGGTGGTGTTCTCCGTGGGGCCGTAGCCGTTGACCAGCACCGCGCCTGGAGGCAGTCGCTTCAGGTGTTCGCGCACGCGCTCCACGGGCAGCACATCGCCACCCGCCAGCACCTGCTTCACCCGGGCCAGCGCGTCGCCCTGGTGGAGCACCATCTGCTCGAAGAGGGCGGCGGTGAGCCACAGCGTGGTGATGCCCTCGCGCCGCAGCAGCGCGCCCGTGTCCCCGAGCGACAACGCGCCCGCGGGGGCGATCACCAGCGTCGCGCCATTCAGCAGCGCGCCCCAGATTTCCAGCGTGGAGGCGTCGAATGCGATGGGGGCCAGCTGGAGGAAGACCTCCTCGGGCCCGAAGTGGATGAAGTCCGCGCCGCGCACCAGGCGCGTGATGCCCCGGTGCGGAACGCTGACACCCTTGGGCCGGCCGGTGCTGCCCGACGTGAACATCACGTAGGCCAGCGCCTCCGCGGACACCGTCACGTCCAACGCCGTTTCCGACTGCCGGGCGATGGTGGTCGCGTCCGCGTCCAGCAGGACCTGGAGATCCGTCATGGCGGGCAGCTCGTCGGCGACAGCCTCCTCCGTCACGAGCAGGCTGACGCCCGCCTCGCGAAGCACCCACGCGATGCGCTCCGCCGGAGCTTGAGGATCCACCGGCACGTAGGCCGCGCCGGCCTTCAGGATGCCGAGCAGCGCGGTGATGCTCCCGAACGAGCGCTCCACGCACAGGCCCACCCGGTGGCCGGGCCGCACGCCCTGGCGCGTCAGGTGCCGAGCCAGCTGATTCGACGCCCGGTCCAGGGCCGCGTATGTGAGCGTCTTCGCGCCGGACTTCAGCGCCGTGGCGTCCGGGGTGCGTGCGGCCTGCTCGGCGAAGAGCGCGGCCACGGATGCGTCACGCGGGAAGTCTCGGGCGGTGCCGCTCCAGTCGGAGAGCAGTTGCTGGCGCTCCGTCCGCGTGAGCCACGGCAGCTCCGGCAGCCGCGCGTCCGGCGCGCGGAGGGCGGACTCCAGCAGCACCCGCAGGTGCTCCACCATGCCGGCCACCGTGTCCGCGTCGAACAGGTCCAGGTTGTAACCCAGCACGCCCTCGAAGCCGTCCGGTCCCCGGTTCAGCACGCATTGCAGGTCGAAGAGGGTGGACTCCTTCAGGTCCTCACGGGCCTTGAGCGTCAGTCCTGGCAGCGCCAGCTCCGGCATGGGCGCGTTCTGGAGCGTGAACGTCACCTGGAAGAGCGGCGTGCGGCCCAGGTCGCGCTCCGGCTGGAGCACCTCCACCAGCTTTTCGAAGGGGAGGTCCTGATGCTCGTACGCGCCCAGCGTGGTGGTGCGCAGCGCGTCCAGCAGCTCGCGGAAGCAAAGCGTCCCGCGCACACGGGTGCGCAGCACGACCGTGTTCGCGAAGTAGCCGATCAGCGACTCCGACTCGGCGTGGCGACGGCCCGCGATGGGCGACCCCACGAGCACGTCCTCCTGTCCGGAGTACCGGTGCAGCAGCAGCTGGAAGGCCGCGAGCAGCACCATGAACGGCGTGGCTGACGCCTGCCGCGCGTACGCCTCCACCGCTTCGCTCAGCTCGCGCGAAAGCACGAGCGCCTGGGAGCCGGCGCGATAGGCCCCCTGTCCGACAGGACGCGGGTGGTCCGTGGGCAGTTCCAGGTAGGGGGCGGCACCGGCCAGCTGGTCGCGCCAGTACGCGACCTGCGACTCCAGCACCTCGCCCTGGAACCAGGCGCGCTGCCAGAGGGCGTGGTCCGCGAACTGCACGGTCAGCTCCGGCAACGGCGACGGCTGCTCCGCCGCGAACGCCGCGTAGAGCGCGCCCATCTCCCGCACCAGCACGCCGGTGGACCAGCCATCCATGATGATGTGGTGCGTGTTGAGCAGCAGCACGTGCTTCGTGGCCCCGAGCTTCATCAAGAGCCCTCGGAACAACGGGCCCTGCTCCAGGTCGAACGGAGTGGAGGACTCCTCCCGGGCCAGCCGCGATGCCTCCGCCTCCCGAGCCTCGTGCGTCGGGAGCGCGGACAGATCCGCGTGCCGCAGGGACATGGGGAACGCCGGGTGGATGACCTGCGACGGCGTGCCTTCCCGCGACTGGAAGGTGGTGCGCAGCGCTTCGTGGCGCCGCACCAGTTCGTCGAACGCGGCCAGCAGGACGATGACGTCCAGTGAGCCGTCCAGATCCAGCAGGTGCGGGAGGCTGTAGGCGGTCCCCGCGGTGCCCAGCTGCTCGGCGAACCACATGCGCTGCTGCGCGAACGACAGCGGCAGCGCGTCCGGCCGCTCCGCGCGGACCAGCGAGGGCAGCGCGGACATCCCCTGCCGCTGCGACGGTTGGAGCGCGTCGATCCGGCGCGCCAGCTCCGCCACGGTGGGGCCCTCAAGCAGGGCCCGCAGGGGCAGCTCCAGGCCGAAGCGTGCGCGCACCCGCGACACCAGCTGCGTGGCCAGCAGCGAGTGGCCTCCCAGCTCGAAGAAGCCGTCATGGCGGCCCACCACTGGGACGCGCAGCACCTCGCTCCACAGCGCGGCCAGCGTCACCTCCGTGGGCGTCGAGGGGGGTTCGATGACGCGCTCGGAGGCCGGGGCGGCCTCTGGCGCGGGCAGGGCGTTGCGGTCCACCTTGCCGTTGGGGGTCTGGGGCAGGGCGTCCAGCGCCACGAACGCGGCGGGGACCATGTACTCCGGCAGGGTCCGCCGGAGGTGCTGACGCAGGGGCGCCGTGTCCACCTGGGGCGCGACCCAGGCGATGAGCCGGTCTTCGCGCATCAGCACCACCGCGTCCCGGAGGTCCGGGTGCGTGCGCAGCGCGGCTTCAATCTCCCCCAGCTCGATGCGGTAGCCGCGCAGCTTCACCTGGAAGTCCAACCGGCCCAGGTATTCCAGCGTGCCGTCCTCGCGCCAGCGGGCCCTGTCACCCGTGCGGTAGAGGCGCGCGCCGGGCTCCGTGCTGAACGGATCCGGCACGAAGCGTTCGGCCGTCAGGTCCGGCCGGCCCAGGTAGCCGCGCGTGACGCCCTCGCCGCTGAGGCACAGCTCGCCCGGTGTTCCCATGGGCGCCAGCCGCTGGTGCGCATCCAGCACGTACGTGTTCAGGTTCGCCAGCGGCCGGCCGATGACGGGCGTGGCGTGTGCCGTGCCTGAGATGCGCTCCCAGGTCGCATACACCGTCACCTCCGTCGGGCCGTAGAGGTTGAAGGCCTGCGTGCGCCGCGTCGCCGCGAGCGTGCGCCACGTCACCTCGTCCACCGCCTCACCGGCGAGGAGGACATGAGCGGGCACGTGCGCCTGCTCCAGGAAGCCGGCCTCCAGCAGCAGCTTGAACTGCGACGGCGTGCAGTCCAGGACGTCCACCCGCTGCCGAGCCAACCACGCGAGCATCACCTCCGGATCCTGCCGCACATCCTCCGGGACGACGCACAGGCAGTGGCCCTCCAGCATCAGCACCAGCTGCCCCACCGACACGTCGAAGGAGTACGGCGCGTTGAGCGCCACCCGCATTCCCGGGGACGCTTCGGTGAAACACGCCTCGTGCATCGCGCGCCGCAGGTGCGCCAGCGAGCGGTGCCGCACCATCACGCCCTTGGGCGTGCCCGTGGATCCCGACGTGTAGATGACGTAGGCGAGGTTGCCCGCTCCCGCCGACGGCGGCGGGTTCTCCGCGAACCTGTCCGGCTGTCCGACAGGTTCAGCGTCCAGTTGCACCAGGTGGGGCACATCCGGGCGCCACGCTTCCAGCAGCGCCCGCGTCGTCACGAGCACGGATGCGCCACAATCCTCGAGGACGAACGCCTTGCGCGCGGACGGCGCCGCCGGGTCCAGGGGCACGTAGGCGCCGCCGGCCTTGAGCACCGCCAGCAGCGTGACGACGGTCTCCGCCGACCGCTCCAGGCACAGCGCCACCGTCACCTCGGGGCCCACGCCCAGCGACCGCAGGTGCCACGCAAGCTGGTTGGCTCGCGTGTTGAGCTGCCGGAAGGACAGCGTCGTTTCCCCGAACACCACTGCGTCCGCGTCCGGCGTCGCGGCGGCCTGCCGTTCGAAGCGCGCGTGCAGGGTGGCGTCGCGCTCGAAGTCCATTGCGCGGCCAGTACCGGTGCGCAGCAGCCAGTCCCGGTCCCCAGCGGACAGCAGCGATACGTCCTCGATCCGGGCGTCCGGCTGGAGCAGCCCCTCCAGCGCCTGCCGCCACTGGCCCAGCACCCGCCGCACGGCGTCCACGTCGAAGCGGCCCGCGTCGTAGGCCAGTTGCAGCTGGAGCTCGCTGCGCGGCACCACGGTGGCCGCCAGCGGGTAGTTCGTGCTGTCGCCAAACTCCAGGTCGCGCAGGTCCATCGCGGTGAAGCGGCGCAGCACCGATTCGTCGAACGGGTAGTTCTCGAAGACGAGCAGCGACTGGAACAGCGGCTGTCCCCGGGGGATGTCGCTCCAGCCGTGCGCCGCGACCAGCGGCGTGTACTGGTGCTGCTGGATGCCCAGCAGCTTCGCCTGGAGGGACTGGAGCCACGGCAGCACCGGCTCGCCATCATCGGGCAGCGTGATGCGCACCGGCTGCGTGGTGATGAGCATGCCCAGCATGGCGTCCGCGCCCGGCAGCTCCGGCGGACGGCCCGCGAGCGTGGTGCCGAAGAGCACGTCGCGCGTGTCCGCGTGGCGCGCCAGCACCAGCGCCCAGGCCGCCTGCGCCAGCGTGTTGAGCGTGAGCTGATGCCGCCGCGCGAAGGCCTCCAGCGCGGTGGTGACCGCCTCCGGCAGCGTCACCCTTGCGTCGGGCCGCTTCGCGGAGGTGGTGGGCCGCGCCAGGGACGCAGGCCGCACCGAGGGGAGGGGAGTCGGTGCCGACAGGCCCGCGAGCTGGCCGCGCCAGAAACGCTCGTCCTCCACCGGGTCGCGGCGGTCCAGCCACGCGATGTAGTCACGGAACGGGGGCCGGCCCGCGGAGGGCGGCGTCGTCCCCGCGTGCACGGCGTCGTAGAGGGCGAAGACCTCCTGGAAGAACAGGCCCATGCTCCAGCCGTCCATCAGCAGGTGATGGTGGCTCCAGAGGAAGCGCCAGCGCGCATCCCCCAGGCGCACCACCGTCATCCGCGACAGCGGCGCACGCGACACGTCGAAGCCGCGCGCGCGGTCGTCGTCCGTGAGCTTCGCCAACGCGGCCGGCTGCTCCGCCTCCGGAAGGTGACGCCAGTCGTGGACGATGAACGGCAGCGTCGCGTGCGAGTGCACCACCTGGAGCGGGGACTCCAGGCCCTCCCACACGAACGCGGTGCGCAGCACGGGGTTGCGGTCCACGGCCGTCTGCCACGTCCGCTGGAACAGCGCGATGTCCACGTCCGAGTGGATCGACCACGCGGCCTGCTCGAAGTAGTAGGCCGCCTCTGGATCATTCAGGGCATGGAAGAGCATGCCCTCCTGGAGCGGGGACAGCGGGAACACGTCCTCCACCGAGGGGCCCTGCGCCGCGAGCACCGCGTCCAGCGCGGTCTGGGACAGGCGGGCAAGCGGGAAGTCGCCGGGCGTGCGCCGCCGCGCGTCCTCCGAATGGCGCTGGGCGATGAGCTCGCGCAGCGTCTGGAGGAAGCGCTCCGCCAGCGTTCGCACCGTTGCCTCGTGGTGCTGCTGATGGCTGTAGCCGAACGTCATCCGCAGCCGGCCCTGGAGCACGGAGCCGTCCACCGCGAGCGCGTGCTGCTGCACGGCCCGGGGCTCCACGATGGGGCCCAGCGGCTCGTCGCTCATCGTGAAGAGCGTGCTGGCGGCGGCCGTGCCGTCCAGCTGGCCCAGGTAGTTGAACGACACCTGTGCCCTGGGCAGCGCGGCCAGCCGGGCCCGCGTCTCCGGCGGCCCCAGGTGGCGCAGCAGGTTGAAACCGATGCCACGGCCGGGCCACGCCTTCAGCGAGTCCCGCACGGCGCGCAGCCCATCTCCCAGCGAGCCACCCGAGGGCAACCGCAGCAGCGCCGGCGCCACGGACGTGAACCAACCCACGGTGCGTGACACATCCACGTCCGCGAACAGCTCCTCGCGGCCGTGGCCCTCCAGATCGATGAGGACGTCCGGCTTCCCCGTCCATTCTCCCAGCGTCCGCGCGAGCGCGGTCAGCAGCACGTCGTCGATGCGCGCCCGCCAACCAGTGGGCGTCTCCTGGAGCAACTGCCGTGTCTCCTCCGCGTCCAGCTCCACGGCGACGGCAGCGCGCGACGCGTAGGTGTACGGGCCCGGACCATCCACGGGCAGCGGGGCCACGTCACCGCGCAGCGCTTCCCGCCAGAAAGCCTCCTGCACTCCCAGTGCTTCTGACAGGGCGTGCGTCTCCAGCCGTCGCGCCCAGGACTGGAACGACGTGGTCTTCGCGGGCAGCGCCGGGGCGCGGGCGGACTGGAGCTGGAGGTACGCCGCCTCCAGGTCCTCCACCAGGATGCGCCAGGACACCGCGTCCACCACCAGGTGGTGGATGATGATCAGCAGGCGCTGCGGCTCGCCGGCACCGAACTGGAACAACGCCACGCGCACCAGCGGCGGTGTCGCCAGCGCGAAGTCCGCCTGGAGGCGCGCGGCCTCCCGCTCCATCGCGGCGGGCCGGGCCTCCTGCGGCAGCATCGACAGGTCCACCTGGAGGAGCACGGGGGGCGCGTCTCCGGGAGCCACTCCCTGCTGGCGCCACGTGCTGTCCTCCGCGCGCACGTAGCGCAGGCGCAGGGCGTCGTGGTGGGTGACGAGCACCTGGATCGCCTGCTGGAGCAGGTCGGGCTTCAGCGGCTGACGGGCCTTGAGCAGCAGGGCGTGGTTGAAGTGGTGGGGGTACGTCGGCTCACGCTCGAACAGGTCCACCTGGATGGGCGTGAGGGGCACCTCGCCCACCACCGGGCCCTGCTCCGCGACAGGGGCCTCGCCGTCCTTGGCGACGGCCGCCAGCGCGCCCAGCGTGGGGTGCTGGAACAGGTCCTTCACCTGCAACCGCACGCCGGCCTGCCGCGCCTTCGCCACCACCTGGAGGCTGATGATGGAGTCGCCGCCCAGCGCGAAGAAGTTGTCGTCCAGGCCCACGCGATCCACGCGCAGCACTTGCGCCAACACCTGCGCCAGCGCCTGTTCCCGCCGCGTGCGCGGTGCGATGAACTCGCGGCGCGAGGCGCGTTGGCCCTTCGGCGCGGGAAGGGCCTTGCGGTCCACCTTGTCCTGGAGCGTCAGCGGCAGTGCGTCCAGCGGGACGAACACTGACGGCAGCATGTAGTCCGGCACCCGCTGGCGCATGAAGTCGCGCAGCACCTCCGGCTCGGGGACGGACGCGGGGACGACGTAGGCCACGAGCCGCTTGTCGCCGGGCACGTCCTCGCGCACCACGGCCACGGCCTCGCGCACGTCCGGATGCGCGGACAGGGCGGACTCCACCTCCGCCAGCTCGACGCGGAAGCCGCGCACCTTCACCTGGTGGTCGGTGCGGCCCAGGAAGTCCAGCACCCCGTCCGGCCGCCAGCGCGCCAGGTCGCCCGTGCGGTAGAGGCGCTCACCGGGTCGCGAGGCGAAGGGGTGGGGGACGAAGCGCTCCGCGGTGAGGTCCGGCCGGGAGATGTAGCCGCGCGCCAGGCCGTCACCGCCGATGAACAGCTCGCCGGGGACACCCGGAGGCACCGGCTGCCCGTGCGCGTCCAGGACGTACACGTCCGTGCACGTGATGGGCTGGCCCAGGGGCACGGGGGTCTCCACCCGCGCGGGGTCCGACATCTCGTGCACGGCGGCGATCACCGTCGCCTCCGTGGGTCCGTAGCAGGCGAGGAACGTGAGGCCCGGATGCGCCTCCAGCAGCTTGCGCGAGTGCACGGGAGAGATGACGTCGCCGCCCGAGATGAGCCTGCGCACGCCGCGCAGGGCCTCCGGCTTCAGGTCCACCACCTGCGTGAAGAGACCCGCGGTGAGCATCATCGAAGTGACGCCGTGGCGCTGGATGACCTGCGCCAGCACCTCCAGGTCCGACGGCGACGTGGACGGGAACACCACCAGCCGCCCGCCGTGAACCAGCGGCCCCCAGATCTCGAGCGTTACCGGGTCGAAGGAGATGGGCGCGATGTGGAGGAACGTCTCGTTCGCGGACATGTCCACGAAGGCCGGGTGGTGCAGCAGGCGCATCACCGCGCGGTGATCCACCGCGACGCCCTTGGGGCGCCCGGTGCTGCCAGACGTGAAGTCCACGTACGCCAGATGGCGCGAGCGCACTCCCGACACCACGGGCTCAGTGGAGAGGTCCGCGGCGCCGAGCTCCTCCACGAAGACGGACTCGATCCCCGCCGGCAGGGGCACCGCCGCGCGCATCGCCCGCGTGGTGAGCACCAGCCTCGCGGGCGCGTCCTCCAGCATCGCGGCCAGGCGCGGCGCCGGGTAGGTCGGGTCAAGCGGCACGTACGCGCCCCCTGCCTTGAGGATGGCGAGCAGGGAGACGATGAGGTCCAGGGATCGCTCCAGGCACACCGCCACCAGGACGTCCGGACCCACGCCGCGCTCACGCAGCAGGTGCGCCCACTGGTTCGTGCGCGCGTCCAACTGCGCGTACGTCAGGTGCGCGTCCCCGAACTCCACCGCCACCGCGTCCGGCCGCAGCGCGGCCTGACGGGCGAAGAGGTCCGGCAGGACGGCCTCCCTCGGGACCTCCTGGAAGGTGTCGTTCCAGGAGCGCAGCACCCGCTGGCGCTCCGTCGCGTCCATGAGGGGCAGCAGGGCGACGGGCGTCCGGGGCTGGGCCACCACCTCGCGCGCCAGGGTCACCATGTGCCTGGCCAGGCGCTCCATGGTGGCTGCGTCGAAGAGGGCGGTGGCGTACTCCAGGCTGCAGCTGAAGCCGGCGCGGCCCTCCACCACCTCCATGCCCAGGTCGAACTTGGACGTGCCGGTCGGGATCTCCACCGGGGTCAGCTC
Source organism: Corallococcus carmarthensis (assembly GCF_003611695.1). Lineage (GTDB taxonomy): Bacteria > Myxococcota > Myxococcia > Myxococcales > Myxococcaceae > Corallococcus > Corallococcus carmarthensis. Next base: position 12,014 of record NZ_RAWE01000161.1, on the reverse strand, counting down.
CAGCCCCGCCGGGCGGGCCTTGGCCTCCGGCGTGTTCACCAGGTTGATGCTCGCCTGGAACAGCGGGGTGCGGCTCAGGTCGCGCGGCAGCTCCATCGCGTCCAACACGCGTTCGAACGGAGCGTCCTGGCGCGCGTAGGCCTCCAGGGCCTGGGTGCGCACGCGGCCCAGCAGCTCCACGAAGGACGGCATGCCAGACAGCCGCGAACGGAAGGGCAGGGTGTTGATGAAGCACCCCATCAGCCACTCGAGCTCCGGACGCGTGCGGCCCGCGATGGGCGTGCCCACCACGAAGTCCTCCTGGCCCGAGTAGCGCGACAGCACCGTCTGGAAGAGCGCCATCAACACCATGAAGGTCGTGGCGCCGTGCTTGCGGCCCAGCGCGAGCAACGGCGCGGACACCTCCGACGGCAAGAGGAAGGTGTACCGCGCGCCCGCGAAGGACATGACCGCCGGGCGCGGCCTGTCCGTGGGCAGCTCCAACGGAGGCGCGCCGGTCAGGTGGTCCTTCCACCAGGACACCTGCGCCTCCATCACGCCGCCTTCCAGCCACGCGCGCTGCCACACGGCGTAGTCCGCGTACTGCACCGGCAGCTCCGCCAGCGGCGACGGCTGGCCCGAGCGGAACGCGGTGTAGTTCTCCGTCAGCTCATGCGCGATGACCATGGTGCACCACGCGTCGGACACCGCGTGGTGGAAGGTGACGAGCAGCACGTGCTCTTGCGCGCCCATGCGCAACAGCGCCCCGCGCACGACCTCCTTCTCCAGATCGAACGGCTGGCGTACGGCCTCCTGGAAGAAGCGGCGCATCGCTGCTTCGCGCGCCTCCGGCGTGTCACCGGGCACGTCCCAGTGCTGGAGCGGCAGGCCGCGAGGCGGGTGGATGACCTGTACCGCGTGGTCCCCGTCCAGGGCGTAGGTGGTGCGCAGCACCTCGTGGCGGATCACCATCTCGTCCAGCGCGCGCTGGAGCGCGGCCCCGTCCAGTTCGCCCGTGAGCCGGAAGATGGCCGGGTTGTTGTACGCGCTGCTCGTGGGCTCCAGTTGCTGGAGGTACCAGAGGCGATGCTGCGCGAAGGACAGGGGCAGTGGCCGGTCGCGGCCCACGCGCGGGATGGGCGGCGGGTTCACGTCCACCAACACCGGGGCGACGGAGGGCGCCACGGGTCGAGGGGCCTCCGCGGCGGGACGCGCCACGGGCGGAGGGGGAAGCCGCGACGGTGAGGCCACTGGCTCCAGCCTGCCGTCCACGCGCATGCGGGCGTGACGGCCGGTGCGGAACAGCTTCGCGGAAGCCTCACGGGGATGCGGCACCAGGCGGCGGTGCTCTTCGTCGCTCGCGCGCCACAGGGCGGACGGCAGCCCCGCGCCCGCGAGGGCCAGCTCGCCCACCACACCCACGGGTACGGGCTGACCGGCCGCGTCCAACACCCAGGCCTGGAGGTTCCCGGGGATGCGCTCCGCCAGCGTGCGCGGCAGCAGCGCGCCTTCCTGGGCGTCACCGGACAGCCACACCGCCACGCCCGCGGCCCGGTGCAGCGCCGCGCCCAGCTCCACCGACGCGCCTTCCAACACCAGGGCGCCCACGCGGGACAGCGACTCGCGCGCTCCGGGCAGTTCGCTGAGCGAACGCGCCAGCCGCGCTGACGTGTGCAGCAGCACCGCGCCGGACTGACGTGCCAGCTCCAGCAGTCCCTCCACGCCCGCCTCGGCCTCCACCAACACCTGCTCCTGGCGAGCGGCGGCCTCCGCCTCCATGCGCTCGCGCACCGTCGCGAGCCGGCGCAGGCCCTCCAGCACCACCGGGGTGTCCAGACCGAAGTCGATGAGGGCCGCCACCTCGTCCACGTCCGCCGCGCGCACGTCGCGCAGCCGCCGCATCGCGCTGTCCACCGTGCCCAGCAGGCCAGTGTTCTTCGCGTGGTTCTCGAAGGTGCGCTCCAGTACCGCGTTGATGTCGTCCGGGGACAGCTTCTGGACGTCGGTGATGCCCTGCGCCTGGAGCAGCGACGTGCTGATGTCCACCGAGCTGCGGAAGTAGCCGAGCAGCGGCTGACGCACCTGGCGCAGCACCTCCTGCTCGTCGTCGCCCAGGTACGTGTGCAGCATGCAGGTGATGTGGCCGCGGCCCGGGTGGCCGTTGCGGCGCCACGCGTCGCGGTACAGCGCCACCTTCTGCTTCAGCTCGTCCAACGAGTGCGACAGCAGGCCCGTGAGCACGCCCGCGCCCAGCTCACCCGCCATGCGGAAGGTCTCCGGGTTGCCCGTGGCGGTGAGCCACACTGGCAGCTCCTTCTGCACGGGCTTCGGGCGCAAGCCGACCTCCGCCGTGCTGCCGGCGCCCGCGGGACGCTTGAAGCGCTCGCCACGCCACAGCGCGCGCAGCGTGGAGAGCTTCTCCAGGAGGATGTCGCGCCGCTTCTCGTAGTTGCCCGGCGCGAAGGTGAAGTCCTGCGTGTGCCAGCCCGTGGCCACGGACAGGCCCACGCGGCCCTGGGACAGGTTGTCCACCACGGACCACTGCTCCGCGATGAGCAGCGGATCATGCAGCGGCAGCACCACGCTGCCGGAGCGCAGGCGCAGGTGCTTCGTCACGGTGGCCAGGCCCGCCGCCACCACCGCCGGCTGCGGGTACAGACCGCCGAACGAATGGAAGTGCCGCTCCGGCGTCCACACCGCGGAGAAGCCATTCGCGTCCGCGAACTTCGCGCCCTCCAGCAACAGCTCGTACTTGGGGCCCTGGAGCGTGTCTTCGTCGTTGGCGAAGTAGATGAGGCTCACGTCCATGGCCTTCGCGCGAGGCCCACCACCGCCCAGGCTCACCAGCCGCGCGGTGAGCAGCTCCGGCGGGAACACCACTCGCAGGCCACGCGTGAGCGCCCACAAGGCTTCCAGCTCCGGACGGTCGGAGGACGCCTCGCTCGCGGACAGCCACGCGCCGCCGTCCGGCGGGGACAGCCGCGCGTCCAGGCCGGTGAAGAACTCCGACAGCTCGCGGTGGCCCAGGGCCCACGCGGGCTGGCCCCGGCCCGTGGGCAGCAGCCACGCCAGGGCGTGCGGTTCCACATCAGCGACGATGGAGGGGGCCGCGCCAGAAGCAGGGACGTCCTCCACGTAGATGACGCGCGACGCGTCCACGCGCACGGAAGCCGTCAGCGCGCGCGTGGTGACGAGCACCGGAACCGGGGCGCCTTCGAGCGCGTACACGGGCAGGTGTCCCAGTTCGGACGGGCCCAGGGCGACGCACGCGCCCCCGGCACCCAGCACGGCCCACAGCGCGGCCAGCTTCTCCGGCGACGTGCGCAGGCACACGGCTACCGGCGTCCCATCCTTCACGCCCAGGGCTTGGAGCCGCGAGGCCAGTGCATCCGCACGAGCACCCAGCTCCGCCCAGGTCCAGTGCGTCTCCCCCTGGGACAGAGCGGTGGCGTCAGCCTGACGCGCGCGCCGCTCCGCGAGCAGGGTGGGCACGGGGACAAGTCCCTGCGTGGCGCGAGGCGTGGGCCAGGCGCGGCGGTCGTCATCGGTGGCGAGGGGCAGGTGCGCCACCTGCGTGTCGGGATGCGCGAGCGCGGCGGCCAGCAGCACCTGGAAGTGCTCCACGAGCCGCGCCGTGGTGGCGGTATCGAACAGGTCCGCCGCGTACTCCAGCGCGCCGTGGACGCGGGTGGGGGACTCGAAGAGGACCAGGGTGAGGTCGCTCAGGGTGGAGCCCCATTGCACCGGCGTGCCTGGCACCTCCACCAGCGAGCCGCGCAGGCCGATGAGCTCCAGCGTCTCCGCGGAGCTCGCACCCGAGTGGTAGACGAACACGGAGTCCGTCATGCGTCCCCGGCCGATGTCGTGGCCCGGGATGAGCGCTTCCACCAGGTATTCGAAGGGCACGTCCGGACGCGTCTGCGCGTCGGCGACCTCGCCGCGTACCTGGGCCAGCAGTTCGCGGAACGTGAGGCCTTCGGTGAAGCGCGTGCGGAACGCCGCCGAGTGCGCCACATAGCCGATGAGCGGCAGCAACTCCGGCCGCGTGCGGTTGGCGATGGGCGTGCCGACGACGACATCCGTCTGACCGGAGTAGCGGTGCAGCAGCGTCTGCCACGCGGCGAGCACCGTCATGTAGCCGGTGAAGCCCTCGCGGCGGGTGAAGGCCAACAGCTCGCGGGAGAGCGCGGGCGGGAAGTCCACCGTCATGCGCGAGGAGGAGATGAGGGGCTCGCTGGAGCGGGGCCGGTCGGTGGGCAGATCCAACCGGCGCGGCATTCCGGCCAGCCGCTGCCGCCAGCCCTGATCCTGTTCGGCCAGGTGGCCGTTCGCGAGGCTGCGGCGCTGCCACGCGCCGAAGTCCGCGTACTGGATGGGCAGCGGCTTCAGCGGCGACGGACGGCCCTGGAGGAAGGCGTCGTAGAGCTGGCCCAGCTCCTGGACGAGCAGCGCGATGGAAAGCGTGTCGCTGATGATGTGGTGGATGCTCGCGACCAGCAGGTGCAGCTTCACGTCCAGGCGGATCAGGGTGGTGCGCAGGACGGGACCGTTGACCAGGTCGAACGGCCGGGCGGCGTCCTCGCGAGCGATTCGCAGCGCCTCCGGTTCGCGCGTCTCCAGTGGGCCGCGCAGCTCCACGCGGGTGAGGGGCACGCGCATGCGCGGGTGGAAGCGCTGCACGGGGCGGCCGTCCACGGTGTCATAGGTCGTGCGCAGGGACTCGTGGCGCTGGACGACCTCCTGGATGCCGCGCTCCATCACGTCCGCGTCCAGATCCCCTTCGAGCCGGAGGACGAACGGGAGGTTGTACGCGGACAGGCCGGGCAGGTGCTGCTCCAGGCGCCAGACGCGCTCCTGCACGAACGACAGCGGCAGCTCGCCGTCGCGGGGCAGGGGCACCAGCGGAAGCTCCAGGGAGACGGGGGCCTGCGGTGCCTGGCGAAGCAGGGGCTCCAGGCGTCCGGCGATGCCGGCCACGGTGGGCGCCTCGAAGAGGGCGGCCAGGGGCAGGTTCACGCCGAACGCGTCGCGGAGCTGGTTGAGGAGCTGTGCGGCCGTCAGCGAGTTGCCGCCGAGCTCCAGGAAGTCGTCATGACGGCCCACGAACTCCAGGCCCAGACGGTCGCGCCACAGGGCGGCCACGCGCTCCTCGACGTCTCCTTGAGGCGCGTCCTCGCGGCCGGGCGGAGGCGCGGCGGCGGGCACGGGTTCAGCGGCGGGGGACGGGGCGGACGCGCCAGCCCCAACCAGGGAGGCAGGTTCCGCACCCGAGGGCGCGGCCCACCTGTCCGAGGACGATCCGGTCGCCGGATGCGAACCGTGCACCGGAGCCGTGGCCGTCAACGCGGACATGGCCTGGGGAGCACGAACCGACGCCGTGACCAGGGCCGAGGAGGCCGCCTCGGACGTCGCTTCGGGCACACGATTGGCGGGAGTGACCGGAGCCTGTGGCGCCTGGACAGGTTTCCCCGTCGGAGGCGCGAAGGGGGACGTCGTGGCGCGCACGCTCGGTTGCACCCAGACCGCCTTCTCCTGGAAGGCATACGTGGGCAGGTGCAGCCGCAGGCGCTGCTCGTGCGCGTAGAACGCACTCCACGTCACCGCCACACCCGCGACCCACAGCTCGCCCACGGCCTGGAGCCAGCCCAGCTGCTCCGTCGTCTTCCCGCCCACCCGCAGCGACGCCAGCGCGCGGACGGGGGAGCCACCCTCGGCCTTGGTCAGGTTCGCGCGCACCAGCGGCGTCACGTCCTGTCCCGGTCCCACCTCCAACAGCACCGTGCAGCCTTCGTCCTGGAGCGTCTGCACCGCGCGGGTGAAGCGCACCGGCTGGCGCATCTGCTCCGTCCAGTAGTCCGGAGCCACGAGCTGCCCAGGCCCGGCCAGCGTCCCCGTGAGGCTGGACACGTACCGCACCGTCGGCTCCGTCCAGCGCAGCGTGCCCACCACGCGCGCCAGCTCCGGCATCAACGGCTCCACATCCGCGGAATGGAACGCATGCGGCGCGGGCATCCGCACGACGCCCGCCTGATGCCGCTCCTTCAGCTCGGCCTCCAGCCGCTCCACTTCGTCCACCGGGCCGGACACCACGCACCGCTCCGGCGCGTTGATGGCAGCCACCGACAGCCGGCCCGACAGCAACGGCCGCACCCGATCCACGGGCAGGGCCACCGCCAGCATCGCGCCCGGTCGCATGCGGTGCATCAGCTCCCCGCGAGCCACCGCGAGGCGCATCCCGTCCTTCAGGGACAGCGCCCCCGCGACGCACGCCGCCGCGTACTCGCCGAAGCTGTGCCCCATCACCGCGTACGGCGTCACGCCCAGGTCCCGCCACATCCGCGCCAGCGCCACCTGCACACTGAACAACGCGGGCAGCGCCACGCGCGTGTCCGCGAGCGACGCCGTGGCCTCCGCCTCCGCACCTGCCTCGGGCGACAGCAGCTTCGACACCCGCGCCCGCAGTGGCGCCTCCAGCAACACGAGGCACGCCTCCAGGTGCGAGCGGAACAGGGGCGACGTCTCCGCCAGCTCGCGCCCCATGGCCAGCCGCTGCGCTCCCTGCCCGGAGAACACGAACGCCACGCGCGGCGCCTTGCCCGGGCGCTTCACCAGCGTCACCGGCTGCTGGAGCTGCCGCGACAGATCCTCCGCGTCCTTCACCACCACGGCGCGGCGGTACTCGAACGCCCTGCGACCCACGGCGTGCGTGAACGCCAGGTCCGCCAGCGACGCGTCCCCGATGCCCCGCGCCTCCAACCTCCGAGCCGCCGCCTCCAGCGCCTCCGGCGAACGCGCGGACAGCACGACGAGCTGGTGGGACCTCGTGGTGGAACCACTCTGCCGCATGGGTGCTTCCTCGAGGATGGCGTGGGCATTGGTGCCACCAATGCCAAAGGAGCTGACCGCGGCGAAGCGAGGCGTCTCGCCTCGTGGCCACGGCCGCAAGGTGGTGTTGACGAAGAACGGACTCGCGTCGAAGTCGATCCGCGGGTTGGGCCGTTCGAAGTGGAGGCTGGGGGGAATCTCCCCGTGGTGCAGCGACAGCGCGGCCTTCATCAGCCCCGCCAGGCCCGCGGCCGTGTCCAGGTGGCCCACGTTCGTCTTCAGCGACGCCAGCGCGATGCGGCCCTGGTGCTCCGCGCCCAGGCCGTACGCTCGGGTCAGCGCCGCCACTTCAATTGGATCGCCGAGCGGTGTCGCGGTCCCATGGGCCTCCACGTAGCCCACGGCCTCCGGTGCCACGCCCGCGTTCGCCAGGGCCTGGGTCACCACCGCGGCCTGCCCCTGCACGCTGGGCGCGGTGAAGCCGGTCTTGTGCCACCCATCGTTGTTCAGCGCCGAGCCCCGGATGACGGCGTAGATGGAGTCTCCGTCCCGGAGCGCGTCCTCCAGCCGCTTGAGCACCACCGCGCCCACGCCGTTGCCGGGCAGCGTCCCCTGGGCTCGCGCGTCGAACGCACGGCAGTGACCGTCCGGGGAGAAGATGAGCCCTTCCTGCGCCACGTAGCCCGTGCGCTGCGGCACCGCCAGCCGGGTGGCCCCCGCGAGCGACACATCGGACTGGCCCGCCCGCAGGCTCTGACAGGCCATGTGCACGGCCACCAACCCGGTGGAGCACGCGGTGTAGAGCAGCGTGCTCTCACCCGTGAGGCCCAGCTTGAAGGACGTCTTCGTCGCCAGACTCTCGTGCGTGGCGGTGCCGTGCAGCTCCAGGAAGGACGCCGCGTCCAGGGGCATCGCCTGCCGGGCGGCCTCCGCGTACCCGGAGGCTGCGGCACCCGCGTACAGCGAGATGGCGCCGGGGAAGCGCTCCGGATCCACGCCCGCGTCCTCCAGCGCGGACCACGCCGTCTGGAGGAAGAGCCGCTGCTGCGGGTCCATGAACTGCGCCTCGCGCAGGGGCATGTCGAAGAAGGCGTGGTCGAACCGATCCACGTCCTCCAGGACACCGGCGGCCGGGACGAACGCCGGGTGATGCCACAGCTCCCAGCCCTCGGGCAGGGCGGGCAGGTGCTCCAGTTCCTCCGGTGAGAAGCGGGTGATGGACTCCACGCCCTCACGCAGGTTCCGCCAGAACGCCTCCACCGTCATCGCACCAGGGAAGCGGCCCGCCATGCCGATGATGGCGATGGAGCCGGACGCGCCGGGCTTCGACGTCTCTCGCGGGCGGTGGCCAGGCGCGGTGGGTGCCAGCGCGGGTGCACCCGGTCCCCGCGACTCGTGCTCCAGCCGCTGGGCGAGCGACTCCACGGTGGGGTGTTCGAACAACCACACGACGGGCACGTCGCGGCCCAGCGTCTCCTTCAGGCGCGACGCGAGCCGCATCACGGACAGCGATGTGCCCCCCAGGTCGTTGAACAGGTGGTCCTGTGAACCCACGCGGTCCGCGCCCAGCTCGCGAGCCCACGTGGACGCAATCTGTTGCTCCAGCCCTTGGGAGGGCTCCACGAAGCGCTCGCGCCGCCCGGTGGAGTCGGCGTCCGGGGCGGGCAGGGCCTTGCGGTCCACCTTGCCGCTGGGGTTCAGGGGAAGGGTGGGGAGCGCCACGAACACGGACGGCACCATGTAGTCGGGGAGCTTGCGGCGCAGGGCCTCGCGAAGCCGCGTGGGCTCCAGCACCTGGCCTGCGCGCGGCATCGCGTAGGCGACCAGCCGCTTGTCGCCGGGCACGTCCTCGCGCACCACGGCCGCGGCCTCGTGCACGTCGGGCAGCTCGCGCAGGGCGGCCTCCACCTCCGGAAGCTCGATGCGGAAGCCGCGCACCTTCACCTGGTGATCCGTGCGGCCCAGGAAGTCCAACGTCCCGTCCGCGCGCCAGCGGACCCGGTCGCCCGTGCGGTACAGCCGTGCGCCGGGCTTCGTGCCGTAGGCATCCGGCACGAAGCGCTCCGCCGTCATATCGGGCCGCGACACGTAGCCCCGGACCACGCCATCGCCGCCGAGGAACAGCTCACCCGGCACACCCACCGGCACCGGCTGGAGCCGCGCGTCCAGAACGTACGCCGTGGTGTTCGCGAGCGGTGCGCCGATGGGCACCGACGCGCCCACCTGCTCCGGCCGCTCCACCGTGAAGAACGCTGCGGCCACGGAGCATTCGCTGGGGCCGTAGGCGTTGGTGACGGGCCGGCCCAGAAGCTCCACCGCCCGGCGCACATGCGGGGCGGAGATGACGTCTCCCGCCACGTGCAGTTCGCGCAGCCGCCCGAGGAGGTCCGGCCGGTGCTCCAGGAGCTGCGAGAAGAGCCCCGGCGACAGATGGACGAAGCGGACCGCGTGGCGCTCCACCACGCGTGCGAGCGTGTCCATGTCCCCAGCGGGAACGTGGCCGGGGAAGATGACGAGCCTGCCACCGTGCAGCAGCATCATCCACAGCTCCATCACGGAGCCATCGAAGGACAACGGTGAGAAGAGCAGCCCCGTGTCGCGTGAGCCGAAGCGGGAATACGGCTCGGCATGAACGAGGCGGAGTAGACCGCGCTGCTCGACGCCCACCCCCTTGGGACGCCCGGAGCTGCCGGAGGTGAAGATGACGTAGGCCAGGTTGCGAGGCCCCACGTTGACGGCAGGCGCAGTGAGGGGCTGGTCGTCGAGCACCAGCGCATCCACGAAGAGGCAGGGCAGGGTCGCGTCGGGCACCTGCAGCCGTTCACGCAGTGCGAGCGTGGTGAGCAGCATCCGGGGCCGGGCGTCCTCCATCATGAAGGCCAGCCGCTGCGCGGGGTACGACGCGTCCAGCGGGACATAGGCGCCGCCCGCCTTGAGGATGGCGAGCACCGTGACGACGAAGTCCACGGAGCGCTCCATGCACACCGCCACCGGCACGTCCGGGCCCACGCCCCGGGCCCGGAGGAAGTGCGCGAGCGGATTGGCCCGCGCCTCCAGCTGCGCGTACGTCAGGCGGACGTCCCCATCCTCCACGGCGATGGCGTCCGGAGTCCGGGCGACCTGGAGCGCGAAGTGCTCGGGGATGCTGCGGTCAGAGGGGTACTCGCGGGCCGTGTCATTCCATGCGGTGAGCACCTGGTGGCGCTCGTCCGCGGTCATCCACGGCAGCTGGAGGATGGACGTCTCCGGGGCCGCGAGGGCGGCCTCCAGCAGCACGTGGAAGTGGCCGGCCAGCCGCGCCGCGGTGCCGGCGTCGAACAGCTCCGTGGCGTACTCCAGCCAGCCCTCGAAGCCCTGGGAGGACTCCGCCAGCGACAGCGTGAGGTCGAACATGGACGTGCCGGTGTGCACGTCCATGAGGCGGGACTGGAGGCCCGGCAGGACGGGCGCGTCCACGCGTGCGCCCTGGAGGTTGAACATCACCTGGAACAGCGGCGTGTGCCCCAACTCGCGAGGAGGCCGGAGCGCCTCCACCACCCGTTCGAAGGGCACGTCCTGGTGCGCATACGCACCCAGCGCCGTCTCACGCACGCGGCCCAGCAGCTCCCGGAACGAAGGGGCGCCCGAAAGCCGCGTGCGCAGGACCAGCGAGTTGACGAAGAGGCCGACGAGTCCCTGGAACTCCGCGCGCTGACGGCCCGCGATGGCCGTGCCCACGCTGACGTCATCCTGGCCCGAGCGGCGGGCGAGCACGGTCTGGAAGGCCGCGAGCAGGACCATGAACGGCGTGACACCTTCACGCTCCGCCAGCGACCGGACCGACGCCGCGAGGCCCGCGTCCAGCACCACCGGGACCCGAGCACCCGCCGACCCACGCCGGGCGGGACGAGGCCGGTCCGTGGCCAGCTCCAGCAGTTGGGGGGCACCGGTGAGCTGCGTCCGCCAGAAGTCCAGCCGCGACTCCAGCGCGACGCCGTCCAGTGCCTCCCGCTGCCAGTCGGCGGCGTCGGTGTAATCCAGGGGCAGGGCGGGGAGGGGCGACGGGCGGTCCTCCCGCAGCGCGGTGTAGAGGGCGGACACCTCGCGCACCAGCACGGCCATGGAGGTGGCGTCCGACACGGCATGGTGCATGACGAGCACCAGCACGTGGGTCCGCGCATCCAGCGTGAGGAGCGTGGCGCGCACCAGTGGTCCACGTTCCAGGTCGAATGGGCGGCGGGCCCCTTCGTGGGCCAGGCGGAGCGCCTCGGCCTCGCGCGATGCAGCGGGCAGGGACTCCAGCGACACGCGGGCCAGCGGCAGGGACGCGTCCGCCGCGATGACCTGCCGGGGCTGCCCCGGGTCTTCCCGGAAGGACGTCCGCAGGCCTTCATGCCGGGCCGCGAGCGCCACGAGGCTGCCCTCCAGCGCGGCCACGTCCAGCACGCCCTCCAGGCGCACGGCGGCGGGCAGGTTGTAGCTCACGTCTCCGGGGGCGTACTTCGACAGGAAGAACAACCGGGCCTGCGAGGAGGACGCCACACGGTCGCCGCCCACGGTCCGACGCTGGGGCGCGGTGCCTCCCGTGTCGCGGAGGGACGTCAGCCGCTGCGCCAGTGACGTGATGCTCGGTCCCTGGAGCAACCACTCCATGGGCACCGTCAGCCCGGTACCCGTGCCCACCGCGTGCGCCAGGTCCACCGCGCCCAGCGAGTCCAACCCGTAGCGCGTCACCGGAGCATCGACGTGGATGTCCTCACTGCGCATGCGCACGTGACGGGCCACCGTGTCGCGCAGCCACGCCACCAGCGCTTCAGAGTCCGGCTTCGCGCCCAGGCCCACGGGGGCGTGCGATGCGGAGCCGGACAACTTCTCGCGTGCTCCAGCACCATGACTCGCTGACAGCCCCGACGAAGCCAACGGCCCGGATGATCCGACGTCCGGCGCGGTGATGGATCCGGCCGTGCCGGAGCCTGAGACCTCAGCGGCACCAATGGATGCGGAGGGAAGGGGAGCATCGGATGACGAACTCCGAACCTCCTGCGGTTCCGCCCGCCATGCCATCACCTCCTGCAACGTCCCGGTCAGGAACGCCGTGCGGCATGCGTGCCGCTGCACCTTGCCGCTGGACGTCTTCGGCAGACTGCCCGGCTCGATGAGCACCACCGCGTGCGCCTGCACTTCGTGCGACTCCGCCAGCCGCTGACGGATGGCCCCCACCGCCGCGTCCG
>NZ_RAWE01000160.1 GCF_003611695.1 Corallococcus carmarthensis | reverse complement strand
GCACGGTGGGCCTGGGGGCGGGCGTCGCGGGCTTCTGGCGGCGCACGGAGGCTCGGGCCGCGGAGGTGGAGCCGGCGGCTTCGCGGAGGGTGGCGGCCTTCGTCGTGGGGCCCGCGGTGCGCGTGGCGTGGCGGTTGCGGCCAGCGCTCGCGCTGGAGGCGGCGCTGTCGGGTGAAGTGCTCCTGGGGCGGCCGCGGCTGGGCTACGCGGTGGATGGCGGCTTCGTGCTCCGGGAGGACGGCGCGTCCGTGCGTCCCCGACTGGGAGTGGGGATGGTGATTTTTCCGTGAGCACCGATGACCCGATTTCGCGGCGCCCCTCCTCCTTGCCGGACATGAGGAGCTCGGGCTCACATGCGACCGTCGCGCCCCGTGGCGAGGACGCCCGGCTGATGGCGGCCATGCGCGGACAGCGCGACGCGACCGAGTCCCTGCTCCTGGAGCTGCTGCCCCGGGTGCGCAACCTGGTGCGCTACCTGGTGCGGGGGGACTCGGACGTGGAGGACATCGCCCAGGAGTCGCTCATCGCGCTGGTGCGGGGCCTGCCCACCTATCGCGGCGACGGGCGTTTCCACGGCTGGGTGGACCGGGTGGTGGTGCGCACCACGTTCGCGTGGCTCAAGCGCTCACGCGGCCGCGAGGCCCGCTACAGTGAGGACCCGGTGGAGTTGTTGGCGGTGCCGTCCGACGAAGCGCCGGCGGACGAATACCTGCATCGCCGTCACCTGGTGTCGTTATTGGACAGGTTGTCGACGGAACAGCGGCACGCGCTGGTGCTGCACCACGTCCTGGAATTGAGCGTGCAGGAGATTTCGACAGAGCTGGGCGTCCCCTTCGAGACCGTGCGCAGCCGGCTGCGCCTGGGACGCACCGCCCTGCGCGCGATGGCCGCGGACGCTGAGACGCCAGAGGGGGAGTCGTCATGAGCCCCCGCTCCCCCGACGACGGTGACGCGGAGCCGCTGGACGACCTGCTGCGGCCCCTGGATGACGGCAGTGGACCCGCGCGGCGGCTGTCCCGGCAGCGTTCGAGCGCGCTCGTCCAGGCGGCGCTGGACGCGGCGCTCCAGCAAGCGCCGGAGCCCCCGCGAAGACGCAAGCGGCCGCCCGTGTGGTTGATGGCGGGCGCGGCGCTCGTCTTCACGGGGGCCGCGGCAGCCGCCGTGTGGCGCTACTCGCGCCCCGCGCAGCCGCCCCCGGTGGTGCTGAAGCCGGCCGTGCCAGAGCCGGCGCAACTGGCCACGCTGGAGCCGGTGCCCATGCCCCCCAAGTCGGCTCCGCCCGAGCCCTTCGCCATCGAGCATCCGCGGCCCCTGCGGCCGAGCATCGCGGTGAAGGAGTCGTCGAAGCCGGAGGACCTGCTGCGGCAGGCCAACGCGTTTCGTTCGGCGGGGAAGTGGAAGGAAGCGGAAGGGCTGTACCTGCGCGTCATCCGCGCGGAGCCGTCGTCGCTGGCCGCGTACGTCGCGCGCGTGGCGTCAGGGGCGCTGCGGCTGGAGCACCTGGGTGATGCACGAGGCGCCCTGCGCCAGTTCCAGGACGCGGTGCGACTGCAACCCGGTGGCATGTTGGATCCGGAAGCGCGCCACGGCGTGGCGGAAGCCCACCGTGCCCTGGGCGACGCGGCGGCGGAGGCCCGGGCGCTGGGTGAGTTCCTGACGCTGCACCCGGACTCGCCGCTGAGCGCGGCGTCACGCGCGCGGCTTCGGGAGCTGTCGCCTCCATGAGGCGCGGCATCGTGCGCTTCGTGCCGTGGGCCGCGATGCTGGGCGCCGCGTGCACGGTGAGCGACCCGGTGGCCACGCTGCACTCGCCCGACGCGGGGGGCGGCGTTCCGGATGAATGGGCGGCGCACTGCGCGGACAGTGGGCCTCCGCTCCTGTTGGGGAATCCGGCCGCGGGGCCCCTGGTGTGTAGCGGCCGGCTGGCGGAGACCCTGTTCCGCCGCGCGGCGTGTTCCTGCGAGGGATTGTCCCTCAGCGCGCCATTCACCGTGGATGCGTTCCGGAGCTCGGTGGGCCCCTACGCGCCCGGTGGCCCGGGCGGCGACGTGGGAGTGAACGGCGGCCTGTCCGCGAACGACCGGGTCACGGTGGGCGGCTCACTCCAGGTGGGCGGCGTCCAGCTCAGCAGCCCCCTGGGTGTTGGCGGCAGCCTGGACAGCAACGGTCCCCTCTCCGGTCCGGGCACGTCCGCCACCGTGGCCGGTGACGCGCGGGTGAACGGGGACGTGGCGCTCGCCGCGCTCACCGTGGGCGGCGTGCTCACCGTTCCCCCAGAGTTCTCCCCCGGCTCCGCCCAGGCCGCCGAGCTGCGCCGGGAGCCCGTGCCCGCCGTCATTCCCTGCGACTGCGCCGAGGGCTCCCGCTTCGACCCGGCCGCGCTCATCGCCCACCACACCGTGGACAACGACAACGCGGTCATCGGCCTGGACCCGGCGACGCTGACGGACGTCACCGGCGAGCGCGTGCTGGAGCTGCCCTGTGGCCGCTTCCTGCTCACGCGCATCGCAGGCCCTGGACACGCCACGCTGCGCATCCGGGGCCGCACCGCGCTGTTCGTCCCTGGCGGCGTGGATCTGGTGGAGGCGCTCACCGTGGACGTGCAGCCTCCGGGCGAACTGGACCTCTTCCTCGCGGGGGGCTTCATCGTGTCCGGCCAGCTCACGCTCGGCTCCGCCGCCCTGCCCTCGCGGGTTCGCGTCTATGTCGCGGGCACGCAGGCGCTGGACATCTCGGCGGGCAGCACGCTCGCGGGCAACCTCTATGCGCCCCAGGCCCAGCTCAACCTGAGCGGCAACGCGGAGGTCTTCGGCTCGCTGTTCGTGCGCCACCTGGAGGCGTCCGGCGCGGTGCAGGTGCACCACGACGCGGACGTGCTCGACGTGGGCGCCGCGTGCCCCGCCTTGTCGCCCTAGCGGAACACGACGGTCTTGTGGCCGTTGAGCAGGATGCGGTGCTGCACGAACCACGTCACCGCGCGGCCCAGCACCACACTCTCCACGTCGCGCCCCATCGCCGTCAGGGCCTCGGGCGACAGCGTGTGGTCCACGCGCTCCACGTCCTGTTCGATGATGGGTCCCTCGTCCAGGTCGCCCGTGACGAAGTGGGCCGTCGCGCCAATCAACTTCACGCCCCGGTCGTAGGCCTGCTGGTACGGCCGCGCCCCCTTGAAGCTGGGCAGGAACGAGTGGTGGATGTTGATGAGCCGCCCGCGCAGCGCTTCGCACGTCTCCGCGGAGAGGATCTGCATGTAGCGGGCGAGCACCACCAGGTCCACGCGCTGCTCGCGCACCAGCTCCAGCAGACGTGCCTCCTGCCTCGCCTTGTTGTCCGCCGTCACCGGCAGGTGGTGGAACGGGATGTCGTGGGAGGCGGCCAGTTGGTAGAAGTCCCGGTGGTTCGAAACGATGGCCGGGATCTCCACCGGCAGGATGCCGCTGCGGTAGCGATACAGCAGGTCGTTCAGGCAGTGGCCAATCTTCGAGACCATCAGCAGCACCCGGGGCTTCTCCGCCGCGTCGTGCAGGTGCCACTCCATGGAGAAGCGCTGCGCGAGCACCCCGAAGGCCTCGCGCAGGGCGGCGTGCTCGGCCTTCCCCTCTTCATCCGCGAAGTGCACGCGCATGAAGAACAGCCGCGTCTGCGGGTCGCCGTACTGGGCGCTGTCGAGGATGTTGCAGCCGTGCTCGGCAAGCCAGCCGGAGACCGCGTGGACGATGCCGCGCTGATCCGGACACGACAGCGTGAGGATGTATTGGGCGGGACGCTCGGTCATGGGCGGCGGCGACTATAGCCCCGCCGGGCGACGGCTCGTCCCCGGGCGCGGCGGGGATTGTCCGGTGTCCGTCGGGCGCCCATCTCCCTTCCAGGTCCTCGCTGCACTGACGGGATTCCGGAATGCCCACCCACGCCTCCACCCGCTGTCATGACGTCGCCATCGTGGGAGGGGGCTGCGCGGGCTTTCAGCTCCTGCACGCACTGTCCCGCGAGCCACGTGGCGAGGCGTTGGACATCCTCATGCTCGACGAAGCGGAGATGCTGTCGCGCTCCTGGTGCTTCTGGAGCCGAGAGCCGCATCCGCTGGACTTCCTCATCGCGAAGTCCTGGGACGCGCTCGCCTTCCACGCGCCCGGGCTCGACCTGCGCCTGGCCCTGGCGCCCTACCGCTACCACTACATCCCGGGCCACCGCTTCTTCGCCTTCTTCGAGGACGAGTTCCTGCCCGCGCACCGCAACGTCACCCGGGTCCGCACGACCGTGGACACCCTCACCCGCGAGCCGGATGGCTTCACGCTCACGGGTCCCGGCGGACCGTGGCGTGCCCGGCAGGTCTTCAGCAGCCGCGTTCCTCCCGCGTCCGGCCCGGAACGGACGCACCTGTGGCAGCACTTCCGGGGCTGGTTCGTCCACATGAAGCGTCCCGTCTTCGACGACCGCGCCGTGACGCTGATGGACTTCGCCCTGCCGGGGTCGGACCTGCGCTTCGCGTACGTGCTGCCGTTCACGCCCACGCAGGCGCTGGTGGAGGTCACCGCGTTCTCCAAGGACGTCTACGCCACCGCGCACTACGACGCCCTGCTGGAGCACTACCTGCGGCGGCGCTTTCCATCGGTGCCCTTCACCGTCACGGGCCTGGAGGTGGGACGCATCCCCATGACGGACCGCCGCTTCACTCGCGCGGGACCCGCGGGCGAGACGCTCATCGGCACGGCGGCGGGCATGGTGAAGGCCTCCACGGGCTATGCCTTCGAGCGCATCCACCGGGACAGCGAGCAGCTCGCGCGGCACGCGGTAACAGGAACGACACCGGCGTGGCCCTCAACCACGGGGCGGTTCCGGTTCTATGATCAGCTCCTGCTCGGCCTCTTCGCCCGGGAGCCCGCGACGGGCATCCGGGTGCTCGCGGCGATGTTCGACAAGGTGCCCCTGCCCCGGATCCTCCGCTTCCTGGACGAGGACACCTCGCTCCGGGAGGAACTGGCGCTCATCCTTCGCCTGCCCTTCGCACCGTTCCTGGGACAGCTCGCGCGAGGCGTGGGCACATGAGGGCTCGCGGCGACACGGTGGCGCTCGGGCTGGTGGTGGCCATGGGCGCGGGGCTCGTCCTGTGGCGGAGGCTCGCGGGGGAGCTGCCTCCCGCCGTGCAGTGGAGCGTCTTCGCGGTGCTGATGCTCGGGGTGGGCATTCCCCATGGCGCCGTGGATCACCTCATCGTCCAGGAGACCGCACGCCGTGAGGGCCTGACGCATTCGCTCGGGCGCTTCCTGGTGGGCTACGTGCTGACGATGGCGCTGTATGCGCTCGCGTGGCGCGTCGCTCCCGCGTGGAGCCTGGGCTTCTTCCTTCTCGTGTCCGCGTGGCACTTCGGGGATGCGGACCTGGAGGGCACGCCGCTCACCGTCCGATGGATTCTCGCTCGGCTGCTCGTGGGCGGCTTCGTGCTGGCGCTCCTGCTGCTCACGCACTCGGCCGAGGTGACGCCGCTGCTGGAGCGGCTCACCCACCACCACGCGCCTACGATGGCGCTGTGGCACGACGCCGTCTCGGTGGCCGGTCCGTTGCTCCTGGTGCTCGGGTGGTTGACGTTGATGGTCGGATGGCATGGCCCTTCGCTCGCCCGCCGTGACCGGTGGCTGCCGGGATGGGCGGCGGTGCTGGCATCAGGTTGCTTCCTGCCGCTGCTCCTGGCGTTCGCGCTCTACTTCGGCGGCTGGCATGCGTGGCGTTCGCTCCGGTCCATCCACCGTTACCTCGACGGGCGGGACCTGTTGCACACGTGGCTCAAGGCGCTGCCGTTCACCGCGCTGGCACTGGGCGGGCTGGGACTGCTCGCCCTGATGTGGCGCGTCACGGGACGGACGGCGGATCCACTGCCCGTGCTGTTCATCTTCCTGGCGGTCCTCACGCTGCCGCACCTGCGCGTCATGCACGGGCTCAACCGTCGGCTGGAATGAGGAAGAGCGTCCGCTTGAGCGGCATTCCGTGCGAGGGAGACTTCCCTCCCCAGGAAGCGAACCTAGACTCTGGCCGTCATGGCCGACGCCCTCCCAGCCGACGCGCCCCGCCGCCGCCGACCGGTGCCGGAGTCCCTGCGCGAGTACGGCCGGGGCATCGCGGGAGGTCTCCTCTTCAGCCTGCCGCTGCTCTACACGATGGAGGTGTGGTGGGCGGGCTTCACGTCCCATCCGGGCAGCGTGCTGGGCTACCTGGTGGCCACCTACGTGCTGCTGCTCGGGTACAACCGCTACGGCGGCTTCCGCCGGGACGTGTGCTGGTTCGACGTCTTCACGGACTCGCTGGAGGAGCTGGGGCTGGGGCTGCTCGTGTCCCTGGCCGTGCTCGTGCTCATTGGCCGCATTGGCCGGGGCACGTCGCTGCAGGAAGCAGTGGGCATGGTGGTGGTGGAGGCCGCCACGGTGGCCATCGGCGTGTCGGTGGGCACCGCGCAGCTGGGCGGCCAGCACCGCGCGGAGAACGAAAAGGAGGACAAGAAGCGGCTGGAGTCCGCGGATCACGTCCCCGGACAGCTGGTCATCGCGTTCTGCGGCGCGGTGCTGTTCGCGGCCAACGTGGCGCCCACGGAGGAGATCGTGATGATCGCCGTGGAGACGCAACCCTGGTGCCTGCTGGGGCTCGCCGTGCTGTCGCTGCTGCTGGGCGGGCTCATCCTCTTCCAGAGTGACTTCACCCGCGCGCACCGCTTCACGCGCCGCCGTCTGCGCCGGGACGTGCTGGCGGGCACGGTCGTCACGTACGCCATCGCGCTCATCTCGAGCGCACTGGTGCTGTGGTTCTTCGGCCGGTTCAGCGGCAACGGCCTGAGCGTCTGCGCGGCGCAGGTGGTCGTGCTGGGACTGGCGTCGACGCTGGGCGCGTCGGCGGGGAGATTGCTCATCCAATCATGAGGACGAACTGGAACTGGTTGGAGGGTGTCGTCTTCGTGTCGAGCTGCGTGCTCGTGGCGCTGGTGCTGGGCTACCTGGCGGTGGATGCGTGGACGACGGGCAGCGGCCCGCCGGACCTGACCGTGCAGGTGGGCACACCGGTGGCCGCCGCGAACGCCCGCGAGTGGCGGGTGCCCGTCACGGTGACGAACCACGGCGACACGGCCGCGGAAGAGGTCCACGTGCGCGTGGCGCCGCGTGGCGGCCACGCGCCGAAGGAAGAGGCGGAGTTCGTGCTGGCGTACGTGCCGCGCCACTCCCAGCGCGAGGCCTGGGTCGCGTTCCGTGAGGAGCCGTCTCCCGAGGGCGTGGAGGCGCACGCGGTGGGCTTCGCCACGCCCTGACGCACGCTGCTATCCTGGCGGTGCATGCGCGCGAGGAAGCTGGGGTGGTGGGCGGCATTGCTCGTCCTGGCACTGGGCGTGGCCGGGGTGTTCTTCCGGGAGTCGCGAGGCCGTGACTCCTCCGCCAACACGCGACCGCGGAATGCGGATGCGGTGAGCGCTGGAGCGCGCTTCGCACGGCCGTTGACCACGCATGCGGAAGGCTCGCTGACCATCGTGGGCGTCGTGCTCGATGCGCAGGGGCCTGTCGCGGGCGTGCGGGTGTCCGCGTCCCGCGTGGATGCGGACACCTTGTCGCAGCGCGCCTGCGCATCGGACCTCCAGTCCCGTCGGTCTTCCTGCGCCGGGAAGACGTGGCTGACGAAATGCTGCTTTCGCGAACGGGGCTCGGAGCTCGCGCGGCTCGTGGCAGCCCGCGAGGGCGAAGCACCCGTGTTCGCGCAGACGGTGACGGCGGACGATGGCACCTTCGTTCTGGATGGCCTGCCCGGCGGAGCCTTCACCCTCTGGGCCCAGGGGGACAGGGGCACGGCGATGCGGCCGGAGGTGCCAGCGGGAAGCACGGGCGTTTCGCTGATGCAGGAGGCGAGCATCTTCCTCTCTGGCACGGTGGTGGATGAAGACACGTGGGTTCCCATTCCCGGTGCCCGGGTGACAGGGGTCCTCGAGGCGCAGTCCCGCTTCTTCGACGCGCTCACGGATGCGCAGGGGCGATTCCGCATCGGGCCCCTGCCACCGGGCCGATACCTGAGGGTCGTGAGTGCGCAGGGGTGGCGGACGACCGCCTTCCGAGACTCCGTCTGGCTCGACACCGACGAGGACGTGACCCTGGAGGTGCAGAAGCAGGTCCAGCTCGAGGGCCTGGTACTCACAACGGAGGGACAGCCCGCGAGCGGTGTCACCGTCCACGTCTTCTCCACAGGCGTCACGGACGATACCCAGTCCACGCAGAGCGATGCGCAGGGCCATTTCATTTTCGAGGACGTCGCTGGGAGTCCGGCCACCCTCTGGGCCTGGAACCGGGATGAGACCGCCTTCGGAGATGTCCGGGTGACACCCCCGGCGAAGGTCGTGTTCCGGCTGGAGCCCGTGACGTTCATGGAGGGCACGGTGAGCGATGAGCGGGGCAGGCCCCTGGAGGGTGTGCTCCTGCAGGCGGGAGACTCCCCGCTGGGAGACAAGCCCTCTCCAGAAGCCCTCTCCGATACATCAGGCCATTACAAGCTGGGACCGCTGCCCCAGGCCGCCATGAATCTCCGGTTGCTGCGGGCTCGATACAGAAACAGGAACGAGGAGGTCGACCTTCGCGCACCGCATCCGGGACCGTGGAACTTCACGCTCCAGCGAACGGGCTCGGTCGAAGGCTGGGTCGTCGACACAGAAGGCACCCCTCTTTCAGGGATCCGGTTGAGCCTCTTCAAGGGCCCCGGGGGCGCCATGCAAAGTGACTTCATCGGAGAAACGGAGGCCCGGTCGGACGACACCGGCCACTTCATCCTGGACATCGCGGCAGAGGGATCGGGCTACCTCTTCGCCAGGTCCGAGGACTTCTCCTCCGTGGAGCAACCCGTGGAGTTCCCGTCGTCGGGAGTTCGCGTGGTCCTCAGCCGAGGAGCTTCCGTGGCCGGAAGGGTCGTGGATGCGAAGGGAGCGCCCTTGCCCCACGTGGATGTCCAGCTCTGGGACACCTCGCCACGGGTTGAAGCCCCCCGCTCCCTCCCGGTGGACAGCGAAGGCGCCTTCTCCGCGACGGGGCTGACGGCAGGACACTACATCCTGGAGGCCAGGCTCCAAACCCCTGGCATCGAACACTCCGTGTCGCGGCCCATCAAACTGGAAGCGCACTCGCAAGCCACCGTGTCGCTTCGCTTCGAGGAAGGTCGCACGGTGAAGGGGCTGACGGTCGACACCGACGGACAGCCATTGGCCGGTGTGCGGGTCCAGGCCTGCTTCTCCCTGGAGGAGGCTCCCGCGTGGCGGATCGGTTCCCCGAGCTGTGACGCCGATCGAGAGCGAGGTGTCCTCTCCGGGCAGGATGGCCACTTCGTCCTCAATCACCTGATGGACCCGGCCTATCAACTCGTCGCATGGAAGGAGGGCCATGCCTTCGTTCCCGCTCGCTCGGGGGGGGGAACCTCCAAGCCGACCGCACTGGTGGTCATGGCGGGAGCGGAAGACGTCCGCCTGGTCCTGCAGGAGCGCCCCTGGTTGCGAGCACAGGTCGTGAGCGAAGACGGAATGCCCCTTCCCAGCGAGGTCTGGGGATGGAACCACCGGGTGCCCGCGCCTGCCGGCGCCGTCGAGTTCCCCTTGCTGAAGGATGGCCCTGGACAGGTCACCGTGATGGCGAAGGGTTTCTTCGACCTCGAGCGGGACTTCGTCGTGAGTCCCGGCCAGGACATCGACCTGGGAACCCTGGTGATGCGTCGAAGCCGCAAGACGCGCTTCGTCATCCTGGACGAAGCGACACATGCCCCCCTGGTGGGCGCCCCCGTTGTCATTGGCCCGAGCGACAGCGATGACCGCTCGTACACGGGGCTGCGCCCCGATCCGTTCTTCGGGAACCTCGACA
Source organism: Corallococcus carmarthensis (assembly GCF_003611695.1). GTDB lineage: Bacteria > Myxococcota > Myxococcia > Myxococcales > Myxococcaceae > Corallococcus > Corallococcus carmarthensis. Next base: position 13,935 of record NZ_RAWE01000160.1, on the reverse strand, counting down.
CGGAGGGTGGCGCCAATGTGGAGGGACTGCCCTTCACGCCCATCATCATGTCCGTCACCCTGAGGCCGGGCGGGCCTTCCACGGACGTGGTCCTGGATGCGCGGCAGGAAACCGTCACGCTGCTGCTGCCCACCCCGAACCGCTGAGTCAGGCGAACGGCTATCCTGCGCCTTCGCACTTCGGGAGACGCAGCGCATGCGCAGGGGGAAATGGGCAGCCGGGTTCGCGTTCACGGTCGTCGCTGGCCTGCTGTTCGTGGCCTTCTTCGTCCTGCGCGGACATGCGGGCGCTTCGGGTACCGCGGCCCGGGGCTCCTCCACCGGCTCCGGGTTCTTCACCGGCTTCCGCACGGGACAGGCTTCCGCCACCTCCACTGGCAGCCCGCGCATCACCGGTGTCGTGCGCGATGCGCGGGGTCCTGTCGCGGGTGTGCACGTCTCCGCGTCCCGCGCGGAGCCGGAGGTCACGCTGTCGGAGCGCTCCTGCCCTCCTTCCGACAGCGCGCCTTTGGATGCAGGTGCACCTCCGCCCCGGCTGATGCAGTGCTGGAACGAAGCCTTCGACGAACTGGTGGATCAGGTGGACCGGCGCGAGGGAGAAGCCCCCACCATCGCGGAGACCACCAGCGGAGAGGATGGCTCCTTCGTCCTGGACGGACTTCCCGAGGGCGCGGTCACGCTCCAGGCCTCCAGCGGCCAGAACGTGGCGATGCGTCCTGACGTGGCGACGAATCAGCAGGACGTGGTCCTCGCGCTCGACGAGGGGCTCTTCTTCGAGGGCGTCGTCCTGAACGGTTCGAAGGAACGCACGCCCATCGTGGACGCCCGCATCACCGTCTTCTCCCACGAACACACGCGCTTCTTTCCCGCGACCAGCGGCGCGGACGGACGCTTCCGCATCGGGCCGGTGCCATCGGCCGACTATGGCCTCCTCATCACGGCCCCGGGATTCAGCCCGCTCCTGCTCCGGCGCGAGGATCCGCTGGAGGAGGGCACCTTCATCCTGGACCCCCCCGTGAAATACGCGGGCACGGTGGTGACGCAGCAGGGAGCCCCCGCCCCCGGCGTCTCCGTCCGGCTCTACACCCCCAGCGCCGAGCCCGAATGGAGCACCACCCTCACGGATGCGCAGGGGCGCTTCTCCCTCGGTTCGTATGAAGGCGCGCCCGCCCAGCTCTTCGCGGAGACGGCGTCGCATGACGGTCTGGCCCATCTCAGGACGGAGCCCCGCGAGGACATCCTCCTCACGCTCGGGCCCGGCATGTTCCTCCAGGGCACCGTCAGCGATGAGCGCGGAAGCCCGATTCCCGGCGCCCGGGTCCTGGCGGATCTCGACGATGCGAACGCGCCGTCCCCGCGCGGGCAGACCGTCACGGATGCACGGGGCCATTACCGGCTGGGCCCGCTCTTCCGACTGCCGCATTTCGTGGCGGCTCGCGCCGTGCGCCACGTCGACGTGGAGCCCGAGCACCAGGAACTCGGCGAAACGGAGGAGACGCTCGACTTCACCCTGCCCCATGCCATCTGCGTGGAGGGCGTCGTCGTCGATGAAGCGGGCCAGCCGCTCGCGGGCCGCGAGGTCCAGCTCCATCCGGGTCTTGTGTCGGGTCCCTACGAGGATGTCGTCACGGATCACACCGTGACGGACGAAGCCGGGCGCTTCGTCCTGGACGCGGCGGAAGCAGGCGCCGCGTGGCTGGGCGTCGACGACGCGACCTTCGTCCCTCAGCGCTTCGCCGTGGAGCTTCCGTCGCGCGACGCGCAGCTGGTGCTGCGCCGGGGTGTCAGCGTGTCCATCTCCGTTCTGAGCGCGGTGGACACGCCGGTGCGCGGCGCCCGGGTGACGCTCTGGAAGCGCGACGCTCGCGGTGAGTCCGACCACGCAGGGGTCACGGACGCGCGGGGCCAGGCCACGCTCCAGGGTGTGCCTCCCGGCAGGTACGTGGCGGAGGCGAGGGTTGCAGGACGGGCCGTGGACGTGCACGCCTCCCAACCCCTGGAGGTCCAGGCGGGCGAAGCGCCGTCCGTCACGCTGCGACTGGAGGAAGGCCGGGTCCTGCGAGGCATCGTCGTGAGTCCCCAGGGCCTGCCACTGCCCGGTGTCGCTGTCCGCGCGGAGGTCCTGGACGCGGACCGGCCCCGCTACCTCGGCGAGCCATCCAGGACGGGAGTGTTCCCGGAGGGCGTCCGCACGGATGCCGAAGGCCGCTTCACCCTCCGCGCGTTGAGCGCGGCCCGCCATGTGCTCACCGCGAAGCTGCCAGAGCACGTCATCGACGCAGCTTCTTCGCGGGGCATCCGTCCCGGAGAGGACAACACCGCCGTGGTGGGCAGCGACACGGCGGAGGTCCGGCTGGTGCTGCGGCGCACCCCGCACGTGCGGGGTCAGGTGGTGGCGGAGGGTGGCGCGAAGATGGAGTTCTTCGAGGTGAACGGCCGCCGGTACACGAACCCGGATGGCCACTTCGACCAGCCCCTTGACGAGGCCACCGGACCCCAGCGGTTCGTGGTGCGCTCCATGGGCTTCGCGGCGGTGGAGCGCACCGTCACGCCGGACGGGGAGAACGACCTGGACCTGGGCACGCTCACGCTGACGCAGGGAAGGACGGTGCGGGTGCTGCTGCGCGATGCCTCGACGGGCGAGCCGTTCACCGGACGCGTGCGCGCGGACTCGGGGCAGTGGGCGACCGTGGCCATCGGCTATCGGATCCACGGAGAGGGCGTCGTCGACGGTCCTCCCTACCTCCCAGCGACCGGGGCGGTGCCACGGAAGGACGGCGTGATGCTGCTGGAGCACCTGCCCACCCCGGCGTTCACGCTCGAGGTGGACACCCAGCTCCACCTGCCGGTGCGCGCGACGGTGGGCGCGGAGGAGGACAGCATCACCCTCGCGCTCGACTCCGGCGCCCGTGTGAAGGGCCACATCCGCGACGCGCAGGGCAAACCCGTGGAGGCCCAGCTCACCTTCACGCGCGCCGACGGCATCACGACCCAGCGCTACGCCGGCCCGGGAGACTTCACGCTCAGGGCCATTCCCCCGGGGCTCTACACGGTGAACGCCTGGATGGAGAACGGGCCGCACGGCACCGTCTTCCCTGCCCGCAGCGTCCGGATTCCTCCCAGCGGCGACGTCACCCTCACCTTCGACGCCCTGGGCACCGGCGCCACCGTGACGTTGCGGCTGCCGGAGGACGTCGACACCGCGTTCCTGCTGCCCGGCCAGGCGCCCGCGCCCGACAGCGCCAGGGCCTTCGAACACCTGAGCCTCCAGCAACATCCCCAGGAGCAATGGACCGGCACGTCCATCACGTTCCGCCGCGTTCCCGCGGGCCACTACACCGTCATCGTGGCCAACCGCGACAAGGACCGGATCCACCGCGAAGAGCTGGACGTGCCCGCCGAAGGCACGCTGTCCCACGACGTGAAGCCGGTGTGGATGCCCCTGGTGCGCTGACGCACGGCACAGGGCCCCGCTATCCTGTCTCACATGGGGAATGCCAGACATGGGGGATGGAAGCCTTGGCTGGGAGGCGGCGCGCTGGCCGTCCTCGCGCTGCTCGCGTTCCTGCTGTGGAACACCCAGGCCCCTTCGTCCGGCAAGGACGCGGCTCCGTCCACCGGAGCCGCCTCCGCGAGGACCGTGGCGCGTGCCTCCCGGGTGACCACGCCACCGCGTCCCTCGGGCACCGCGCGCATCGCGGGCCACGTGCTGGGGACCCACGGCCCGGCCGCGGGCGTGCGCGTGTCCGCTTCCCGAGTGGAGCCCGGGGTCACGCTGTCGGAGCGGCCCTGCCCCTCCCCCACGGGCCAGGACGACGCGCGGGCTCCGGTCCTCAAGAGCGACGCGTGCACCTTCGACTCCGAGCGCATGCAGGGCGAGGCCGTGGAGGCCCGCGACGGTGAAGCCCTCGTGTTCGCGGAGGCGGCCACGGACGCGGAGGGCCGCTTCGTGCTGGAGGGACTGCCCGATGGCAACGTCACGCTCTGGGCCCTGGGCGACACGGGCGCGGTGTCGCAGGGCGGCGTGCCGGTGGGCTCGACCGACGTGGAGCTGACGCTGGAGCAGCAGGGCATCCCCTTCCAGGGGACCGTCATGGACACGGACCGGAAGACGCCCATCCCGGAGGCGCGGGTGACGCTCGTCTCGCGCTGGCACACGCGCTTCTTCGATGCGACCACTGACGCCGAAGGGCGCTTCATCGTGGGGCCCCTCCCCCAGGGGGACTACGCCGCCCTCGTCACCGCGGAGGGCCGGTCCTCGTGGTTCCATCCGAAGCTCGGCTCGCGCGAGGCCATGACGACCGTGGTGCTCGCGCGCTCGCGCTCCCTCGCGGGGCAGGTCGTAGCCGCGGATGGCGCGCCAGTGCCGGGCATCCAGGTCCTCCTCGAAGGCGACACCGCGACGGCGTCCACCCAGCGCACCACGACGGACGCCACGGGGCGTTTCCGGTTCACCGCGCCCGCCGTCCCCCACCAGCTCACCGCCGAGGCGGATGGCGCGTTCGCCACGCTGGAGGTGACACCTCCGTTGGAGCACTTGGAGCTGCGGCTCCAGCCTGGCGTGTTCGTCGAAGGCACGGTGCGCGACGACGCGGGCCAGCCCATTCCGAACGCGCGCGTGGAGACCTACCGGGAGGACGGCGGTCCGCTCGCCGCCGAGGCGGACACCGTGACGGACGCCGCGGGCCGCTACCAGTTGGGGCCCACGCGCCCGGGACCGCATACCTTCCGGGTCCTCGCGCCCCACTCCCTGGACGTGGAGGTCCACGCGCAGCGGCTCCAGCAGGGCATGACGCCCCTGGACTTCACCTTGAAGCGCGCGAAGAGCGTGGAGGGCCGCGTCGTCGACACCTCGGGCGCTCCGCTCGAGGGCATCCTCCTGGAGCTCTCCGGCAACCTGGGAGACAGGGATGACATCAACGCCAGCGGCGCCCAGCGCTCGGATGCCACCGGGCACTTCGTCCTGGACGTGAAGCGCGCGGGGACGGGACAGCTGTCCGTGGAGGAGCCGTCCTTCCAGAGTCACTCCATCGAGGTGCGGGTCCCTTCGCGGGACGTCGTGGTGGTGCTGGACCGGGGCGCCTCCGTGTCCGGCACCGTCACCGATGCGCGGGGGCTGCCGCTGCGGGGGGCGATCGTGACGTTGTGGAAGGACGCGGAGGAATCCGACGAGGCCCCTGCGCCAGACGAAGCGCCGCGCAACAACGTGACGGATGAACAGGGCCGCTTCCACCTGCAAGGGATTGCCCCGGGCGCATACCTCCTGGGCGCCGTCGTCCGGGGAGACCTGATGGATACCCCGGTGTCCCAGCCCATCGCGTTCCAGGGGCATGAGCACCTGGACGTGTCCCTGCGCCTGGAAGCAGGCCGCGAGCGCTCCGGCATCGCGGTGGATGGGGCGGGCCAGCCGCTCGCGGGCGTGGAGCTCTCCGCGGACCTCCCCGAGAGCGCTTCATCGGAGTGGCGCGACGTCTATGCCGACGGGCCTTCGGGCCTCCGCACGGGCCCGGACGGACGCTTCACCTTGCGCGGGCTCGTGGCTCCCCGCTACGCCCTGTGGGCCTACCTGCCGGGCTACACCTTCCGCCCCAAACGCTCCCAGGGGGGCGAAGCCCTCGCGGAGCAAGGCGGCCTCTGGGTGGACTCCAACGCGGAGCCACTCCGACTCGTGCTGGAGCGCGACGGACGCGTCCGCGGCCGTGTCGTGGAACCGGGAGGCCAGGCCGTCACCTCGTTCCAGGTGAAGAGCGCGGACCTCCACAACTTCGCGCAGCCCGCGGAGTGGCCGGACGGGGCCTTCGAGTTTCCCTTCGACGCCACGGGCCCGGCACTCCTGAGCGTGGTGGCCCCCGGCTTCATGCCGCTGGAGCGCGCCTTGAACCTGACGGAGGGCGTGGACCTGGACCTGGGCGTGCTGACGCTCGACCCGGGCTGGGCGCTTCGGCTTGCCATCCACGACGCGGAGACAGGTGAAGCCCTCTCCGACCTGGAATCCTTCCGGGCGACGATCACGCAGCCTGCGGATACCGACATCGCTCGCATGACGGCGCGTCCCCGGAACGTCTCCCTTCGCGACGGCGTCTACACACTGTCGCAACTGCCGCCCCCGCCCTTCACCCTGGAGCTCCGGAGCCGGAGCACGCGTCCCTTCCAACAGGAGGTGACGGCCCGCACGGACACGCTCACCGTGGCCCTGGACCGGGCCGCGACCGTGCGGATCATGGCCCAGGACCGGAACGGCAAACCCCTGCTCGCGCTCATCTATCTGAAGGACGTGGGGCCCATCCCGAGCATCCGCTACCAGGAGGTCACCACGAAGGGCACCCTCGTCGTCCGGGGCATCGAACCCGGCGAGTACGTGCTGGATGCCCGTGCGGCGGACCCGGACGAGGGCCCACGCTTCACGCCCCGGAGGATCCAGATTCCCCCCCGGGGCGAGGTGACCTTCACCGTGGAGGCGGGGCCCCCGTGAAGCCTGGCGGGCCTAGTTGGCGAGCTCCCACGCGTCCTGCCAGGCGATGCCCGTGCCCGGCGCGTAGTACGACGCCACACCCTTGCACCAGCCAGAGTACGGGAACGGCTTGCAGCGGTAGATGAACCCGTCCGTGCCCTTCACCAGCGTGCCGGCCGTGTAGTTGTCGATGCCCGCGGGGTACGTGTACTGCGCCGTCCCGCCGGTGCCGCCATCCGTGCCGCCGTCACTGCCGCCGCCGGTGGACGGCTTCTCGATGTCCACCTGGTACGAGTAGCCCGTCTCCTTCGCGTACACGCGGTTGCCCAGCGCGTCCTGCACCGGCGTCACGCTGCCCGTCGTCTGAAGCACGCCCACCTGCACGCGGCTGGAGCCCGCGTTCACCTGCTGCGCCAGCCGGTACATCCACGTGGCCGCGGGCGTGGCCGCGTCGAGCGTCAGCGGATACGACTCGGCGTCGCGGCCCGCGCTGTCGAAGAGGCGGAACGTCACCTTGCTGGACTTGGGCAGGTCCTCACGCGCCTGCACCTGGCCCAATTCCTTCCACACCACCGGCGGGGGCGGCGTGTTGCTGAACTTCACGTCCGTGCAGGCGTAGAAGGCCTCCGGGCTGTCCGCGCGCTGCCAGATGGCGTAGATGACGTGAGAGCCCGTCCGGCTCGCCGGGAAGGGGCAGTTGAGGCGGTAGCGGTTGTTCACCGCGGACACGTTGGTGACGTTGCAGAAGGGCGACGCCTCCAGGTCCGACCACTTCAGGGGCAGCGCCGGGTTGTAGCCCTCCTTCGTCACGAAGAGCTGGAAGTAGCCCGTGGCGTGCACCGCGGTGGCGTGGAAGACGAACTCGAAGCGGCCGCTGCTGTCCGGGGTGATGAGCGTGGACGGCCAGTCCGAGCGCGCCAGGTCCAACCCCTTGTGACTCTCATTGGCGGCGCTGCACAGCTTGCCGTCGGGGATGATTTCGCGGTGACGTCCATTGGCGGCGCCCTGCCGGACGCCGTTCCAGTCATACAGCGCCTGCGTCCCACCGGCCTGCACCGCGGCCTTGCACGCGGCGGACTTGGGACTCTCCGGCCCTTCCTTGAAACATCCGTAGACACGGCTCAGGGGGACTTCCATGGAGCCGTGCGCCGCCGCCGGACCGGCGGACAGCAGGGAGACAAAAGCGAGCGACGCGGTGAAGGCCTTGCGGATTGCTGGGAACATCCCTTCCTCCTCTGTTCGAAAACAAAGGAGGAAAGGCGGAGGCAAATCGGGTCAACGGCGCGCTTACGCCAGCAACTCCGTCAGCAGGCCCTTGGGCAGCGTGGGGTCGCCGAAGTCGTCCAGCGCGCCCCCGGCCGCGTTCTTCAGGCCCACCGCGGTGCCAATGGTGTTGAGCATCTTGTTGAGGTTGGGGTTGGCGTTGCCGCCGGCCGCCGTCACCGCCACGCCCTGCTTGAGGTAGCCGTTGCAGCTGCCCGCCAGGATGAAGGGGATGTGGCGCGCCGAGTGCGCCGGCCCGTTGCCCAGGTCGTTGAACCAGACGGACACGCCCTGGTCGACCAGCTTCTTGCCGTCCGGCAGGGTGTACGCCGCCAGCCGGTCCAGCAGGTAGTTGAAGGTCTGCGCGAACTGCGCGTCCACGCGCGAGTGCAGCACATCCGACCCCGCGATGATGCCGCCCGACGCGTCGTGCGACGTCCGGCGGTGGGAGATGTAGTGGAAGTTCTCCATCAGCTGCCCCGTCGTGGGGTCACGGTAGCGCGTAGCGCTGTCGTTGCCGTTGCCCACCTGGATGGCCACCGAGCGCGTGGTGCCGCACGCCACCGCCAGCACCGCGATGTCCATGTGCAGCCGCACCGTGGCCAGCACCTCGTCGCCGTCCGTGCTGTTGTAGCCGGGCGCCTGCTGCTGGAGCCGCAGCTCCTCGTCCGCGCGGGCGCGGCAGCTCAACGCCACCTCCAGGTCGCGCACGTTGGACAGGTGCAGGTCCAGGCGCTGCCGGTCCGTGCTGCTCAGCTCCGGCCGCGACTGGAGCGCCTTCAGCTGGCCCGACACCAGGTCGTTGAGGCTCTTCTGGCGCACCAGCAGCTGCTCGCGCGCCTCCGGCGTGAGGCCTCCGGGGCCGCCCACCATCGTTTGATAGGCCAGCCACGGATCATGCAGCGCGGCCCTGCGAGTCGCGCTGCCCCGGTGGGAGATGCACGGGCCGCCCAGCCATCCGCCGGCCTGCCCGGCGTAGAGGTAGAGCGAGTCGCGCTTCTGCGGGTTCAGCTCGCGGCCGATGCGGTGGTCCAGCGACTCACCGGACGCCTCGGAGTCGCCGCCCACGCCCTCCACGGCGGGGCCCCGCGCGGTGAGGCACTGGATGGCGCCCCGGGCGTGGCCGTCCCCGTAGTTGTAGTCCTTCATGTTGACGTTGCGCACCACCAGCAGGCGCGCGCGGTGGTCCGCCAGCTCCACCAGCGACTTGCCCGCGAGCGTCGTGGTGGAGAGGTTGCCCAGCGGCTCCGGCCAGAAGCGCTCCGGCTCGTTGCCCAGTTCAGAGGTGCTCTGCGCGGCGGCCACGCCATCCGCCTGGCGCAGGAAGATGGCGAAGGGCAGCGCGCCCGCCTCCGCCGCCTGGGCCTTGCGGGGCAACAGCCCCTCCAGCACCGGCAGTCCCAACATGGCCCCACCCAGGCCCTGCAACACGTGTCGACGGCTCAGTTTCACGGCAGCTCCTCCGGGTGGCGATTCACGAAGCCCACGCCCGTGACGACTTCGACGACCAGGTCCACGATGGGCAGCTGTCCCGCCTGCGACAGCTTGCCCAGCCGCGCCACCAGCGCGCCGTCCTCCTCCGCCACGGGGCGTCCGCTCAGGAACTCCACCCAGTGGCGCGCGTAGCACTCGTGCACCGCCTGCGCGTTCGCGAGCGCGTCCGCCATGTCCAGCGCGTCCTTCACAGACACCTTCTGTCCGCCGATGCCCGGCGTCGACGCGGCGTCCACCGGATGCCCGTTGTCCGTCGTGCGGTAGCCGCCCACGGCGTCGAAGTTCTCGAAGGGGAAGCCCAGCGGGTTGATGAGCGTCGCGTGGCAGGACGCGCACACCGTGCCGGGCGCCTCCGTGTGCGACGACACCACCTCGCGGTTGGTGCGGCCGTTGGGCGCGGGCAGCGCGGGGATGTTGGCCGGCGGCGCGCCAATCTTCTGGCACAGCAGGTGCTCCGACAGGAACACGCCGCGGTGGATGGGGTCCGGGTCCACCGACGTCGCATGCGACGCGAGGAAGCCCACCTGGGTGAGCACGCCCCGGCGCTGCGCCCCGTCCAGCGCCACCGGCACGAAGTCCGCGGTGAACGTCCCGGTGAGGCCGTAGATGCGCGCCAGCTCGTCGTTGACGAAGGTGTCGCGCGACGTGAGCAGGTCCGCGAAGCGCCCCTTGCGTCCGAAGACGACGTCCTGGACGAAGAGCGTGTTCTCCTTCGCCGCGGACTCCGACAGCTTCGCGGTGACGTTGGGGAAGCGAGTGGTGTTGGGCCGGATGCTCGCGTAGCGGGGCACGTCGAAGACGGCCTGGTGGTACGCGTCCACCACGTCGCGCGCCCGGGGGTCCGCCATCATCCGGCGCGCTTCCGCGGCCACGCCCTCGCGCTTCGCCAGCAGACCCTCGCGGGCGGCGGCGAACAGCGCGTCGTCCGGCATGGAGTTCCAGAGCGAGTAGCTCAGCCGCGACGCCACCTCGAACGCGTCCAGCGGCACCTTGCCGTCCGCCGCCTGCGTGCTGCGCTCCACGCGGTAGAGGAACAGGGGCGACTGGAGGAAGCCCTCCAGCACCATCCGCAGGCCGCCCTGGAACGCGGCCATCGTCGGGTACGCCTTCGGGCCCTGGCGGTACAGCACCAGGTACGCCTCCACCTCGTCCGCGGTCAGCGGGCGGCGCAGGGCGCGCAGGCCAAAGGACTCCACGAACGCCTTGGCGCGCGTCTCGTCCGTGGTGCTGCCGGCGGGAAGCAGCTTGCCCAGCTTCGTCGCGTCCGTGGCCACCTGCCCGGCCAGGTCCGCCGCCGCACGCTGGTAGGCGCCCCACAGCGCCTCGTCCACCGACAGCGCGCGAGCGTCGTTGTCGAAGAGGAAGCCGCTCTGGGAGGGGTCGGCACGGAACGACTGCGCCAGCGTCGTGGGCGCCGCGTCCAGCTTGAGCAGGTCCTTCACGCTGGCCACCCACTGCGCATGCGTCAGCCGCGCGACGCGCACCGAGCGCGCCGGCTGCTCCACACCCGCGGGGGGAGGATTGTTCGTGCCGCCAGGGCCAGGATTGCGCGGATTCGCCGCGTCAGAAATCTGGCCTTCGCAGGCACTCAGGAAACTCAAGGAGGCCGCGAGCAGCGCGGAACTCTTCCATCGTCGACGTCGCGCCATGGGGGGAAGCGCCTCCGTTCGTTGGAGGTCATCCCAATGGGGAAGCGTTAGGAAGTCAATCCGTACACCGGCCGACCAGGTTTCCGGTCACATGGATACTGGAAACGACTATCGACACCGGATCCGCCCGGCCCTCAACCCGGGATGAGGAAGCGCGCGATGACGCGCTTGAGGCCCACGGTCCCGCCGAACTCCACGGTGACCTTGGCGTTGGGGCCGGACCCTTCCGCGGCGACGATTCGGCCGGAGCCGAACTGTTCGTGCCGCACGCGCATGCCGCGCACGTCGCCGCTCACGCCGTCCATGTCGGATGACGCCTGCGAATAGCTGCGGTCCACGCGCGGGCCCGTCTCGTCGTCGTCCCAGTTCCGGCGGCGCTGCGGCATGGCGGCGGCGCGCGGCGGGGGCGGCAGGTCGTTCTCCTTGAAGCCGAAGAGCGCCTGCGGCACGTCCGCGAGGAAGCGGCTGGGCGGGTTGTACTTGAGCTCGCCGAAGAGGGAGCGGCACTGCGCCAGGCTCACGAAGAGCCGCTTGCGCGCGCGGGTGAAGCCCACGTAGCAGAGCCGGCGCTCCTCGGCCATCTCCTCGCCCCCGTCGGGATCCTCGCTCTTGAGTGCGCGCGAGTGCGGGAAGACGCCCTCCTCCAGGCCGGTGAGGAACACGGCGTCGAACTCCAGTCCCTTGGCCGCGTGCAGCGTCATCAGCGCCACGCGGCCCTCGCTCACCTCCGCGTCCGCTTCGCCCACCAGGCTGATCTGCTCCAGGAAGGCCTGCAGCGGCGGCACGTCCGCGGTGAGCGGCGCGGAGTCCACGCCCTCCGGCGCCTCCTCCTCACGCGCTTCCACCGCGGCCGCGATGGCCACCATGTCGGACGCGCGCTTGAGGTCGAACTCCTGCGCCGCGCCCAGCAGTTCCTTCAGGTTCTCCGCGCGGGTGAGCGCCTCGTCGCTGCCTTCGGCGACGAGCGTCTCCACGAGCTTCGACTCCTTCAGCATCTGGTCCACCGCGCCCGCCGCGTCCTTCGTCGTCAGCGAGAAGGCGTGCAGCGACTGGAGCAGCTGGTGGAAGCCGCCCAGCCGCTTCTGCGCGGTGGCGTTGAGGGAAGGGATGCGGTGGCGCTCGCCCAGGGCCTCGTAGAGGCTCAGGCCCTGCTCGTTCGCGAAGTCCGTCAGCCGCTCCTCGGTGGTGTCGCCAATGCCGCGCGCCGGCACGTTGAGCACGCGCAACAGGTCCGCGTCCGAGCGCGGGTTCACCATCAGCCGCAGGTACGCGGACGCGTCGCGCACCTCCGCGCGGTCGTAGAAGCTGCGTCCGCTCACCAGCTGGTACGGCACGCGCCCCAGGCGCAGCGCCTCTTCCAGTACGCGGCTCTGCGCGTTGGTCCGGTAGAACACCGCCATGCTGGAGAACTTGATGAAGCCCTCCCGCTGGACGGCCAGGATGCGCCGGGCCACCTCCTGCGCCTCCGCGCGCTCGTCGCGGTGCAGCAGCAGCTCCAGGTTCTCCCCCTTGGGCCGCTCGCTCCAGAGCTTCTTCTGCATGCGGCGCGGGTTCTTGGAGATGACCTCATGCGCGGCGGTGAGGATGTTCTGGTCGGAGCGGTAGTTCTGCTCCAGCTTCACCACCTTCGCGCCCGGGTACTGCATGGGGAACTGGAGGATGTTGTCCACGTCCGCGCCGCGCCAGCGGTAGATGGACTGGTCGTCGTCGCCCACCACCACCAGGTTCGCGGACGGCGGCGGCGCAAGCTGGCGCAAGAGCGCGTACTGCACGGGGTTGGTGTCCTGGAACTCGTCCACCAGCACGTGCGTGAAGCGCGTGCGGTAGCGGTCCAGCACGTCCGGCCGGTCGCGGAAGAGCTTCACGAGCAGGAGCAGCAGGTCCCCGAAGTCCACCGCGTTCGCCGCGCGCAGCAGCTTCTGGTAGCCCGCGTACACGCGCTTGACGATCTGCCCGCGGATGTCCTCCTGCTCCACGCGCATGTCCTCCGGCAGCCGCGCGGCGTTCTTCTCCTGGTCGATGCGGTGCAGGATTTCACGCGGCTGCATCACCGGCTCCACGCCCGTGTCGCGCATGGCGCGCTTCACCAGGCTGAGCTGGTCGCCGTCGTCGTAGATGACGAAGGACCGGGTGAGCCCCACGGCCTCCGCCTCGCGGCGCAGGATCATGGCCGCGGCCGAGTGGAACGTGCTCACCACCAGGTCGTTGGCCTGCCCGCCCAGGAGCTGGGTGAGGCGCTCGCGCATCTCGCGCGCGGCCTTGTTGGTGAAGGTGACGGCCAGGATGCGCCAGGGGAAGACGCGGCGCACCTTCACCAGATGGGCCACCCGGCGGGTGATGACGCGCGTCTTGCCGCTGCCGGCGCCCGACAGCACGAGCAGGGGGCCGTCGCCGTGAAGCACGGCTTCCGCCTGGGGCGGGTTGAGGTCTTCGAGGAGGGCGGTTTCGTGGGCGTTCACGGGGGTTTCCACCGGGGAAAGAACCCCGTCTTCTAACGTCTTTCGCACGCCGGTGCCGGGTCTTCCGCCATCCCTGGCGCCCGCAGGGCCGTCCGCTCCCGGGACGGGCAGGAGCGTGGGATATAAAGAGGCCCACCCGCCATGTCCGACACCCCGTCCCCCCCGTCCCAGGCCCAGCTCGATCGCTTCGCGGAGCTGTTCAACCAGAGCCTCACCCTGCGCCACTTCGGCGCCCGGATGTCCTTCCCCGAAGGGCGCATGGTGGTGGTGGAGCTTCCGGAGGTGCAGCCGCAGCACCGGGGCGGCCTGGGGGCCTCCGCCGTCAACGGCGGCGTGCTCTCCGCCCTCTTCGACTTCGCCATCGGCTGCACCCCGGCGCTCCGGGACCCCACCCGCCGCTGCGCCACCGTCCAGCTGTCCATGAGCTTCGAGCGCCCCGCCACCGGCAACCACCTCCGGGTGGAGGCCGTCATCGACAACGGCGGCCCGTCCACCGTCTTCGCCTCCGCGAAGCTGATGGACGCGGCAGGGCGCGTCTGCGCCCGCTGTCAGGGCGTCGTGCGCGTCTCCTCCCAGCCGTGGGCCTCCGGCGAAAGCCCCGCCACCAACTGACATTCCCC
>NZ_RAWE01000015.1 GCF_003611695.1 Corallococcus carmarthensis | reverse complement strand
GGTGACGGGGGCCACGCCTTCGGGGGAGGCGCTGCCCAACCCGAACCAGACGCACACCAACTACGAGGTGTACGGCACGGACCTGGGCATCGTCTGGGACAAGGGCGGCGGCGAGGTGTTCGTCCTGTTCGGGGACACCTTCGGCGCGGGCTGGTGCGGCAACGGTGGGTGCGGTGGCGGCTGGCGCAGCAACGTGCTGGCGCGCTCGGCGGACACCACGCTGTCCAACGGCCTGTCCTTCACCACGATGGTGCAGGACGGCCCCCGCCACGCGAAGGAGGTGCTGGCGTCCCGGAAGGTGGACAACGATGAGATTACCGTCATCCCCACCGCGGGCGTCAGCGTCGGGACGCGCCACTTCATCCACTACATGTCCGTGAAGCACTGGGGCGATCCGGGGCAGTGGATCACCAATCACGCAGGCATCGCGTACTCGGACGACAACGGGCAGAGCTGGGTGAAGCACCCCACGGCGCGCTGGGCGAACAACGCGTCCTTCACGAATCCCTTCCAGATGGGCGCCTTCGTGAAGAACGGCGGCTTCGTCTACCTGTACGCCACGCCCAACGGACGCTTCGGCAACGTGCACCTGGCGCGCGTGCCGGAGGGCTCGCTGCTGGACATCAATGCGTACCGGTACTGGGACGGCAACGGCTGGTCCGCGTCCCAGGCGGCGGCGCGGCCGGTGGTCATCGGCATCGCGGGGGAGCTGTCCGTCGCCTACAACGCGGCGCTGGGCCGCTTCCTGATGACCTATCTCAACGAGCACCGGCAAGCCGTGGTGCTGCGCGACGCGGGCACGCCCACCGGGCCCTGGAGCGGGGAGAAGCTGCTGGCCACCGGTGCCGCCTTCCCTGGCATCTACAATGGCTTCATCCACCCATGGGGCAACAGCGCCAGCGAGCTGTACTTCATCACCTCGCAGTGGACGCCCTACAACACGTTCCTGATGCGCGCGACGCTCACGGCCGACACGGACGGCAACAACCTGCTGTCCGAGCCGGGCTTCGAGACACAAGGCGCGACGCCGACGATGGCGCCCTGGTACCTGGCGGGCGCGGGCGGCATCGACCGGGCGTTGGGCGGCGCGCACTCGGGCCAGGACAACGGCTTCGTGCGGGGCGCCAGCGGCTGGAACGCGCTCAAGCAGAGTGTCGTGGTGCAGCCGTACACGGACTACACGCTCAAGGGCTGGCTGCGCTCCTCGTCCAACACCAGCCGGGGCTTCTTCGGCGCGCGCGCCGCGGGCAATGGCCCCATCCTGGCGGAGACGCAGTTCGGCTCGCTGCCGTCGTGGGCGGAGCGCACCGTCACCTTCAACTCCGGCGCCAACTCCATCGTGGAGGTGTACAGCGGCGTGTGGGCGGACGCGGGCGACACCTGGGCGCAGCTGGATGACGTGAGCCTTACCCGGGGCTCGAACCTGGTGGCGCAGGGCGGCTTCGAACAGCAGCCTTCCTCCACCGCCACGTCACCCTGGTCCGTGCAGGGCAATGGCGGTGTCGATCGGGGGCTGGGCTTCGCGCGCACCGGCGCCAACAACGGCTTCGTGCGCAACAACACCGGTTGGAACGCCCTCAAGCAGGAGGTCGCGGTGACGCCCAACACCGTCTACACACTGACTGGCTGGGTGAAGACGTCCTCCACCCAGAACGACGGCTACTTCGGCGCGCGCGTGCTCAACGCCGGTCCCATCCTCAACGAGGTGCACCTGACGCAGCCGCAGGGCGGTTACACGCTCCAGTCCGTCACCTTCAACTCCGGCGCCAATCACAGCGTGGAGGTGTACGCCGGGACCTGGGCGAACGCGGGTGACACCTGGCTGCAGGTGGACGACGTGGCGGTGGTCCGGAACTGAAGGCCGCGCGCGAGGTTCAACGCTCCGCTTCCATGTGCGCCTTCTCGCTGACGATGACCTGGCGCACGTGGTCGCGCAGGGCGTGCACATCCCCGGCGAAGCCCTCCGGGTCGATGGGCTCCAGCACTCGCACCCGCGCGTGGACCGCCTGCCGGAGGACGAGCCCGTGCTTCGGAATGGTCCGCGCGGTGCCGGTGAGGACCACGGGGATGATGGGGCAGTGCTGCTGGATGGACAGCGTGAAGGCGCCGTCCTTGAAAGCCTTCACCTCGCCGTCCCGGGAGCGGGTGCCTTCGGGAAACAGCAGGATGGGGACGCCGCGCGCCAGCCAGCGCCGGCATGCGACCATCATCTGCATGATGCTCGCGCGGTCACCGCGGATGAGCGGCACATAGCGGTTGAGGCGCATGTTCCAGCCGATGAGCGGCAGCTTGAAGTTCTCCTCCTTGGACACCCACTTGAACGGCCGGTAGAGACCGAAGAGGACCAGGATGTCCGCCAGCGACTCGTGGTTGGACACCAGCACCGCCGCGCCCTTCCTGGGCAGGCGTTCGCGGCCCTCCACGCGCAGGTGCCACATCGGGTTCACGTAGAAATACAGCTGCGCCCAGAAGCACGAGTACAGGTGAAGCACGCGCCCGTTCGCGTCGAACGGGCGGGTGAGCGCCCACAGCAGGAGCGCGCCCAGGAACAGCACCACGCTGGACAGCCCGAAGAAGGTCCAGAACGCGATCGAGAGGGGGATGCGGAGAGCCCCCAGTCTGTCTTGGAGGGGTGGATCCACCCCTCGTAGGTGAGCATGGAGGGCGCCCGATGCACGAAGGCGCCTTGCCTCGCGCACGAGCAGGCCCGCCGCGCAGGGGCTCACCGCCCGGATGGCCACCGTGGAGGCGGCTCAACCCTTGGCGGTCTGGGCCTGCTCGCCGTCCGGGTGCCCCTCTTGGCACACCCGGGTGGCTTCCTCGGTGGACATCACCAGGGAACCTCCGCGTGGGGAGTGCGGATGCTCGCCCCGGAGATGCCGCCTGGGAAATCGTGGCAATCCGCTACTCGGCGGAGGTGCGAACGAAGAGCTCCTTGCCCGCTCGAATCGTGCACTTCACGTCGGCGAACCGCCGGACATCCATGGCGGGATCCCCGTTGAGCACCACGAGGTCGGCGTCGAAGCCCGGCTTGACGAGGCCACGGCGTTCGGCGGCGCTCCAGCGCGCAGCGGGGGCAGTGGTCAACGACGCGAGGATCTGCATCGGTGTCAGTCCCGCGTGGGCCATGAGGGCGTATTCCTGCGTTGGATCCAGGTCCGACATGTACCCGACGTCGGTGCCGAACAGGACCTGGCCACCGGCGCTGGAGAACGCCGCGAGCTGCTGTTCGGCGCCCCCCACGAGGCGGTCGCGCACGTCGGCTGGCACGTGCGCCTTGGCGAGCTCGTACCCCCAGAGCTGCAACGTCGGCACCACGGAGACGTGACGCGCGACCATCTGGCCGACGAGCTCCGCGCTCCACCCGATCTTCGGCGAATCGATGGTCGTGTGCACGAGCACATCAACGCCTGCCTGCACGGCGGCGCTCACGCCCTCGGGATCGGTGGGATGCGCCATGACCAGGCCACCCCGCTTGTGGGTTTCGTCCGCCGCGGCGCGCGCGACGTCCACGGCCATGCGCCGGATCTCACCACCCCCCTGGGGCGTGGCAACGAACAGCTTGGTCCCCTTCGCGCCGGTCTCGAAGCTGTTCTGGACGATGGCGCGGGCCTCCTCAGCCGACGCGGGTTGCGGAAGCTGCGCCAGCAGCGCGGGCGGCAGGTCCCGCAGGTAGAAGGGGATGCCGTTCTGCGGATACATCGGGGAGCCGACGGTGAGGATCGCCGGCCCCAGCAGCTCGCCTCGCTCGATGCGCTGGCGAAGGGCCACGGTGTTCGTGGGGTCGGAGCCAGTATCGACGACCGTCGTGAAGCCGAAGCGCGTGGTCATCCGGCTCAGCGGTGGCTGAAGCTCGTCGCGCGGCCGGCTGACGGCTCCGGCGAACGCAGCGTCCGTGAAGTGGACGTGGCTGTTCTGGAATCCGGCGGTGATGACCCCTCCGCTGCAGGCGTCCTCGCGACGCACTCCGGCAGGCGGAGCGACCGATGCGGGACCCATGGCTTCGATCCTCCCGCCGCTCACGACCACCCAGGCGTCGTCCAAGGGGGGCGCGTCCGGAGCCACATAGAGCCGCGTGCCCGTCAGGAGATAGCGATCCGCGCTGGCCGGCCGCTGGTTGGACGCGCAGCCCGCGGCGGCCAGGGAGAGAAGAAGTGCGACCCGTTTCATGATGTTCACCTCGCGGCTCCGAACCGTGCTCGCAAGCGCGGAGCGCGTCAAACGGTGGATTGAGCCTGATATGAATCCATCCATGTCCCTGAAGCACGCTCCGGCCCTCTTCGCGCTCCTGCTGTCCCTGCCTGGCGAAGCTCCCCGGGCGGCGGATGCGAAGCCCGCCGCTCCGGTGCCGTCCACCTGCGCCCAGGCCCCTCTGTTCCAGCGCTACGCGCGCAGCGGCATGGTGGAGTCCCTGCCCGGCAACAAGGTGCGCCTGTCGGTGATGGCGGATGTCCATGGCGAGGACTGCGGCACCCCCGACTGCTACTTCACCCAGGTGCGGGCGGTGTTCCACTTCGCGGAAGGCAAGGGCTGCCGCGTGCGCGAGGTCGAGGTCTCCACGGAGGACGGCGGCTGCATCCCAGAGGGTTCGCGCGTTCCTCCGAAGCGGGAAGCCTTCTTCCCGAAGGGACCCGCGGATGTGGCCGACCCGGCGCTGGTGCAACTCACCCTGCGCACGCGCAAGGCGGACCGTGCGCTCGTCCTCCTCCCGCGAAACCTCTTCTTCTTCGAGGACGTGAAGGCTGGCGCCCCGCTCCACACGACGCTCCCCACCGGCGAGGCGGGAGAGGACGCCTGCTGTTGGGCCGCCTCCATCGCGGAGTCGCACTTCCGCGATTAGGGCTTCGCGGCCGGCTCCGGCTCGCGCTGCCGTAAAGACCCGGCGCACACAGATTGCAGTATATTCCAGTTTGTCTGAATGAAATTGACTTCCTGATTTCGGCGCTCGCAATGTCTACCCGTCGCCAGGACTGGCGACAGGGGAGCACACCATGCCGAAGTCGAAGCAGCTCGCGTCCTGCCTTGCACTCGCCCTGGCCGCGTCCGCGCCGGCGGCCCTGGCCGATTCAGCCATCTACGGCGGTGGGCCGTTCTATTCCGGCGGCACCGCGGTGATGAACGACCTGCGCAACTCGGGCTTCACCACCGTGATCCTGTGGAGCTTCCACATCGAGGACAACGGCGACCTCGTCTACAACGACATCCCGGTGGTCAAGAATGGTGCCTATATCGGCGACCCGGCGTGGCCCACGCGGCTGGCCACGCTCAAGACCGCGCCGACCTCGGTCAATCGCATCGAGGTGTCCATTGGCGCCTGGAGTGTTCCCGACTTCGAGCGCATGGCCAGACTGGTCAATGGCACCGCCACTGGCTGCGGCAGCACCCTGGTCTGCGGCACCGGCAGCAACAGCATCCTGTACCGCAACTTCCAGGCGCTGAAGACCGCCACCGGCGCCAACGCGGTCAACTTCGACGACGAGAGCGCCTACGACCTCGCCCCGACCACGCAGTTCGGGCAGATGCTGATGGGCCTGGGGTTCAAGATCACCTTCGCGCCCTACACCCAGCAGACCTTCTGGCGGAGCCTCAAGGACAACCTCGGCAGCGCGGTCGACGGCATCTACCTCCAGGTGTACGACGGCGGCGCCGGCAACAACCCGGCGAGCTGGAACACCGCGATGGGCATGACCGTGGACCCGGGCCTGTGGTCGCGCCACGGCTCCGGCTGCGCCAGCGGCGACAGCCCGGCCACGGTGCAGAGCAAGATGAGCAACTGGAAGAGCACCGCCGGCATCAACGGCGGCTTCATGTGGCTCTACGACGACATCCAGGCGTGCGCGGCGCAGGGCACGAGCGCGCAGTACGCGGCGGCGATCAACACCGCGGTCAGCGGCAACACGCCGCCGGTGGCCAACTTCGGCGTCACCGTGAGCGGACTGACCGCGACCTTCAGCGACGCCTCCAGCGACAGCGACGGCACCATCGCCTCGCGCAGCTGGAACTTCGGCGACGGCAGCAGCTCGACCGCCACCAACCCCAGCCGTGTCTATGCCAGCGCCGGGAACTACAACGTCAGCCTGGCCGTGACCGACAACGGCGGCGCCAGCCACACCAAGACCCAGACCGTCTCCGTCGGCTCCGGCTTCGCCAACCTGGCGCTCAACAAGCCGGCGACCGGCTCCACCGCGTGCAACAGCACCGAAACGCCGGCCAAGGCAGTCAATGGGAGCGTCTCCGGCGGCACCACCGACAAGTTCTGCTCGTTGGCCGCTGCTGCGTGGCTGCAGGTGGATCTCGGCTCGGTGCAGACGGTCAGCAGCTTCACCGTCAAGCACGCTGGCGCGGGCGGTGAAGCAAGCACCTGGAACACCCGGGCCTTCACCCTCCAGACCTCCAGCAACGGTACGGCCTGGAGCACCCCGGTGACGGTGACCAACAACACCGCCAACACCTCGACCCACGCCATCAGCGCCACCTCGGCGCGCTACGTGCGGCTCAACGTGACCACGCCGTCCCAGAACG
Source organism: Corallococcus carmarthensis (assembly GCF_003611695.1). Taxonomy (GTDB): domain Bacteria; phylum Myxococcota; class Myxococcia; order Myxococcales; family Myxococcaceae; genus Corallococcus; species Corallococcus carmarthensis. The sequence goes on along the minus strand of NZ_RAWE01000015.1, from coordinate 79,925 downwards.
GCGACCCGGCGACGCGCATCTACGAATTCGAGGTGCGCTGACCCTTCGGGGGGATGGTGTGAATGGGTTTCAACCTGTAATACCTGATAGATATGACCTCCTCGATTTCATCACCCTGGAGGTCATCGATGCAGAACCCCTCGTTGTTGTCCGCCGCCGTCCTCGCCGGGGCGCTCTCCGCGCTCGCGGCGGGTTGTGGTGAGGAGCGCTCCGACGGAGCCCTCGTGGACGAGGCGCCCGTGGGCACGTCCCACGGGGCACTCGCGTGCAGTACACGCATCACCTACGGGGACCGGTGGATCCACCCCGGGCACCCGGAGCAGTACGACGTCGCCAGCGGGCTGGTGACGTGGGATGGCAGCTGCGTCAACGAAGGCACCAACTCCTACGCTGTTTTGTCGAACGGCTGGAAGCCGTACTTCACCGGGCGTGACGCCTGCGTGATGGCGCTCGACACCACGGACTGTACCGGCGCGACGAGCTGCGCGACGCGCGTCACGTACGGGTCGGCGTGGTTGCACCCCGCGGGGCACCCGGCCCAGTACGACGACGTGGGCGGCCGCGTGACGTGGGACCGGGGCTGCACGAACGCGTCCCCCAATTCGTACACGGTGCTGTCGAACGACTGGGCGCCGTACTTCAGCGGAAGCAACGCGTGTGGCGTCGCGCTGCGCTACACGGGCTGTGGCGGGCTCTACCAGAACCCCGTGGTGCCCGTGGACTGCGCGGACCCTGGCGTCATCCACGACGGCACACAGTACGTCGCGGCCTGCACGTCGGGGGGCGCGGCCAACGCGTTCCCGCTGCGCACGTCCAAGGACCTGGTCACCTGGACGGCCGCGGGCAACATCTTCCCCTCCGCGCGCCGTCCGACGTGGGCCACGGGAGACTACTGGGCGCCGGAGATCCACAAGGTGGGCTCGCGGTACATCGCGTACTTCACCGCGCGCCACCAGGACGGGAAGCTGTCCATCGGCGCCGCGACAGCCACCAGCGCGCTCGGGCCCTTCACGGACCTGGGGCAGCCGCTGGTGCATGACGCGGGCATGGGCATGATCGACGCCACGTTCTTCCAAGACACCGCGGGCGTGCCGTACCTGGTGTGGAAGGCGGACGGAAACGCGGTGGGGCAGTCCACGCCCCTCTATGGCCAGACGCTGTCGGCGGATGGTCTGTCGCTCACCGGCACGCGCCGCACGCTCATGAGCAATACCCTCGCTTGGGAGGGCGGCGTCGTCGAGGCACCGTGGGTCGTCGCGCGGGGCGGCTACTACTACCTCTTCTACAGCGGCAACTCGTACGCCAACAGCACCTACGCCGTGGGCGTGGCCCGCGCCACGAGCCCGCTGGGGCCCTACACGAAGCTGGGCAACCCCATCCTCAAGACGGCGGGCGGCTGGGTGGGCCCCGGCCACAACTCCGTGGTCACCGGCCCCGGCGGGGACACGGTCATGGTCTACCACGCGTGGAACAGCGCCCACACGGCCCGGGTCATGCTCGTCGATGCCATCACCTGGCCCAACGGCTGGCCCGCGGTTCCTGAAGCCCCCTCCGCGGGTTCCCGTCCGATGCCGTAGCGGGCGCGTCCAGGCTGGGGCGTCGCGCAGGACCGTCCGCCAGGTGAGCCGTGGGCAATCCACTACTTCGCTGGCGGCCGTTCAGCGGGAAGGGGTGACGGACGTGCGGGTTCGGCCTTGAAGGCGGACCAGGACAACGACACCTCCTCGCCCGTCGTGTCGCGCCCGTGGAGGACGTCGCTGATCTGCTTCACCTCCGGCCGCACGTCGGACAGCCGCACGGTGACGTGGCCCCGGAAGCCTCCACGTCCCAGGTCCTCCTCCACGGTGATGAGCTCGCGCCACGGATGGGTCTGGACGTCCACCTGGTCGTCCCAGCTCACGGTGAGGCGTTCCACGCGCTCCCACGTGACAGCGCTGCCTTCCGGCACGTCGACCTGGACCTTGCTCCTCCAGCCCTCGTCCGCGGTGCGTGCGACCACCCGCTCCATCTGGAGTCTCGCCCGCGGCGGCGTATCGGAAGGAGGCGGTCCCCGGAGCTGCACGAACGCCGTCGCGGTTCGCTCCCCTCCGTCACCACGGGCGGACAGCCGCACCGTGAGGACACGGACGTCCGGCTCGCCAGGGGAGGGGAGCGCATAGGCATGCGTGGCCGTGGGCTCCGTCGTCGCGGCGGAGCTTCCATCCCCGAAGTCCCATGCGTACGTGGTGGCGGGGTGGGGTGACACCGCCCGGAAGGCGAAGGCCGAGGGGCCCTGCTGGGTGGCCTCGATGCGAAGGGCGCGGGCCTGTCCCTCGTCCTGGCCGCACGCGCGCACGTCGATGGCGGCGACCCGCTCCGCCAGCACGCCGACGCGCCGGCCCCCCAGGTCCTTGCAGAGCTGGAAGCGCACGAAGTACCGGCCAGGGGTGGCCGGTGCGCGCCACGGGAGGCGGGCTCCAGGGTGCAGCTCCGCCCCCGTCTCCGCACCCGGCCACACCCAACGCATGACGGCGTCCGGCTCGGGCGTGCCCGCCACGCGCGCGGACAGCGTCATCGCTTCGCCCGTGCACACCCAGGGGCGGTCCGTGTCGATCCCTTCGATGACGGCGCTCGAAGCCAGCACCACCCGCTCCTCGTTGAGCGCGGAGGAGAGGGCCTCTCCCGTCGCGGCGGGCGGAATGCGTTCGGGAGGCGGTGTCTGTGATTGCCCAGGCAGGACGGGGCCCGGCGCCACCGGCTCGGGGGCCACCCTGGCTGTGTCTGGTGGGGCCGGCGGCACGTCTTCCCGTAGCCCCACCCGGGCCACTCCGACCGCCAGGAAGACGCCACTGATCAGCAGCAACAGCGCGCCGCCGAGCCACCTCCTGCGTTCGTGACCTCCACCGGTCCCGGGGGACATGGGCTGACCCAAACCGCGCGCGCGTCAGAAGCCGAAGTCGTTGAGGTGGCGGCGGTAGCCCTGGGAGTTGGGCCGGTACCACTGGTCATCCCAGCCCGTGAAGTCCACGTCGTCGAGCAACCGCTCCGTCTTCCCGTTGAGGACGACCGGGTTGATGAGCTGCACGGCCGTGGAGCCCACGTTGCGCGAGGCGAGCTTGTTCGTGGTGGTGTCCAGGTACTGGGCCGTGGTGCGGCTGCAGTAGTCCTGGAGGAAGCATCCCTTGTCGCACGTGGTCAGGGAGTTGTAGGCGGCGTGCTTGTCCTCGGCCATGTAGAGGACGGGCCATCCGCGATAGCCATTGCGCGAGTCGCTCAGGTCATATTCGAGCTGGTCGAACGCGTACCAGGCCGACGAGTCACACGAGCTCTTGCGGTGCGCGGACAGGTAGGCCTGGTCCAGGTACCAGCGGCCCGCGGAGTAGTGCACCTCGAAGACTTGGAACTCGGGGTCGCCGTCATGTCCGGTGGTGACGCCCGTGTCCTCGAAGAAGGTGTCCAGGTAGAAGATGCGCAGCGTGCGGGTGGCGAAGGCCTGGCTCTTGACGGCGTAGTACGGCCGGCGCTCCATGCCGCTCTCACCGCTGTCGAACCAGAACAGCGGCATGAACCACTTCGCGACCTGGTATTCACAGTCGTCGTTGAGCCCATCCCGGTCCGCGTCGGTCCCGGTGCCCCAACAGTTGTCGCCATAGGGAATCACGGAGAGGCCATCCGCCCGGGCCACCGGGGCGGACAGCGCGAGGAACAGGCCCAACGACACGACGGCGGTGCGAAGACCCTGGCTCATGTAAGCGCTCCAGCGGGACGTCGAGAGAGGCGGGAGGCTACTCAGAGTCCGCGATGCGTTCGAGCAGCTCGCGCATCAGCGCGCGCTCGCCCTGGCTCAGGACCCGGGTGCGGTCCAGGGAGGCACGCAGCGTCGCGGCCACCGCGCGGACCTCCGTGTTCGCCGGTGGAGCCGCCTCGCGCGTGATCGCGGCCACGACCGCTTCTCGCGCGGCCTCGGCGAGTCCGGGGTCGCGTTGTCCTTCGGGCTGACGCAGGAGCGTGAGCACGGCCCCGGTGCCCACGGACGTCACGAGGCCCAGGGCCCGCTCCTCACTGACGCGCAGCCGGCCCGCGAGCGCGATGTTCCGGATGCGCCGCCGCAGGACGTCATTTCCATCGCTGACGGCAGGGGTCTGCAGGGCTGGATGCGGATCGCTGCTCATGATCGCGAACAGCCCGGGATGGCTGAGCCCGAACGCGATGTGCATGTCCCAGCCGTCACGAAAGTCCTGGAGCGGGTCGGGGTGCGGCTTGCGCGCGGCCTTCTTCGCCACGTAGCTCCTCAGCTCGTGGTCGACGACGGCCGCGAGCAGCCCCCGCTTGTCACCGAAGAGCCGGTAGAGCGTCGGCGCCTGCACCCCGGCGGCGGCCGCCACGGCACGGGTGGTCGCGGCATCCGGCCCCCCGGTGGAGATGAGCTCCGCGGCGGCCGTGAGGATGCGCTCCCGCACGTCGGCTCCCTCGGCGTCTTCGGCAGCGGCCTTCTCGCGGTCCTCCATGGCGCGGACATAACACGCGGCCTGCTAGCGGCGATATCAGCTGCTTGCTAACGATGATATCGGCGGTTACGTTATCGCTGGTAATTGAATCTGGTTTCCAGTGGTAACGAAAAAGGGGCCCTCAAATGATCGTCGTGACCGGAGCGACCGGGCAGCTCGGCAGTCTCATCGTGGAGAAGCTCATCACCCGCGTTCCGGTGGACCGGGTCGCCGTCAGTGTCCGGGACTTGCGGAAGGCGCAGGACCTGGCGGCGCGCGGCGTCCGGGTGCGCGAAGGCGACTTCGCGGAGCCGACGAGCCTGGCGCATGCCTTCGAGGGTGCGAGCCAGGTCCTCATCGTGTCGTCCAACGCGGCGGCCACCGGCGGCGATCCGCTCGCCCAGCATGGCTCCGCCATCGAGGCCGCAAGGGCCGCCGGTGCGCGGCGCATCGTGTACACGAGCCACATGGGCGCGAGCCGTACGTCGGCGTTTCCTCCGATGCTCGACCATGCGGAGACGGAGCGGATGCTGGGCGAGTCCGGCCTGGCGTGGACCTCGCTTCGCAATGGGTTCTACGCCTCGAGCGCGATGTTCCTGCTGGAGAAGGGCCTGCGGACGGGCGTCTTCGAGGCGCCGCCGGATGGCAAGGTCTCCTGGACCACGCACGCGGATCTCGCGGAGGCGGCCGCGGTCATCCTGGCGAACGAGGGCCGGTTCGACGGACCGACGCCGCCGCTCACGGCGTCGGAGGCGCTCGACTTCGGGGAGCTGTGCGAACTCGCGTCGAGCATCCTCGGACGGCCGCTGCGACGAAGCCTCGTATCGGAGGAGGAGATGGCGGCGAAGCTCACGGCGAGCCAGATGCCCGCGCGCCCGCTCGCCATATCGCTCGGCCTCTACCGCGCGAGCCACCATGGCGAGTTCGCGGCCGTCGATCCGACCCTGCGGACGTTGCTCGGGCGGGCGCCGACGAGCATGCGCGAGGTGATTGCCCAGCAGCGGGACCGGCCCGCCTAAGCCTCCGGACATGAATGTTGTACACCTGCGGCATGGGGCTTTTGCTGCAGGTGTCCGAGCCTGAGCGTCGGCGGCTGCGCGAGGTAGCGCGGAACGCTGAAGGGGGCTGGGTGTAGCGCGAGCGGATGAAATGGTCCTGCTCGCTGCCGAGGGTTGGAGTGCACCTCACCTCGGAGCGCACCTGGGCTGGAGTGCTGCGACGGTGCGCCGGGTGCTTCGCGCCGCCCTACAGCCCCGAACTCAACAGCATCGAGCCCGTCGTCGGCGTCCTCAAGGGCCACGAGATGCCCGCGCGCAGTTACAGCACCCTGGATGAACTCATGACCGTTGTCAGGCGAGCCCTGCGCCGCGTAACAGCTCGCCGCGCCCCGTCTGGACGGGGCGCGGATGAGCCCGCCGGGCATTGAAACACGGCGCGGTGGCGTCAGTCGGAGCTGGCCGGGAGCGTGACGGTACCGGGATTCTCGATGGCGGCAAGGGCGGCGCGCAGCAGGTAGCATCCCGGGTCTTCACCGCGCAGGCGAGCCATTTCCCCCAAGCAGGGGCGAGGCCGGAGCCGGAGGAAGAGAGCCCGTCCCTTGCCGCGACGAGTGAGGAGCCGAAGAAGGAGCGCACACCACGATTGGACTCTCGCCAGGCTGCTACGCAGGACGGAAAGCGCTGGACGTGTTCGCTTGCTCGAAGTGTGGAAACAGGAGATGCGCTCATCCAGCGCGCCTTCGCCGCCCTTTCAAAATGTCTCGAGGAAGGTCTTCATCTCGCGCAGCACCTCGTCATGGTTGGTGAGCCAGACGTAGTGCCGCGCGTGCTCGAGCTTGATGCCCTTCCAGTTCGGCATGCTCATCACGCTCAGCATTTCGGCGTCCCGCTGGAGCGCCCTGGCGCTCAGGGTCCTCAACTTCTCCTGCACGGGAAGGTCCATTTGGGAGAAGCCTGGGAGGTCCTCCGCCCGCCCGGACCGAGGCTGATCCACGTAGAGGAAGAGCACGGCCGCCGTCACGGCCGCGAAGTCCACCTTCGAGAAACCCTTCATCACTAGCTCCTCCGCGTGCGGCCACTTGCGGCCGCGCAGGTAGTGCCCGGTCTTCGGGTCGAACTCGTTCGTCTCGTCGATTTCGTGCGCGGGGAACGCTCCTCCGACGTCACGCGCGAGCGCGGCGGCGAGCGCGGCGCGTGAGGCCACGTCCTCGGGAGCGGGCTCGCTCGGAGGAGGCATGGGCAGGACCGAAAGGAGCTCCGCCAGCAGGTCACCGTTGGTCCTCACGTCCAGGTAGACCACCTTCTCCACGCGCTCCGGGTGATGGGTTGCCACCCAGGTGAGCTCTGGCCCGGCGGCGGAGTGGCCCACGAATGACGCCTTCGCGATTCCCAGCCCCTCCAGCACCCGGACGACGTCCTCACCCAGGGTGGCGGTGTCGTAGCCCTGCTCGGGCCAGCTCGACGAGCCAAACCCCCGGCGGGTGACGGCGTAGACGTGATGGGCCGCGGTGAACTCCGGCGCGAAGGTGTCGAACACGTGGCCCGTGTTGCCCAGGCCCGACAGGAAGACGAGCGCGGGTCCCTGGCCTCCGAAGTCGAGCAGCTCGAGCTCGACCCCCTCGGCCACCTTCACCCGCTTCACCTGATGCAACGCGCTGGAGTCGGCAGAAGCCGGGACCGGGACGGACTTCGTCGTCACACAGGCGAACAGCGGCAAGCAGAGGAGGAGGAGTTTTCGCATGGACTGACTCAACTCCAGGAATGCGGAGACCACCAGGGAAGCCCATGGGTAACAGCTCGCCGCGCCCCATCTGGACGGGGCGTGGATGAGCCCCCGCCCGGCTTCGATGGGCGCGGTGGTGTCAGTCGGAGCTGGACGGGAGCGTGACGGTGCCGGGAGTCTCGATGGCGGCGAGCGCAGCGTGCAGCAGGTAGCGCCCCGGGTCCTCACCGCGCAGGCGGGCCGTCTCAATCAGCGAGTAGACGAGGGCCGCCACCTCGGTGCCGCGCAGCGACTTGGAGCCGTAGTGATTCTTGCGGCCCACCACCATGTCGCGCAGCTGCCGCTCCACCAGGTTGTTGTCCAAAGGTAGTCGCCACTGGCGAGGGCGCGTGCTGCTTCGGCGGGTGCACCACCACGGGCTTGAGCGGCGCGGCCCCCTGCTCACTGCTCTGCGTCTTCTTGCCCCCGGGCGTCTGCCCCCGCCTCCACGCCTGCAACGTCGGCTCCGACACCCCCAGCCTCCCCACCACCGCCTTCAGCGTGTCGCCCTTATCCAGGGCATGCGCCAGGTAGCGCACCGCGAACGCGCGCAGCGGCTCCGGGAATGGGCTCGAGCCTGCTTTGCGCCCGGCCCTCAGCCTCTCCACCTCCTGCCGGAACTGCTCCAACTCCTTCTCCATGTGCACCTCCAGGTTTTTGACCCGGAGGTCTCACGTCGCGGCCCCTCTCGTCACGACGGGGCCCGGCGAGCAGTTACTGCGCCGCTACCACTTTCGAGTGCGGCGCAGGTAGGCAGCACGAATGTCCGGGGGCCTGGAGCGGACGGTGAGGCAGTTACGCGCAGCCACTCCGCTCGCAAAGCTCGCGGCTTGGTTCCGCCACTGCCTCTCCTTCCTTCAAATCAACTGATCTTTGCGTTGGTTGACCACCCAGACCAGCTCATGCTTTGCGCGTGTAATCGCAACATACTCGATATTGCATTCTTCCGTCCCGGTTCGGCTGAACGTGTCCTTGAGGAGGAACACTCTCTCTCGCTCCAACCCCTTGGCCTTGTGGACGGAACTGCAAATGATGAGAGGCTGGGTGCTTTCGGCGGCATCGTCGAAGAGGTTCTCGATGCGGGACTCCAGCTCCTTCGTCGTGAGTAGGTCCTCGCAGAGTGCCACGAGCATTCCAGCCTGGTCTGCGATGCGCTCGATGACCGGCTCTGGATCCTTTGCCGCCAGGCGAGTGCGCTGCGTCTCACGCTCTTCCCAGGCTGCGAGCTTGGAGAGGAAACTCTCGATGGTCGTCCCGCCGAGCTTCTTGACGATGGTTAGGAGACTGCGCCCGATGTCCTTCCCCTCGACCTTCGCCCTCTTGCCCCGCTTGAGGAGCTTGATGCACGTCGAGACAAGCGGCGCATTCTTGCGGCTGAGGATGAAGCATCCGGGCGTGGCTACCTCGGCCAGCTTCGATTCCGACACGTCGCGAACAATGCCCGCAGGGGCGGTGTCTGCTGCCTTGTAATCGGGCACAAGCTGCTGGGCGAGGGCCACTACCTTCTTCGGGCAGCGGTAGGTCGTCGTGAGGGGAAACTCGACGGCGCTCAACTCGCTCTTGAGCCGGTCAAGGCTCTTCGAGTCCGCGCCGCGGAACCCGTAGATGGCCTGTCGGTCATCGCCCACGACCACCGTTCGCCCACCCTTGCGGACCAGCTTCTGGGCAAGCAGGAGCTGGGTCAGGTTCATGTCCTGTGCCTCGTCGATCACCACGAGGTTGTACCTCGGGTGGACCATCTTCATCGCCACGGGGACGAAAATCATGTCGTCGAAGTCCACAGTGCCGTCGCGCTGCGTGGCAAGCCGCATGGCTTCGTGGGCGCACCGGGCGACCGTCTCGGTGTCCCAACCGCTCTTGCTCCATTCCGCGTCGGGTTCGACTTCGAACTGGATCGCTAACTCGACCAAGTCGGCTACGGAGCCGAACGGAGCGACGTTCTTGCCGAACGCAGCGAGCTTCCTGACGAGCTTGATCATCGGGTCGGGACTCTCGTGCCCGGCTGCCCGGCGGGCGAGAGTCAACGCCCGGTCCTTATCGAGCGCAGTGCCCTTCCAGTACGTCTTCACCGCAGCGAACCCGAGCGCATGCAGGGTCTTCGCCGTGGCGGCGGGGTTCTTCAGCTTCGTCACCACGCAGTTGCCCGCATCGGCGCAGCGCGGGGCGCGTGAGGCCGCTTGTCTTGAGCACGGGGCCGGTCATGCGGGGAGTAATCCGACTGCTAAGCCCCCGGACATCAATGCTGTCTACCTGCGCCGCACGCGGAGGTGGTAGCGGCGCAGGGCGCGCCTGACAGCGGCCAGGAGTTCATCCAGGGTGCTGTAGCTGCGCTCCGGCAACTCGTGGCCCTTGAGGACGCCGAAGACGGACTTGATGTCGTTGAGTTCGGGGCTGTAGGGCGGCGCGTAGCACCCGGTGCACCGTCGCAGCACTCCAGCCCAGGTGCGCCCCGATGCGAGGCGCACTCCAACCCTCGGCAGCGAGCTGCACCATCTCCACCCGATCGCGCTCCACCCAGCCCGCTTCAGCGGACCGCGCCATCTCACGCAGCCGCCGCCGCTCAGCCTCGGACACCTACACCTGCAGCAAGGGCCCCATGCCACAGGTGTACAACACTCCTGTCCGGGGGCTTGGCAGCGCGGCTCAGGGCGCGGGGAGGAAGCGCAGCTCCCCGGGGCGCAGGGTCCCCAGGTGCTTCCGCCACCGCTCGTACTCGCTGTCATACGAAGCACGGCGCACGTAGACGTCACCGATGGCACCCGAGGTGGGCGAGGCGCGCAGCCACAGGTCCAGCGCGCCCGTGTCGTCCATGCGCACCACGCCGATGTCGCCCGGTGACGGCGTTCCCGGAAGCGGGGGCAGCGGCTCCACGCCCTCGTCCGGCTTCGTCAGGAGGCTCTGGATGCGATCCCTCACGGCATCCAGCACCCAGGTGTCCACGCCCGGCAGGGCGCGCAGGCGCGGCTCCTGCGAATCCATCCGCGCGACCAGCGTCGGGAGCACCTGGGTGCGGAGCGTCTCCACGGCGCGGGCATCCCAGCCCAGGTAGCGGGTGCTGGTCTGGAGGGCCAGCTGCAACTGGCTCATGTCGTCCATGGACGGGAGGTCCTGCGTCCGGGCCATCCAGGTTTCATAGAACGTGCGGAGGAACCACTCCTGGTCGTGCCGGATGACCGGCACCACCGCGCCCCACTCCCAATCCGGCGCGAGCCCCGTCTGCCCCAGGTGCCAGGTATTGAAGCCACCCCGCGGGTCGGTGAACTTCGTGAACTCCGCCCAGCGGGCCTCGGCTCCGGGACGGGACTCGATGAACTCCCGGCAGCGGCGCATGTCCTCGGCCGATGCGCGCGGATCCGCGGCCACCAGCTCACACGCCTTGTGCACGGCGCCCCCTTCGACCTCGGCACGCAGCGCGAGCCGCGCCGCCAGCTCCTGCCGCTGGCGATGACGCGACGTCGCCCACTCGCCGCCCAGGATGGACAGGTAGCCGGCGATGGCGCACGCCACCAGCGCCACCACGGGAAGGCCCATGCCCAGCGGCACCGCGTCCCAGGGACGGTCCGACAGGAAGCGCCGCCAGCCGACCCAGACGGTGAGGAGGAGGGGCAGGACCGCGAGCACGAAGGCCAGCATGTTCAACGCCTGATGGAGCGGCGTGGCGGTGTGCCGGTACGACTCGCTGCTGAACGCCAGGGTGAAGAAGGTGCCCACCAGCAGCGCCACGCCCAGCCCCAGCTCCACCAGCAACAGCAGCCCCGCGACCACCGCGCTCATCTTCGATGCCCCTGTCCTGTCGCGGTCAGGGCCCCATGCTCCCGGCCGCGCGCCTGAAGCGTAGCCGAACCCGGTGACGCGACCCACCGGGGCGCATTTCGAACCGGCGAGGTCCTGCGCCGGTGCGGGCCGTGAAACACACGCCGTGCTCGAACTCGGGTGACCCGCGACGAATGAAGATGCGAGGGCGGCGTGACGCCGGCTTCGCTTCGATACGGGGAGAAGACCCATGACGTGCGTTCACTGGCGCTGGCGTGTCGCCACCACCCAACGGGATCTCGATGACGTGGCTCGCATCCGCTGGGCTGTCTTTGGCGGCGAAATGGGGCTGCTGTCCGAGCAGTCGGCGGTGTCCCGGAGGGAGGTGACCTGCATCGACACGCTCGACACCACGGTGCATCTGCTCGTCCATGCCGGCACCGAATCGGTGGCGACCATGCGGGTGGCGTTGCCCAACGCGGAGGTGGCGGCGAACCTGGGCGGGCCGGTGGGGCTGGAGATGGCGCAGCGGGTGGACCTCTCCGGCTTGATCCAGCCGGGGAGGGTGTTCGCGGAGCCCTCGCGCTTCTGCGTGCTGCCGAAGTGGCGGCGCACGGAGGCCGTCACGTGGCTGCAGACGGCCATGTACACGGAGAGCCGGCGGCGCGGGGTGACGCACTGGATTGCGTCCGCGAACCTGGAGACGGACTCGCGCGAGGACGCGCTCTTGTCGTGGCAGGTGGTGGCCCACCGGGGCTGGCTGAGCCCGCGCTGGCGGGTGGACGTGCCTGACCCGTGGCAGGCCCCGGCGCGGCCCCGCAACCCCTTCTATACGCCGGAGGAGCGGTCCAGGGCGGAGCAGGGGCTGTTGGACGGACTGCGGGTGCCCAGGTCGCCCTCGCTCTTCGCCACGACGATGGGGGCGCGCTTCATCTCGGAGCCGCTCTACGACGCGTACTTCCAGTGGTTCACGCTGCCGCTCGTCATGGCGCTCGATGAGATCCCGGCGGACAGCCTGGCGCGCTTCGGCGCGCTGGAAAATGGCGTGCGCCCCGCCGTCTAGGCCCGGGGCGGTTTCTTCCTTCCCTTCACCTTCAACACACAACAACCGGAAGCCCGACGGGCCCCGGACAGGAGACGTACGTGCAAACTCAGACGGAGCAGCAGACGGGAACGGATTGGCTGGCGGTGCTGGACGAGGAGTCGCGGGGGCTGGTGGCGGCGGTGGATGCGCAGCCCGACGGCCGCCGCATCCTCGAAGGCACCCTCGACCGGGACGGCTACATCCACTACCTCGTCCAGACGTATCACTACGCCCGCTGGAGCACGCCCATCCTCGCCGAGGCGGGCCACCGGCTGAATCGGCTGGGACGGCACCCGGAGCTGGCGGCGCTGCTGATCCAGAAGGGGGAGGAGGAGCGGGGGCACGACCGGTGGTTGCTGTCGGACCTGAAGAACCTGGGGTGGTCGGAGGCGCAGGTGGAGGCGGCGGAGCGGAGCCCGGCGGTGGATGCCTACACGGGGTGGAACTTCTTCACGTCGCGCTCGGGCGTGCCGACCGCGGTGCTGGGGACCGCGTACGCGCTGGAGTACCTGTCGCAGACGCGGGCGGGCGTGTGGGCCGAGCGCCTGAAGGCGGTGGCCGCCATTCCCAACATCCACAAGTCGGTGACGTTCCTGCGCAGCCATGGGGCCCTGGACGGGGACCACGTGGCGGAGATGAAGCGCATCCTGGGGCCGCTGACGGACCCGGAGGATCAGGAGGCGATCCTCTTCTCCGCCCGGGTGGCCCGGGCCGTCTACCCGCGCATCTTCCGTGAGGGCGGCGCCTCCAGCCACCCCCTCGCGAGGTAGAGACAGCCGCACGCAAGCTGGGAGAGCCTCCCGTTCGAGCCAAGGCCTTTCGGGAGGCGCCCTCGCATGCGTTCGACTTTCTCAGACAGGCTTGTTGAGGCGGGCGGCCTGGTAGAGGAGGTCCGCGCGGCCGTCGATGCCCAGCCTGTCGAAGAGGTCTCGCACGTGGGTCTTCACCGTGTGCAAGGAGAGCCCAAGCTCACCGGCGATCTGCTCGTTGGTCCAGTTGCGGAGCAGGCACATCGCGATGGTGACCTGACGGGAGGTGAGCTTGCGCTTCATCTCCTCGGGGAGCGGGATGGAGATGGGAATCTCGTGCAGCAGGAGGGCCCATTTCCGGGGACCCTCGAGGGCGGGCAGTTCGATGAACCGGACCAGGCGGTAGCCATCCGCGTGGAGGGAGACCCAGAGGGTCTTGTCGAGCCGCGCATCCGGGGTCATGGCCACCAGGGCGTCCAGCCGCTCCTTGAGCGGGAGGGGCAGGCCGGAGGCGTGGATGTCGGAGGGAGCGAACCACCTCTCCAGGAGGAAGGCGGCGTGCGGGGAGCGCAGCACCTCACGGTGGGGCGGCTCCACGACGACGAAGGCGGTGTCCGGGCGGCGGTAGAGCTGTTCGAGCAGATGGGCGCCCGTGGCGGTGGTCTGGATGTCACCGCAGTTGCGCACCGTGTTCATCAGGTGCGTGTTGAGGCTGGAGAGGGCGGTGGCGCTCTGGGACGTGAAGGGGCGCCGCAGGTTCCGGTAGAACGCGAGGGCGCCGACGAAGCCGGGGCGGATGGGGAGGAGGACGGCCATGATGTGCTCCAGGCACGGATCCAGCTCCCGGCTGCGTTGGTAGATGAGGGTGCGTTCGTACTCGTCGCGGGAGAGCAGCTGCGTGTCGCGGATGGGCACGTTGGGCCGGGCGAGGATGGGGGCCCGGAGGAAGTCATGTTGGGCCAGTTCGGCGTACCCATCCAGGATGGGGACGCGGGGGCCTGGGACGAGCCATTGGAAGTCGAAGGGCTCGACGTGCATGAGGCACAGGGCCACGGCGTCGGCTTGCACGAACTCGAGCAGGGGCGCCCGTGTGGTTTCGAGGACCTGATGGAGGGACTGCGAGCTGTTGAGGGATGCGATGACGCTGTCCCGGAGCACGAGCTCCTGGGTGGTGAAGTCCATTGGGCTGAACATCCGCGCCTCCTTGGCAGGCATACCCGTGGGATCCTACGTGGCGACCCCCCATCCATAGCTACCGCCTGAAAGCCTGTCCCTCACACTTACGGGGGATTGACAGTGGAGCGGCGATAGGATTGGGCAGGCGGCCTGCGGCTGAACGGCGTGGTCCAAGGGTGCGCGTCCCGCAACGGGCACCGCCCGAGGCCTCATGCAAGGCCCCGGGCGGCGTTCAGCGCAGCTCAGCTCACTGGATGATGGTGACGATCTGCGCCTGGCAGGTGTTGATGTCGATGAAGGAGTTGGCCGCATCGACAGTACAGACGGCGCCGCCGTAGGTGCCGTAATAGACCGTCGCCGTGCAGGTCCCGGCGGAGTCAGCGATGTCCACCCGCCAGACACACGTCTTCGCGGCGGACGGGTTCGCCGGGTTGACCGTCCAGTAGTACTGCTGGGAGAACGACGGCGCGGGAGTGGGGGCGCTGATCTGGAAACCGCCCAGGGTGGCGGTGGGCACGGGGTAGGGCGAGAACACGCCGTTGAACGTCCCCGTCACGACCTGGAGGCCCAGGGAGATGGTGGCGCCGCTCTGGTTGGAAACGAAGAGGTTCTCCAGGGCCGGGCCTACGGACGCCCCGCCCTTCACCTGGGCAATTTCGAACGAGCCCTCGCGGACGCTGACATATTCGTTGCGCTGGGAGAGGAAGTCGGGGAACCCGAGCTCGACCTGTCCGGCGAAGGCAACCGACGGCGCGAGGGACAGCAGGGAGGCAGCCAGGAAACGCTTCACGTTCCTCGTCATGGACTTCTCCTGAGTTGATGGTGCGGGAGTTGGCCGAAGCCAATGCCTTACTAGCACTGCTCTTGATTTAACTGCAAATCAAAACAAGCAATTCAGGTGATTCCTGTGGGCGTGAATGATTCTGGTCCGGGCGTGTTGCTCAATCGCTGCAATGTCAGACTAAGGGGTTTCCACGGGTCTGCCCATACACGCCGTGGACCTGGGTCACGGTCCGCCGGATTCAATGAGAGAGGTGTTGCTGATCACCCGCTCCTGGACGGTCCGTCCCTGGGAGTCGGTCCGCAGGGTGTCCAGGTCGAACGGCGTGTGGAGCCACCCGCTGTCCTCCCTGTGCTCGGCCCGGACGACGCATAGGTTGTCGCTCTCGGAACTCCGCAGCCGTGCCGTCGGGCCTCTCAGGTACCTGAGAGGCCCGGTTGGCGCACGTGGGCGCGGCGCTTGCGGACGGGAGCGGGCCTTGGGGGCTTTCCGCGTCAGTCCAGGAGGTTCGCCAGGCCCGCGTACGTGTTGGGGCCGGGGATGCCATCCAGCGGCCCGGCGTAGCCGCCCCGGTTCGCCAGCGACTGGAGCACCTTATAGGTGTTCGTTCCAGGGACACCGTCGATGGGGCCCGTGTACCCGGCGCCGCTCAGGAAGGTCTGGAGGCCTCGCCACGAGTTCACGCCCATGGCTCCATCGGAGGGGCCCATGTATCCGCCCAGACGTGCCACCCGCTGCAGCGCCGCGTAGGACTGGGTGCCCATGACACCGTCAATGGTGCCCGTGTACCCGAAGCCCCGGAGCACGGTCTGCACGCCCTTCCAGGACTGGGTGCCCATGGCCCCGTCGATGGGGCCCGTGTAGCCGCCCTTCGCGGCGAAGCGCTGGAGCGCCGCGTACGACCCGGTGCCCATGACGCCATCCACGGGCCCGGAATAGCCATGGCCGGCGAGCACCTGCTGCACGCCCTTCCACGAGTTCGTGCCGGGAACGCCATCCACCGCGCCGGTATACCCACCCGCGCTCGCAATTCGTTGCAGCGTCATGCCCTGGGCCTGGGTGATGGCCGGAACGGGGCCGGAGGAACCGTCCAGGTACGCCTGGATGCCATTGTAGGTATTGGGTCCGGGGACGCCATCGATGGGGCCCGTGTAGCCACCGTCCTGGGCCAGCAGCTGCAATCCCTTGTATGTGTTGAGGCCCGGGGCGCCGTCGGCGGGCCCGGCGTAATACCCCAGCTCACTCAGGACCTTCTGGACGCCCATCCAGGTCTGGGCTCCCGGCACTCCGTCGATGGGGCCGGTATAGCCGCCCCGGCGCGCCAGGTTCTGCAGGATGGTCCCCTGCTGGACGGTGATGACGGGAGTGCCTCCGCCACCAGAACTCCCTCCGGGGATGGCCGTGGGCGGAGGCGCCGTCGCGCCGAGCGGGGGCTGGGTCAGTCCGGCGAACGCGGACAGCTTCGCGACATTCAGGTCGAGCGGGATCCCGTTCTGGTTGCCGGACGACGTGTACTGGTGGATCTCCCACGTGGGCCAGGCCGTCCCCACGGACGGGTTGCCCGGCGTGCCCGTGTAGTGGGCAATCCAGAGCTTCGAGCCCACGGCCTGCGTCTGGGGCCAGGTGTTGGCCTTGAGCAGGCTCGAATACGTGTAAAGGAACGGGGCCTTGCCCAGCCGCGCCTTGACCGCCTGCATGAAGCTCGCGGTCATGGAGTCGTTCCAGAAGATGCCGTTGTCGATGGCCTCGTTGTCGAGCACCAGCAGGTCTCCCGGGCGGTGGTCATACAGGTGGTCCACGAAGTACTGCGCGTCACCGGCGGGGTTGTACGAGCCCGCCATCCAGTAATGCCCCACCAGGAGTCCGGCCGCGCGAGCCCGGGCGACCTGCTGGGCGTAGTAGGGCGCGACGTAGAGGGGAGAGACATTGGAGCCGCCGGCCTTGACGATCGCGAACTGATAGCCCGCGCCGCGGATGGCATTGAAGTCCAGGTCCCGCTGCGTCGTGCCGACATCAATCCCATACACGCCGCTCATCCCGGACGGGGGAGGCGTTCCGGGGTCCTGGGCCAGCCAGGTGTTGAGCCCCGCGTAGGTGTACTGCCCGGGGAAGCCATCCACGGGGCCCGTGTAGCCGCCGAGCTGGGCGAGCCGCTGGACTCCCTTCCAGGTGTTCTCACCCGGCACGCCGTCGATGGGGCCGGAGTAGAAGCCCTTGCTGGAGAGGACCGTCTGGATGCCCTTCCACGTGTTGACCCCGGGCACGCCGTCCACCGCGCCCGTGTAGCCGCCGCGCTGGGCCACGCGCTGGAGGATCTTCCCCTCGTCGATGCTGACCTGGATTCCCCCGGAACCTCCGCCGGTGCCGGTGCCTCCGCCGGTGCCGGTGCCGAGCACGTTGCGGATGAGCGGCGCGGGGTCGCTGACGTTCTCGCCGAACGCGCAGTTGTTCGTGGTGCCGCGGGTCATGTGGAGGTGCGGCCCGGTCCACGCCGAGCCATGGGCATCTCCGGAGCCCGCCACGTACGCGATGATGTCTCCCTGCTGGACGTAATCGCCCACCGCGAAGCGCGTCCGGATGACGTGGGCGTACCCGGAGAAGTCACCGGGGGCGGACTCCACCGCGATGGTGTGTCCCACGACGGAGGAGTACTGCACGCGACGGACGGTGCCCGAGCGGAGCGCGGGGATCGCCTGGCCCGCGCTCGCGTAGAGGTCGAGCCCCCGGTGGCCCAGGGGGCCGTAGTAGGGGCCCGTGACGCCGAAGCGGGTCCCCCAGCGCGATTCCGCGTAGAAGGCCTGCACGTTGGCCGGTGCGAGGGCCTGCGTTTCCTGGGCCACGCTGGCAGGGCTTCCATCACCCTCCATTTCCGGGCCTCCACAGGCGGTCAGGACGACGAGGCCGCACAGCAGCGTCAAAGGGGTCGAGAGGAGGCGCTGGATGAAGCGCCCGGGACGGGCTTGGGGATTCATGTGACTCCTTGGGTCGTGTAAATCGATTCAAAGCGGATTTAGCATAAAGACGTGACATCCTTGATGTGGCGGTTCCCCCTACCGCTGCTTCCCCCAGGAGATGTCACATGCACCACCGACAAGGCGCATGGCATCAACGCGTTCCTGGAGACCTATGCCGGCAATGCCTCGGCGGCGGGCTGGATGCGCAAGCACGAACGTCGGCAAGGGCGCCCTGATGTGGTGGGGAGACCGCGACCGGGAGATTGCCCTCAACGGCGCGGCCGGGCCGGACAGCCGGGCGAACTGGCGGCTGGGCATGGTCACCGGGGACATCTACATCGTCGTGGAGCTGGAGGACAGGCCACCGGAAGCACCATCAATGCCAACCAGGTGGAAGGCGCCGTCTGGTCCACGCTCATCCACGAGGCGCGCGTGGTGGCGTACTTCTCCCACGTCTTCTCCGGCACGGCGGCGAACCCGTCCACCACGGACGTGCTCAATGACACCCGGCCCGCCTACCAGGCCACCCGGGACTTACACTTTCTCCCTCCCGCTGGAGTTCCCCGCGAGCGGCACCGTCGAGGTGGTTGGCGAGGGCCGCACCCTGGCGTACTCCGGAAGCGTGTTCACGGATGCGTTCGCCGCGGAGCACTCACATCACATCTATCGCATCGTGAAGTAGGCCCCGGGCGGGGGGCCGGGGAGGCAGAGGCAGCACTCTGCGAGACAGGGCCCCCACCCGAACCGGCGGTCAGAAGTGGCAGACCGAGTCCGCGCCACAGTAGCCCGGCCGGCCGTTGCAGTTGCACTCCTGGTCCTCGGAGCAGAACTGTTCGGCGCAGTAGGGGCCGCCGGGGCCGCCACCCCCGGAGGTGTAGGTGAACTGGCAGGTGTTCTGGACGCAGGCCGCCGTCAGCGCACTGGGGCATGCGTTCCGGCAGTCCTGGTTCGTGTCGCAAAGGCTCTCATGACAGATGGGGCCGGGCCTGGACTCGGAGGCTTCCTCGTAGCTCGCATTCGGGGCCTCTGCGGAGGCCATGGGCACGACGGCGAAAAGCATGACGGTGCTGAAGGACAACAACCGGCGGAAGGACGGCATAGGGTCTCCTGGGGACAAAGCGTGACGCGGCATTGCGTCGCGCTCCGTGAGCCTACAGGCCAATGGCAACCGGTGTCGGGAGCCTGGGGGAGGAGTGATGGATATGCCTCGAAGTTCTGGCTTTGCGTCCCGGGCAGGGACCGCCCCCGATGGGGTTGCTTCAGGTCACGGAGCGCCCAGGGCCGGCGGGGCCTCTGTCCGCCGCGTGCGCCGGCGCCAGTACAGGAACACGGGCACGCCCGCGCCGAGCAGCACCGTTCCCTTGAGCGCGTTGAGCGGGTTGGAGGCCGTCGAGCCCAGCAACACGTACAGCGCGGCCGCGATGAAGAGGAGCGGGGTGACGGGATAGCCAGGCACCCGGTACGCGGCGCGGGGCACCAGCCCCTGGCGCTCGCGCGCGCGGTAGACGAACAGCGTCGCGGCGGTGGCGCCGAAGACCAGCCAGTCGGCGAAGACGACGGAGTCGAGCAGCTCGCCGTACGTGCCCGTGCCCGTGAGGAGGATGGCCCAGGCCGCCTGGAAGAGGATGGCGTTGGAGGGCGTGCGGTAGCGCGGGTGCAGCCGGGCCATCCAGGGGAAGAACAGTCCATCCGCGGCCATGGCCTGGTAGACGCGCGGCGAGACGAGGATGACGAGGTTGAGGAAGCCGAAGGTGGAGAGGGCGACGCCCGCGGTGATGAATGTGCGGCCCGCGGGGCCAATCAGCTGGCCGAGCGCGTCCGCCGCCGGGGCGCTGCTCGCCGCGAGCCCCGCCGCGCCAAGCGTGCGCAGGTAGGTGAGGTTCGCGAGCAGGTACACCGTCACCACGCCGATGACGCCGAGCAACAGGGCGCGCGGCAGGTTGCGCTCGGGGTCGACCATCTCCTCGGCCACGAAGTTCGTCTGCTGCCACCCGCCGTAGCTGAACAGCACCGGGACGAGCGCGGCCCCCATCGCGAGCACCAGGGAGTCGGGCGCCTGGGGAGCGGCGACGGCCTCCACCACCGCGGGATGAGGGCTTTCAAGCAGGAGGCCCGCGCCCACGAGCACCGCGAGCGCCAGCAGCTTGAGCACGGTGAAGACGTTCTGCGTGAGCGCTCCGGGGCGCACGCCGAAGTAGTTCACGCCGGACAGCAGGAGGATGGCGCCGACGGAGAGGGGGAACCGGAAGCCGGGCCCCAGGCCGGTGAGCGCGAGGGTGTAGTTGGCGAAGGTGACGGCCACCGCGGCAATGGCCCCGGTGGCAATCATGAGCATCAATCCCCACGCGTTGAGGAACGCGGGCAGCGGGCCAAAGGCATCGCGCAGGTAGACGTAGCTGCCGCCCGCCTTGGGGTTGCGCTGCCCCAGCTCCCCGTAGATGAAGGCGCCGATGAGCGCGACGATGCCGCCAAGCAACCACACGCCCAGGGTGAGCCCGGGTGTGTGCACGCGCTGCGCGACGATGGCCGGGTTGAGGAAGATGCCCGAGCCGATGATGCCGCCAATGACGAGCATCACCCCCGAGAAGAGGCCGACGCGTCGCGCGTAGCCGTCACGAGGTTCGGCCGGACGGGCGCTGGCATCATCCTGGGGAGGGGAGGGGCTCATGGGGCGCCGAGCATATCGGCTAGCATGCCTGCCGCCGAACATGCCCATTCCGGAAGGAAGTTCCCCATGGCGTCTGGTGATGGCATCGACCCGGCGTTGAACGCCCTGGTCCTCGATGCGCCCATGGCGGGCCTGATGAGTTCCCTGCGCGCGCTCTCGGAGGTCCAGAAGGCCCGTCGCTTCTGGAGCCGCATGAGGGTCCTGGTGGGGGCCTTTCTGCAGTGGGTGGGCCTCATCCTGTGCGTGTGGTTTGCTGGCACCGTCGAGGGCGCCCTGTCCGTCGTGGCGGGAGTCCTGTTTGTCGGGCTGGCGGCCGCGCTGTGGGTGCGAAGCCTGGTCTCCACGGTCTTCCACGCGTTCGGCCACCGTGGCGACGATCCGAATCGCAGGCCGGCGCTGGTCATCCACGTGCTTGAGCGCCTCAAGGCGGACCTCGCACCGGACACGTCCGTGCGCCTGCGATTTCGCCCCGACCCCCGTCCCGAGGGCCCGGGTTCGAGCCTGTATCGCTTGGGGCCCGGGAGGAAGGGTTCGCCGGATGTGCTGGATCCGTGGCTCCTGCTGGAGACGCGGCTGGCGGATGGCGCGCACCTGCGGCTGAGCGCGGTGGAGCGCCGCAGGATCAAGGTCAGGGACCATGGCCCCAACGGGCCCCGGCGTCGCACGCGGACCAAGGAGTACGACACGCTGTTCCTGGAGGCCCGGCTGCGCGTGAAGGCGAAGCGGCACCCCCAACTCGCGGCGCTGACACAGGACCGGGCCCTGGAGGCAGTGCGCCTTCCGCCCGGCGCGCAGCTCCAGCGGCTGCGCATCACCGGGGAGCAGCTCCGGCTCCGGATCCGGTTGGAGGAGACCTGGCTCCCCAGGATCCCGAAGGACGCGGCGGCCGAAGCGTCTACTGCTCCGGATGCGTCCCGCGCGGTGACGATGATGCTGCTGAGCCTCTACCAGATGCTCCACCTTGCCCGGACGCCTCCGGCCCCCAGGTCCGTCAAGGAGCCGCCGCGCGCGAAGTCGCCGCACCCCCGCGCGAAGTCGCGGCGCCGCCGCTCCGGTTGAGCTGGAGGGCCAATCCCTAGAACGAGCCGCTCCACGTGAGCGCGGCCCCGCCTTGAGTCGGCGCGACGCCGACGTCGGTGAGCACGGCGAGGGTGCGGTGTTGCCGCTTCCAATCGACGTAGGTGTTGTGGCGGCTGACTCCCACGAGCAGGAGCGGGACGCCCACGGCCGCGAGGACGCCGCCGATGGCCAGGGAGGAACCCAGGCAGACGTCCTGCGTGTCGCGGGGAATCAGACTGGTCTTGCAGAGGGGCGAGGTGAGCAGGTTGACCGCCCCCACGCCGGTCATGATGCTGCCGGCGACAAGCATCCCGGTGCCCGTGGGAGGAGGCTTGCCGTTGAGCAGATCATTCCCGCGCTCCTGGGCGAGTGCTTGAGCAGAGGCGAGGGTAATGGCTGCGCTTACGAGCAATGAGAGGGCTGCTTTCATGCGATGACGAGAGCGCTGCCGCGAACGTGACGTCAAGCGTACCCAGGTCGAGCCACGTTTCCTGGGGCATCTGGCTTGGGGGTGACCTGGGTCCGCGCGCACCGTGCAGGCAGCGGCTCAGTCCACGACCGCCGTGGCTTCAATCTCGACCAGGACGCCCGGCTCGAAGAGCACGGAGACCCCGATCAGGGATGCTGGCGCCGGTGCAATCCGCAACTCCTTGGCGACCTGCTCGATGCCGGCGAGGAAGTCGGGCATCAACTCGCGCTTCCAGTCGACCACGTAGATCGTCAGGCGAACGACGTCGTTGAACGTCGCCCCGGCCGCGGCGAGGGCGATGGCGACGTTGCGGTAGGCCTGCGCCACCTGTCCGGCCAGATCCCCGCGTGCGACGAGCTGGCCCTCCGCGTCGTACGCGACCTGTCCCGCGATGTGCACCTGCCGGGTGCCGGTGGCGATCGCCACCTGCCGGTACACGTCGGGCTTCATGATTCCGTCGGGGTTGAGCAGGGTCACGGGCATGGATGAGCTCCAGAGGGGAGGTGAGTGCCGGGCTCATATACCGGGGCCATTGACGAACGGCGTTCCCCTCTCCGGCGATGCGCTCACTACAATGGATCGCCATCGATGAAACGCGCCCAGCTGGATGAGATCTTCGCCTTCATGGCCGTCGTGGACGCGGGCAGCTTCGTGGGCGGTGGGCAGGCTCTCGGCCTGACTCGCTCGGCGGCTGGCAAGGCCTTGGCCCGATTGGAATCCCGCCTGGGGGTGCGCCTGCTCAACCGCACGACGCGTCAGCTCAGCCTCACCGACGAGGGCCGCGTCTTCCATGAGCATTGCCTCCAAGTCCTGGCGGCCCTGGACGACGCGGAAGCCAGCGTCGGGCAGCACACCGGCACTCCGCGAGGAGTGCTGCGGCTCACCCTGCCCGCCGCGTTCGGCAAGCTGCACGTCCTCCCCTTGCTGCGGGACTATCTGCGGACCTGGCCCGAGGTGCAGGCGGAGGTGAGCTTCACCGATCGCGTCACGGACATCATCGAGGAGGGCTACGACCTGGCCGTGCGCATCAATGCGTCCAGCGCCGATACACGTCTGGTTTCCCGGGTCGTGGCTCGGCACCCGGTGTTCGTCTGCGCCGCGCCTGCCTACCTGGAGGCGCGCGGTGAACCCCGCACGCTGGAGGAGCTCGCGGCGCATGAGTGCCTGGTCTTCAGCAGCCGGACGCGACGACAGCCCTGGTATCTGCGCCAGAAGGGCGGCTCACCGGTGAAGGTGGAGGGACGAAGCCGCCTGCGGCTCGACAGTGGTGAGGCCATCCGGGACGCGGCCGTCGCGGGACTGGGCATCGCCTACCTCCCCAGCTTCCTGGTCGACCAGGACCTGGAGAGCGGGCGGCTCAAGGCGCTGCTGCCATCCTGCGAGACGGAGTTCGTCCCGATCATGGCGATCTACCCGAGCAAACGGCACCTGCCGGCGAAGGTGCGGCGCTTCATCGACCTGATGGTCAAGCAATGGAGCGCGACCCTGACCTCACGTTGATGCTCCAGGGCGTTCCCGGGGCGGGCGCCGTTCGGTCTACCCGCCCTGCACGCGCATGCGACCGCGCGGGTGGCGCCGGGGCAGGATAGGCTCCCGGCGTGTCGTGCCACCCCAAGGCTCCCCTCCCATGACCTTTGCTTCGCTCGGCCTGTCGGACGCGCTCACCCGCGCCGTGGCCGAACTCGGATACGACGAACCCACGCCGGTGCAGCGCGCGACCATTCCCGTGGTGCTGCGCGGCGGCGACGTCCAGGCTTCGGCGAAGACCGGCTCGGGGAAGACCGCCGCGTTCCTGCTGCCCATCCTGGAGGCCCTGCGGGCGCGCCCGGGTGGAGCGGTCCGGCCGGTGCGGGCCTTCATCCTGGTCCCTACGCGGGAACTCGCCGCCCAGATCGTCGACTCCCTCCAGCGGTATGGCCGTCACTTGAAGAAGCCGCTGAAGACCTGCCTCGCGGTCGGCGGCGTCTCCGCGAACCCGCAGATGCTGGCGCTCCGAGGCGGCGCGGACGTCGTCGTGGCCACCCCGGGCCGCGCGCTGGACCTCGTGGAGCAGAACGCACTCCGGCTGGGCCAGGTGGAGACGCTGGTGCTCGACGAGGCCGACCGGTTGTTCTCCCTGGGCTTCGCCGACGAGCTCAACCGCCTGCTCGCGCTCCTGCCCGCGCGCCGCCAGAACCTGCTGTTCTCCGCCACGTTCCCGCCCGCGGTGAGCACGTTCGCGGAGCGGCTCCTGCATGAGCCCACGCGCATCGACGTCGATGACGGGGGGCTGCCCTCCGCGGACCTCATCGCCCAGCGGGCCATCCAGGTGGATGTGCCCCGGCGCACGATGCTCCTGAGGCACCTGCTGGAAACCCACGCGTGGTCCCATGTCCTCACCTTCGTCGCCAGCCGCTACGCGGCGGACCATGTCGCGTTGAAGCTCAACCGCGCCGGCATCACCGCGACGTCGCTGCACGGAGAACTCAGCCAGGGGGCCCGCACGCAGGCGCTCGCGGACTTCAAGGCGAAGCGCGTGCGCGTCCTCGTTGCCACCGACGTCGCCGCACGCGGCCTGGACATCGTGGGACTGCCCGCGGTCGTGAACTACGACCTGCCCCGTTCTACCGTGGACTACGTGCATCGCATCGGCCGCACGGGGCGCGCGGGCGAACAGGGCGTGGCGATCAGCTTCGTCAGCGCGGACACCGAGGCCCACTTCCGTCTCATCGAGAAGCGGAACCACCTCACCGTCGCGCGAGAGCAGGTGGCCGGATTCGAACCGGTGGAGACGGCCGGGCCCGCCGCACCGGCGCTGGATCCGAACGGCGGCGTGAAGGGCCGGCGCAAGAGCAAGAAGGACAAGCTGCGCGAAGCCGCCGCCGCCGCTGCCCCTCCCCCGAAGCGCAAGCCGTAGCGCTCCTGCTTCACGGCGCGAAAAAGCCCCGCCTCCCCGGGGTCACCGGAGAAGCGGGGCAGGGGGGCCACGAACAGCTGTCAGCTACTGGCCGTCGAGCCTGCCATCCAGGTTCCGGTCCAGCGCGATGCGCGTGCCGGAGCCCGGAGGCACCGCGGTGAAGGTCACCTCCTGGCCCAGCGTGTTCGCCAGCGCGCGCAAGGCCGCGGTGGTGAGGTTGGCGGTGCCGTCGTCGGGCTTCCACGTGCCCGCCACGCGGTCGAACAGGAAGCCCTTCACGCGGGTGCCGATGGCGGCCTTCGCCACCAGGTCGGCCTCATACGTGGAGCCGCCGAGCACCTTCGACACGAACGGCGCCTGCGCACGCGCGAGCAGCAGGTCGATGCGCGCTCCCACCACGGAGGCGTTCGTCGCCGTGAGCGTCACCTGCTGACCCACGATGGGCGCCAGGTCGGAGTCCGCCGCCATCATGAAGGCCTCCACGCCACGGCGGTCGGTGTCGTTGCGGAAGCCCACCAGCGGCCCACCGATGCTGGTGTTGGAGAAGACGATGGCGCTGAAGAAGCGGAACAGCGTGTCCACCGCGCCGTCGTGCGTGAAGCCGAAGCCGCGGATCTGGTCTCCCGTGGGCCCGGTGTCCGGGTGCTGGAAGAAGCTGTTGTCCGGGAAGCCGAACATGCCGACCTTCGTGTACATGTTGCGCACGTGGGGAATCTTCATGATCTGGCTGATTCCCTCGAAGCTGGAGTGGCCGTCGGTGCCGAAGAAGCCCTGCGCGGCGTCAATGGTGTGACAGCCATTGCAGTTGAAGCCGGTGTTGGTGCCAATCGCCAGGCCGTCCACGCGGCGGCTTCCGAAGAAGAAGTCGCGGCCGGCCGCCTGCGTCGAGGTGAGCGAGTTGTCCAGGTTGCGGATGGGATTCGGCGGCAGCTGCACCTGGAGCTGGAAGTTCGTGAACTTGTTCATCTCCGCCTCGGTGGGCTGATCCGCGCGGCCCAGCAGCCCCGGGAAGGCGACGACGAAGTTCTTGAACGACAGGGCCTCGTCGTACGCACCGCTGCCGAAGAAGCCCGTGGAACGGTCTCCGCGCCAGTGCATGGCGCCCGAGGTGGACATGCCGCGCAGGGTCTGCGTCGTCATGGGCCCCTTCATCGGGTGGAAGGAGTTCTGGTTGCCGGTGCCGTTGATGTCCGAGCTCGGGTGGCCGGTGAGCAGACGGAACGCGCCAATCTCCAGGCTGCTCGCGAGGCGCTTGTCGATGGCGTTGGTCGTCACCCCATCGTCCGGATTGCCCAGGTCCCAGGCGAGCTCGTCCTTGTCGCCGAAGATGTGGCAGCTGGCGCAGGAGGCCTCGCCGTTGGCCGAGGAGAAGTTCGCGTCGTAGAGGAACGGGCGGCCCTGCACGACGGAGTCGGGTTCGGGGTTGTAGAGCGCCGCCGAGGCCACCTGGCTCTTCGTGGCGAGGTCGATGACCTTCACCGCGTTGTCGAAGCGGGTCATCACGTAGAGCCGGTTGCGCGCCTCGTCCAGCACCAGGCCGCTGGGACCGCCGCCGCTCACCGGGATGTAGTTGGCGCTCGCCGTCCGGGGGTTGAAGGTGTCCGCCTCCAGCGCCGCGGTGTCGAAGACGCCGACCTTGCTGGAGCTGAACGCGGCCACGTACAGCTTCGCGCCGTCACCCGAGATGGCCATCTCCGTGGGGGTGGAGAGGCTGTGGTTGCGGGCCGTGGGGTCGAAGCCGGGGGAGCCGGCCAGCTTCGAATAGTCGAGGTGCTTGTTCAGGTGGCGCGGCGTCACCGCCGTCCCCTTGATGACGGTGATGCGCATCTTCGCGATGTTGCCTTGCACCGTGCTGCCACCGAAGGCGCCGGGACCTTCGAAGCGGGTGAGGTTGTTGGCGTCGCTGTTGGTCGCGTACACCACGCCCGTCTTCGGGTTGGTGGCCAGGTTGAAGACGGTCGTTCCCACGCCCGTGTAGAACGCCTTCTGCTGCAGGCCGTCCGCGTCGATGGCGAAGACGTCCTTGTCCGGCAGGTTGAAGCGCACGCCGTTGTTCCAGTTGCGGCCGAGCGTGTCCTCCCAGCGGCTGAGGCTGCTGTTCCACTTGACGATGAGGCCCGTCTCCGGCGCCTTCGCGCCCTCGGCGTTCGTGGACGGACCGGGCAGGCCGCCCAGGAAGAGGTTGTTGCCCCACGGGAACGTGTCCGGCTGGACCAGACACACGCCCGCGCTGCCGAAGCCGTCACACACGCTGTCCATGTTGATGGTCGTCGTGCGGTTGCCGGACTGCGCGATGGCCGCGTAGACCGTCTTCTTGTCCGGGCTGACGGCGAGGCCTCGCGGCGTGTCGCCGAAGAGCGTCAGGATGCGGACGGGCGTCCCGCCCAGCGTCGTCCCCAGCGCGGCGGGGTTGAAGACCCAGACGTCCGCGCGGCCCACGCCCGGCGTGATGAGCTGCGGATCCCCCGCGCCGGGCACGGACGCGATGGACGGATCCGTGCGCTGCTGGCCCCGGTGCGCGGTGGAGATGAACGCATAGCCGTTGGCGCCGGCGAACACGACGTCGCGCGGCTCGTCACCCACGAGCAGCGTGCGCACCACGTGCGGCGTGCCGCTCACGCTCACCACGCTGATGCTGTCGGACAGGTGGTTGACCACCCAGACCTCGGTGTTGCCGCGCACGGCGACCGACACCGGCTCCAGCCCCACCGGGACCTCGGCGGCGAGCGACAGGCCCCCGCTGGTGACGTTGAAGACCTCCAGGCGGTTGTCCGGCGTGTTGACGGCGAACAGCTTCGTCCCGTCGGGAGAGAGGGCCAACGGACGCACGTGCGCGCTCTCGAACTCGATGAACGAGGGCGCCTGGGCAGCGGCACGGGATGAGGCGAACAGCGACACGGCGGCGCACAGCAGACCGGCTCGGGCGCGCCACCGGTTCTTGCTCATGCCCACTTGCGGGATGCGGACCATGGGGACCTCCTGGGGGAGCAGGGAAGAACTGCACAGTCGGAATTACCAGCCGCCGCCAGGACATCGCCCCCTCCGAAGGGAGGGGGCGGGAGGGGAACGCATGCCCCCAGAGGGTGACGCATCGCGGCGTTCGCTGTTTGACGCTGTGCGGGAAGGCGCCCCGGTCCCCAGGGGGGGCGCCCGTGGTCTACTTGGCATTGCAATCGGTCACCGGGGGAACGTGCCCATGCCGAGCTCTCGAAATGCGCTGGGGGGCCCTGTCGCGCCAGCGCCGGTGGGCGACCCGCTCTCACACCTGCTGCCGACGAAGCTCGCGCCGCCGCAGACGGCGTCGGTGCTCGTGTCGCGGAGCGCGGCGCTCCGGAAGATCGACCGGGGTGTTGGCGGCAAGCTCGTGCTGGTGACCGCGCCGCTGGGCTCGGGCAAGACGACGCTGCTGACGCAGTGGTACCGCGAGGTGCGCGGGGCGCGGTTGCTCGCGTGGCTGTCGCTCGATGAGCGGGACAACGCTCCGGAGCGCTTCTTCTCGTACCTCGTCGGGGCCATCCGCCGCGCGGCCCCGGAGTTCGACGCGTACATCGCCAGCCAGCTGGATGCGCAGGTGGCGCTGCCGCTGGACCATGCGACGACGGTGGTGCTGCGGAGCCTGTGGAACCTGGGGCGCGAGCTCGTCGTCGTCATTGATGACTTCCACGTCCTGCGGGAGCGCGCGCTGGTGCGGGCCTTCTCGTATCTGTTGGATCACGCTCCGCCGCACGTGCACTGGATCGTCTCGTCGCGCGGCCCGCCCGAGCTGGACCTGGCGAAGCTGAAGCTCACCGAGCAGCTGGTGACGCTCGACAGCCGCGACCTGGGCCTGGATGGGAATGCCATCCACGAGCTGGGTCAGCGCCTGTGCGGCGCCGCGCTGAAACCCGAGGACGTCGAGTACCTGCGCGCGCGCACCGAGGGCTGGGTGGCCGGCGTGAAGCTGGCCCTGCTGACGGCGGGCGAGCACGCCAGCGTGAGCGACGCGCTCCGCAAGGCCATCGGCTCCAACCACGACGTGGCGAGGTACCTCGCGGACGTGGTGCTGCGCGAGCAGACGGAAGAGGTGCACGCGTTCCTGGTGCTGAGCTCGGTGGTGGACCGGCTCAACGGCGAGCTGTGCAACGCGCTCCCGGGCATCACCCACGGGCCGGCGCTGCTGGCGGAGCTGGAGCGGGCGCAGTTGTTCATCCAGTCGCTCGACACGCAGCACCAGTGGTACCGGTACCACCCGCTGTTCCTCGACTTCCTGCGCACCCAGCTCGCGTGCACGTACGGCGACCGCATCCCCCGGCTGCACCGCGCGGCCAGCGCGTGGTTCGCCGAGCACGAGATGCCAGACGAGGCCCTGACGCACGCGTTCGCGTCCGGAGACCGGGGCTGGTGCATGGCGCTCACGGCCCGCTGCGTGGAGGCGTGGATGCGCGAGGGCGAGATTGCCTCCGTGCTCCATTGGACGGCGAAGCTGACGCCGGAGGAGGCCTTCTGTTCGCCGGCCCTCTGCGTGGCGCGCATCGCGTGCCTCATCCTGTCCCGCGGCTTCACGCCTGCCTCCCTGGCCCTGCAGGACGCGCAGCGCCGGCTCCAGACCGCGCCAGCGGATCCGGAGCGCGAGCGGCTGTCGCGGCAGCTCTCCCGGCTCGCGCTGCTGCACGCCGTCCTGTCGGACTCGGCAGCGGGCTCCGGCCTGGAGCTGGAGGCGTCACCGGGGGAGGAAGACCCGGACGTCTTCATGGCGGGCGCGGTGCTGGCGGCGAAGGCGTACCAGGCGCTCCGGCTGAACCGGTTCGATGCGATGCGCCGGCTCGCGTCCGTCGCGCGCGAGACGCTGCAGGGGCTGAACAACCCATACATGGTGGGCTACACGGACGTCCTCATCGTCCTGGCGGACCGGGCGCAGGGCAACCTGAAGGACGCGTCGGACCGGTGCGAGGCGGCGTTCGAGCGCGCGAGCCGGGGACGGCGCAACCCGGTGTGGGTGAACGCGGCGACGGCGCTGGCCAACACCCGATACGATCAGAACCGGCTGGACGAGGCCGAGGCGCTCTGCATCGAGGTCCTCCCGCTGCTGTCCCAGGCGGCGGTGTTCGAGACCTTCGCGATGGCCTACCTGGTGCTGGCCCGCATCAAGACGATTCGGGGCAAGTACGCGGAGGCCTGGCAGCTGCTGGACTACCTGCACAGCGTGCTCGAGTGCGGACATCAGACGCGCTTCCTGGCCCATGTCTGCGGGGAGAAGATCCGCCTGTCCCTGGTGGAGCAATCCCCCGCGCGGATGAAGGCGGTGGCCCAGGAGTTTGGCTTGGGCGAGCGCATGCGCCGGGGCGAGTGGAGCGAGCGGCGCTTCTACGACGAGGCCTGGGAGCACCTGGGGGTGGCGCAGGCCTGGGTGTTGATGGCGCGCGGGCGGCACGACCGGGCACACGGGCTGTTGGAGACGCTGCGGGCCAGCGCGCATGACGCGGGCTGCGTGGCCCGGGAGACAGCGCTGCTGGCCGCGCTGGCGGTATGTCATTGGCGCGCCGGAGACCCCACGGCGGCGTTCGCCGCGGTGAACCGGGGCTTCGCGCTGGTGCCCCGATTCGGCTTCAGCCGGGGCGTGTTCGACGAGACACCGGGGTTGCAGGAGGTCATCGTCGCGGCCGCCACGCAGCGCAAGCTGAGCCACGTGCTGCCGGCCCGCTACACGGAGCGCTACCAGGACCTGCTGTCCCTGGGCACCGTCGGACAGACACCGTTCGCGCCCTTGCCCAGCGCACCGCTGGAGCCGCTCACCGAGCGGGAGCTCCAGATGCTCAAGCTCCTGGCCCAGGGGCTGAGCAACCAGGAGATCAGCGAGCGCTCCAACGTGGCGCTCTCCACCACGAAGTGGCACCTGCGCAACGTGTTCGCGAAGCTGGACGTGACGACCCGCACCGCCGCCATCGTGAAGGCGCGGGAGCGGCTGGAGCGGACCCTCTGAGCCCGCTCCGCCGGAGGCTCAGCTCCCGGTGGGGACGAACGTGCCGTGGAACGTGGGGGGCAGGGCGTGCTCGAAGTGGCAGCGCGCCACGGGACCCGCGTCCAGCCGCTCGGCGTCCAGCACGGCCACGTGGGTGGTGTCTGTCTTCGTGTCGAAGACCTGGGTGAGCAGCCAGCCGTCGTCCTCGGCCCGCGAGCCGGGGCGGGGCACGAAGACGGGCTCGGAGGGGTACTGGCCTGCTTCCAGCGCGGCCCGCGTCACGCGGCCGGTGCCCAGGTCCAGCCGCACCAGCGCGTCGTAGAGGCCGCGGCGGGCCTCGTGGGTGCCGTGCGCGCCCAGGTAGACCGTCTGGTACGGCCGGCACTCCACGCTGGGGGCGACGCGGGGGAACTCGCAGCTCAGGTCCAGCAGGGGCTCGCTGCGGAACGTGCGGGCCTTCAGGTCGATGCGCGCGCGGTGGAGCATGCCGTCGGCGTCGGTGGACGGGTTGCCGCGCAGCAGGTCCCCCAGCCACTGGTTGGAGGCGAAGTCGGGGTAGCGCACGTAGTCCACCACCAGCGTGTCGCCGTCCTCGTACGCGTTGGAGAAGTGCCAGTTGAAGAAGGAGTCGGCGGGGATGCGGATGGGGTGCGCCACGTCGTCGATGGGCACCACCAGTACCTCCGACGCCGCGCCCGGCCGGAAGGAGACGTTGTTCGCGAACGCGCCGATGCGCAGCAGCATCTTCAAGACGTCGATGCGCATCGCCGGCAGGAAGAAGATGAGGTAGCGGTCGGTGACGGTGAAGTCATGGACCATGGTCGCGCCGGGCAGCGGCACGGACCCCATGTGCCGCGCCTTGCCGTCATCCGGCAGGGCGTACAGCTCCAGCGTGTTCACCCGGCCGTGGTGCTGGCCGAAGTTGTACCGCGTCCCTCGCGACGGGACGCGGTGGGGGTGCGCGGAGAACGACTTCAGCACGGTGCCGTCGAGGTTCGTCTCGCCCAGGGTGGTCAGGTCCTCCAGGGACAGCTCCACGGGGAGGTTCGGCTCGTGCAGCGCGTACAGCCGGCCGTTCCACGGCAACAGCGCCGTGTTGGCGTTGTTCTTCTGGGGGTTGAGCAGCTTGTTGCGCAGCGGCGTGGGCATGGCGTAGCTGCCGTAGAGCTGCCGGCCCGCCTTGCGCTCCGTGACCATGGTGCGCGAGTCCACGAGCCGGGCCGCGCCTTGGACGCCGTCGGGCCCGAAGCGCACGCCCATCACGCCGCCGTCACCATCGAACCAGTGCTGGAGCGGGGCCCCGTGCACGTCGAACGTCCACGCGCCCAGGCGGAACAGCGTCCCGCGGAGGCCCTCGGGGATGTGGCCCTCCACCCGCAGGGGTTGGAAGCCGTGCTGGCGGGAGATGTTTCGGAAGGCCCGGTTCCAGGCCGGAGGGGGAGGGGAGGCCGGCAGCGGCGTCGCGGTGGTCATGGCGGGTTCGAAGGGCGCGGTGGAGGGAGGTCGCCTGGAATCAGGGCGTGGGCTGGGCGATGGCCGGTTGCTGTCCGCGCGCCTCGGCCTCGTCGCGGCGAATGCCCATGAGCGTCCACATGGCGCCGCTGAAGTCGATGCAGCCGAAGAACGTGACGATGGGATTACACAGGCCCAGCGCCGTGCAGACGATGAGCACCCCCACGATGAACGTGCGCCCCATCACCGCCCAGACGAAGAACTGGCGCATGTCCAGGATGGCCGCCTGATGGGACATGAACGACATGGACACCAGCAGTGCGCCAGCAAGCCGCATGAAGAACAGGTCCCCATCCGCCGCCCCGGGTGAGATGCCCATCACCTTGAGGAACAGCCCGGGCACCAGCAGCAGCGTGAAGGCGAGCGGGATGGTGTAGTAGACCCAGACGTACATCGAACGTCCCGCGTGGCTCAGCGTGGACAGCTTGGGGAACACCTTCGGTGCGAAGAGCATCATGTCGGCTCCGTGGGGGCGGGCGTGAGGCGGTGCCGGGAGCGTAGTGGAAATCCCAGGTTCCGCGCATCCCGGGGCCCGGCACGGCTTCCAGGGGGATGGACGTGGGGCGAGCAGGCCTGCGTGGCCGCCAGGCCCCGGCCCGGGTCTCCTGGGCTGGCGCGCCACATCGCGGCGCCCATGGAGGCCGGGCCCGCCGGAGGGATGGCGGCAGCGGCCGGGAAGGGAACGTCCGGATGAAGGCGAACCGCTGGCTGTTTCTTGGGGCCCTGGGTGTGGCCCTCGGTGTCATGGCTTGTAGCAGTGGAGACATTGGCAAGCCGCCAGACAAACCGCCGGTCACCGTGGATGCCGGAACGGACGCGGGGCAGCCCCTCCCGGACGCGGGGCCGGGCTCCCAATGCCTCGACGAGGGCACGGCGTGCAGCCGGGACTCGGGCGCCCAGTGCTGTACGGGCCTCTGTTCGGACACGGGCGTCTGTCCGGCCCCCAATCCCCAGTGCACCGCCGCGGGTGAAGCCTGCACCAGCGGCATCGAGTGCTGCACGAACAGCTGCCTGGACGGCAAGTGCTCCACGCTGCAGTGCCTGGACGTGGGCAGCACGTGCTCCAGCGCGGAGGCGTGCTGCACGAAGCTCTGCGGCGCGGACGGCAAGTGCGCGGCGCTGCCTTCCGGCGGCACCAGCAGTTGCAAGGTGCCGGGCCAGGCCTGCACCGGCGCGGGGGACTGCTGCTCCAGCAACTGTCAGGGCGGGACGTGCAAGCAGGCGTACTCGTGCCAGGCCAACAATGACCTGTGCATGAAGGGCGCGGACTGCTGCGGCGGTGTGTGTTCGCAGGAGAGCACGGGCACCCCGGGCCGCTGCGTGGCGGTCAGCGGTGGCGGCGCGGGCGGCTGCCTGCAGGACGGCAACCCGTGCTCGGGCTCCAGCACCTGCTGTTCGCGCACGTGCGTGGACCTGGGCTACGGGACCACGGTGTGCCAGCCGGTGGGCGGCTGCCGTCCCACGGGCAACTACTGCACCGACGACGGCGTGTGCTGCGGCGGTGAGAAGCTGTCCAACGCGGTGGACTGCCGCGAGAGCCGCTGTGACAAGCCGAATGGCTGCAACCCGGTGGGCAACATCTGCGGCAGCGGCCAGCTGCCCGACGGCGGCATCATCGACGTGAACGCCCGCGAGGCCTGCTGTGACGGCCAGAAGGCCGTGTGCAAGGTGGACTCCGCCGGCGTGCCGCGCTGCTTCGGCGGCTGCCCCAACAACAACTGCCCGGCGGCATGCCCCACGGGCTACACCGGCGAGGCGCCGTGCTGCATCGCGCAGGATCAGCAGTGCCAGTTCTCCGACCAGTGCTGCGGCGGCGCGCGCTGCCTGCCCGGCGCGAATGGCGGACTGACCTGCCAGAAGGTGACGTGCGATCCGGTGGGCACGCCCTGTGACCCGCAAGCCTCCAAGTGCTGCGCTGGCACCACCTGTTCGATCGTCTCCGAAATCGCCTACGCCTGCCGGCCCAGCACCGTGCCGGGCGGTGGCGGCACGGACGGAGGCACGGGCACCCAGGACGGCGGGACGGACGCGGGCACGTGCGCCGCGAACGGGAATGCCTGTGCCTCGGGTGCCGCGTGCTGCTCCGGCATCTGCACCAATGGCGCCTGCGCGGCGCCCAGCGCCTGTCAGCCCCAGGGCCAGGCCTGCACCTCGCCCGCGGACTGCTGCATCGGGCTCGGCTGCAACATCCCGGGTGGGAGCATCGTCGGCACCTGCCAGACGGGTTCGACCTGCTCCGCCGCGGGTCAGGCGTGCTCGCCCACCGGCCCGTGCTGCCCGCGGCTCAACTGCCAGACGGTCGCGGGGGAAGCCTGCACCGGGACGACGCCCTGCACGTGCAACAGTGAGATCGGCTGAGTCCGGATGTGGGCCGGTGGCGCGGGCTTCGAGGGCAGCGGACTCGAAGCCTGGCCGCCGCGCCAGGAGGCAATGAAATACACGGACGCGTGAGGGGCATAGACCCGCTGTGCTGTCATTCGGCCACATGCGGTATGTGTTTTGGAGTGACGCGCCGCGGGTGGTGTGAGTCCATGGAATTGCGATACACAGACATCATGCACTCATCCCTTCCGCGTACCGTGACTGCTGTCGCGTGTTCCCTGTTCCTGTCCCTCACGGCCTGCGGAGGTGACGACATCAGCTCCGACGAGCAGGCCCGGCGCGCGTACCTCGGGCTGGACACGTCCGTGAGCAAGGCCCTGCAGCTTGGCTTCGCCGGCTTCAACGCCGCGTCCAGCGCGAACATCCCGCCCCAGTCCACGACGGGCGGCGTCTCCGGGACGCTGCTCGTCACCGGGCAGGTGGACCAGGGCAGCTCGGCCAACAAGGGCATGCGCCTGCGCATTGGCATGACCGGGTACTCCGACGGAGAGATCGTCCTGGGCGAGGACGAGGACCCGGTGAACATCACCTACGCGTCGGGCACGGACACGACGACGCAGCCGGAACTCACCCTCCAGCTGCGCGACATCCCGGACGGCACCTTCACCGGGACGCTCGAGGGGCCCTTCCAGATGACCGGGGACCTGGAGGGCAGCGTCACCCTGGACCTCGCCCTCACGGGGGAGCTCGAGGACGACGGCACCGGCCAGGTCCGCCGCACGCCGGGCAGCACCCGGGTGACGGGCACCGCCACCTCCGGCGACGGCGTCTACACCGTCGACGTCACGCGGTAGCGCCAGAGCAGGTGGAGGTGCTGGCCGCGCTGCTGGTGGACGGCCACCTTCCGGCTCCACCGGGGCGGTCCGGAAAAATCTCACGAAGGGGGTGAGGGAAATCCTCCCCGGGTTTCGTTGATGGGCCAGGGCCGGGGAACGCACGGCGAACACCGCGCGCTCCCCGGGCCTTGAGGCCACCACGAACACCCCGGACGGGGGAGAGACGGACCATGAGACTCCGGAAGCAAACGCAACAGTGGACGGGCGCGGCACTCGCGGGGGCCCTGCTCCTGCCCGCGGCGGCGCTGGCGAACGAAACCCATGTCTACGGCATCGCCAACTTCGGAGGCGCGGGGCAGTGCGATGCCTCCTCGCACTCCGTGCATACGAAGACGGCGGCGGAGTTCGCGGGCTACTTCAACTCGCTCGTGAGCTCCGGACTCTGGTCGGACGTCCGGACCCTCAACAACTCGAGCGCGCGCGCGGACCTCTGGACCGACGCCTCGAAGGCGTCCGCGGCCGACGCGAAGGACACCCTGGCCAATGCCGGTGTGGACGACGCGGACGTCTTCTTCGTGCACACCCACGGCGGCCACAACGAGTCGCTCCTGCGCAGCTGGCTCGTGATGGGAACCGACGTGGATTCGTGCGCGGCCATCACGGACGCCCACATGAGCCTGGGCAACAACGGCAAGCTGAACATCGCCGTCGTGAAGGCCTGCCAGTCTGGCGACTTCGAGGTCTGGAAGCAGGGCGGGTACCGGCAGCTCGTGACGCCCACCAGCGGCTTCAGCATGTGGAACGCCTTTCACGGTGACTCGTCGTGCGGCAACTTCGTGAAGCGCTACGTGAGGCGCTACGTGGCGGACTCGCGGAGCGATGGCGTGGGCGAGAACTGGATCGACGAGGCCTACGACTGGGACATCGGCAAGAACAACGACGACTGCCCGGTGTCCATCGTCTTCGGTGAAACCAAGGCGGCGCGCGTGGCGATGTTCGAGGCTGGCGGCTGGCGGGACCGCAAGAACACCGGGAGCAAGGTCGCCTCCACCTACTTCTACGTGGCGGGCTGCGACCCCGACAACGGGCAGAAGCTGCCCGAGTGACCGCTGCCTCCATCGCCTTCGCCCAGAAAGAACGAACCGCCATGAAGACCCATCTGCTGATCCGATTCCTGACCGTCCTCCCGCTCGCCGCCGCGTCTGGCTGCGACAGCGGCGCCGTCATGGAGCCCGCCGCCGCCCCCACCACCCAGGTGGCCCGCGCGACCGTCGGCTTCATCTTCGATTCCACGGCGCTTGCCACGCCTCCCACCGGAGGAATCCCCACCACGCTGCTTCCCCGCACGGCGTTTGATGCCGCCGCATTGCAGGGCTCCCTGGTGGGAACGACCGAGCCCTTCTCCCATGCGGAGGTGCCGGTGGGCACCCGCCTGGACATGGAGTCCCAGACCTGGAAGATCGAGCGCGACCCGTCCGAAGGCCAGGCGCTGGTGCTGAACAAGGTGGGCGCTGGCCCGGAGACACCGCAGGACCCCGCGGTGTTGCAGCGGATCGCCCTGGCACGCCTGCAGCGCTGGGGCATCCCCACGGCGGAGCTGGGGGCGGTGCGGCAGGTGAAGTCCTTCAGCCAGAGCGAGGACAACGGCGTCGTCGAAGCGCCCGCGCTCCACCGACACAAGACCTTCGTGATGCGCGCCATCAATGGCATCCGCGTGGAGGGCCATCGCGCGGTGGTGTCCCACGGGCCGGATGGCAGCTTCCAGCGCGCGCTCATCAGCTGGCCGCCCCTGGCCCGCTCCGGCCACCTGCTGCGGACGCGGCTGACCACGGCGCAGATCGAGCAGCGGGCGCGTGAGGCGCTGGCGGCCGAGGGGGAGACCACGGGGGCCGTGCACCTCTCCTGGAAGTACGTGCCCTCCCAGCTCTCCACGGGTGAATGGGCGCTGACGCTCCAGGTGGCCGCGGTGATGCCTTCGGTCACCGGCACGACGAGCACCGAGGAGCCCCGCGTCATCGATGTGGACGTGAGCGCCGTGCCCTGAGCCTTCCGGACACTGGCTGGCCGCCCTCGCCTTGCGGGGGCGGCGGCAACGTCTCAATCGGTCAGCAACACCATCAGCAGATGGGCCAGGGCCTTGGCCTCCGCGTGGTTGGGGTCGAGCTTCAACGCCTGGCCGGCCATGGCGTCGGCCTCGGTCAGGCGGCCCTGATTCTTGAGGAACAGGCCGTAGGCGAAGAAGGCCTCCGCGGACTTCGGCTCCTTCGCGATGCGCTCCAGGAACGGCTTCTCTTCGTCGTCTGGCGGCGTGAAGGCACCTGATGGAGGACACGGGTCGCCATATTGGCCCTTGATGCTCTTGGAGTACGCCCCGGGCGCATGCACCTTGAGCGCCTTCATGAAGCGCTTGATGTCCTCGACCACTTCCGCGTCCCGGGCACAGAGTCCGAGCACGGCGATGTACAGCCCCTTGTTGAGCCCGGGGTAGTCGTCGGACTTCTCCACGGCCAGGAAGCCCCCGCTCGGCTGCGCCACGCGAACCCAGAGCACCTGGGCCTTCAGCCGGTCGAGCGCGGCCTGGGCCTCCGCTTCGGTCTTTCCGCCTCCGACGATGATGATGTCGTACGTGCGCGGCTTCGGCTCCCGGGCCGAAGCAAGCAATGGAACGCAAACGGCCATAATCAACAGGAGGCGAGAGGTCATCCCACCAATCTACCGGGTCAGAGCGCCTTGACGTAACCCGAGACTTTCGGATTGCAGGTGTATGCCTTCTTCAGCGCGGCCTCCGCTGCCTTCTTCTCCGCTTGGATTGTCGTCACGATGAACAGCCCCGGCGTCAGGCGTTTGAACGGCGTGCTCTCCAGGACCAGGAACCCGCTCGCGCAGAACTGATCCAGTTGCGCGCCGCCGCGATACGCAATCGCTTCCCGGGCCGTCTTGAAGCTTCCGATGATGGCCGCGTAGCGCTCGGGCCGGCGCCGGAGCTCCTTCACCGCTTTGCGGTCAGCGGCATCCCAGCGGTAGGCGTCGAGCTTCCACTGATCAGGCTCGCCGCTCTCGGGATCGGCGGAGAGAAACGCATACTCCCTGTAGAAGCCCTCGACCGGTGAGCCCGGTGCCAGCGGGTACGGGCCGACGTGGGACTGCTCCGGACCCGCGAAGTTCTCATCCCCATTCCAGGCTTCCGTGACCCCTCCGTCCTTGACCGCGTAGAGGCGGTGCCGGCGATGGACATGCTCGAACCCGCCCTGCTGGGTGACGAGGAGTCCCCACGCCCCGGCCTCCAGCCGCACCGGCTGGACGGAGGTCGTGACGTTCCGCTCCTCCTCGCCCGAGGTCCAGCTCTCGGAGGAGGCAGCCCCTTGGGACTCCTGCTGGATCTCGTGAGCCATGCCGTCGGGCAGCCTCGCCTTGCGCTTCGTGCCGGACCCTTCGCTCAGTTCGAGCTCGAGCTGGCAGGTGTCGCCCGCCTTGCGGCAGCCCGTGGCGCGCAGGACATACATCGCATCGGTCGTTTCGCTCGCCTTGAAGCGCTTGAGTTCGAGCCCCTCTTGAGCCGGAGGCGCGGCGCTGCTCACCCGAGGCACGACCGCGCCCAGGAACACGATGAACACCGAACCCAGCGCGGACCGATTTCCAAAGCCCCTCATCCTTGCCTCCCTGATTCCAGCCTCACCGCGCCGTAGCCTCGTCCCGCGATGCCCTGGGGCCGGTGATTCATTTCACGCCGGCCTGGGGCGTCCGCTCCCGCGCACGTTCAATGCGGACTCGCAGCTCGGGGTCCTCGAGCCGCTGCGCGATGGCGGCGGCCCGGGCCAGCGTGCCTGCATGATCCGGAGCGCCCTGGATGCGAGCGACCATCAGCAGGCCCATCACGCGCAAGCGGACATAGCCCCCATCGCCCGCATGCTCACAGGCGCGATGCGCGAGCCGGAGGGCTTCCCCATGCTCGCCCAGACGATGGAGGCCGAACGCGAGCCCGGCGTCGCGGCGATAGCTGGCGAAGGGATGCACGTCCTCGGTGGGCAGGGAGCGGTACAACGCGAGCGCCGCGGCGGAGTCCCCCCGGCGGTTGGCGTCGAAGGCTTCGTGGTCGACCAGGCGGGCCTGGAAGCAGGCGGCATCCGTGGGGTCCAGCTCCGCCCGTGACGCGTCGAGGAGACTCCGGGCGCGCTCCAGGTGGGGGCGCGCGGCGGCCTCCGCGCGTTGCACGTTCGAATCGAGGCGCGTCAGGAGATAGCTCGTCGCCAGGTGGTGTTCGATTCGCGCCGCCGGGGAGTCCGCGAGCGCCGCGGCCCCGTCGAGCAGGGTGCGCGCATCGTCGAAGGCCCGCTGGCGCAACGCCACACCCGCCAGTCCCAGGAGAATCCAGACGCGCGCCCTCGACTCGGAGAGCGGTGGGCGTTCCCAGAGGCGAAGCTGGTCGAGACAGAGCCGGACGGGCAGGTCGCCGAAGGGGCTGTGGTACGTGCCCATCCATCGGGCCTGGGCCTCGACGGTGGCGGGCACCCCGAAGACGCGCAGGAGCCGCTGTCCAATGAGTCCGCCGTCCCGCTGTACCCGGCCCCGCAGGCGCCGGAGGGCTCGCTCCACGGAGGTGGTGTCTTCCGCCAGGCCCCGTTCAACGAGCTTCCAGGCGACCGCGGCCAGGGAGCCGTGCTCCGTCACCAGGGCTTCGACGTAGTCGGACCACGTGTAGCCGACGGGGGACTGGGACGCGGTCGCGCGGTGTCCGGTTTTCTGTCCGTTCTGGCGCGGCTGCCCTGATGCCATCGTGGTTTCCTCGAAAGGACGCACGTCATGCGCTTGCTGCTCATCTCCGACACCCACGGCCACCTGGACATCGTCGAGCGGCTCGCGAAGGAAGCGCGGGCCGACGCAGTCTTGCACGCGGGAGACTTCGGCTTCTATGACCATGGGAGCGCGGACCGCGTCGAGTCCCGCGAGCTCTTCCTGCGCGTGGTTCATTCGAACCTGCCCGCGGACGTGAAGAAGCGGGCCAAGAAGCTGAAGGGCGATGCCCTCCGTGCCTTCATCCGCCAGGAGTTGCCCCTGTCGGACCTCGCGGAATGGTTGCGGGCCGGCAGGGGATTCACGCTGCCCACGTTCGGCATCTGGGGGAATCACGAGGATGGCGCCGTCGTCGCCTCGCTCCTCGCGGGGCGACAGCACGTCCCCAACCTGACGCTGCTGGGAACGGGGACGCATGGACCGCTCCGCTTCTTCGGGCTCGGGGGCAACCTGCTTCCCGGGCTGCTCGCGGAAGACGCCCCCATCGACGGAGGCCGCGGGAAGATTCACGCGACGGCTCGCGACATCACCGCGCTGCTGGACTCGGCTCAGCCCCGGGTGCCAGGAGAGGTCCGGGTGCTCGTGACGCACGTGAGCCCCGGAAAGGCGCCGCTGGTGGCGTTGCTCGCCTCGGCCCTGGATGCGGACCTCACGGTGTCAGGGCACATGGGGTCGCCCTACGGATGTGTATGGGATGACTTCGCGATCCGCGAACCCGCCGAAGCCGAGGCGCGCCTCGCCGCCGCCGCGTCCTCGCTTCCCGAGGCACTGAGGGAACGGCTTCCCGTGCCTGCGTCGGGAGGGGGCAGGGCCCGCTGGTACCGGGGCACCTTCCACGTCAACCTCCCGGATGCACCGGATGGCCACGCCGTGGTGGAGCTCCAGGACGGGCGCTTGCGGTTGGAGACGGTCTCCGCCGGGCTGCCATTGCGTGGTTGAAGGGAGAGGGTAGGCGTGCCCCGCCGCCTCCCTCCACAGCGGGCCTCCAGACCTCCTATAGTTCGCGCATGTACACCTGTCCGGAGTGCAAGGAGTTCTCGAGTCCGTTCCCCGGGAAATGCGTGGACTGCAAGGCGCCGCTCCTGGCCGCCCCGAAGCCTTCGGTGGAAGGCAATCCCTGGGTGCCCCGGTCAGCCATCGATGACAAGCAGAAGGACGGGGACCAGGAGCAGTTCAGCATCCTCTGGGCCGCGTACGAGTGCATCGTCCACAAGGGCCGGGAGGTGGGGTCGGAAGGCTTCGAGGCGGACCGGAAGCAGTTCGCGCGGGAATCCCGGGCCCTGCCCACGAAGACGAAGGAAGAGGTGGCGCTCAAGAAGGGCCGGGTCGAGGACCTGCTCAAGGCGCTCACCAAGGAGCTGGGTGGGGAGCATGGCCAGTTCCTCATCAACCTGGCGATGCTCGGTTACCGGACCTCGGGTGGCGGGCGGGCCCGCAAGGTGTCCAACCTGCTCCGGAGCCTGGAGGACGGGGGAGGCACGGCGGACGTGTACCTGCGGCCCTTCGAGGATCCGCTCCCGTTCGTCCTCCGGGGACTGCTGGGAATCATCCAGACCCGGGGCCTGGCGCTCCCGGGCAATCAGGACCTGCTCGCCTTCCAGGCGGGTGACCCCTCCGGGAAGTACGTCCCCCCGAGCCGCTTCACGGCGAGCTTCCCGCTGACCCTGACGGAGAGCCACGAATCCCCGCCGCTGCGCACGCTCAGCGACCCTCGCTTTCCCAGCGGAGGAGGTGGCTCCCAGGACTCGCGCATCAAATACTCATACATGGGTTCATTCGGGTTCTCCGAGCCGTCCTATACGTCGTGGAAGGCGGAAGGGGGCGGCCCCGAATACGACGGCACCCGTCTGTCATTGGGCGCGTATTCCCTGGATGAAACCTACCTCCTCCACCTGCTGGGGCTGCTGAGGCAGGCGCTGGCGACGGAGTCGGAGCACCGGAAGGGCTACAAGGGATATGGCGGCGTCCGGATCCGCCACGTGGAGGCGCTGCTGGCGGTCGCGAAGAAGAGCGGCCACGCGCTGGCCCTCGCCTGGGTCCGGCAACTGGCGGAGGTCGCCAACGTGCTGGCCCATGCCGCGGGGAAGAAAGCGGGACAGGACGGCCAGGCGGGGCTGGCGGCCTTCTTCCGCTTCGTGCAGGGCCGCATCCACCGGCGGGCAATGAAGCTGGACATCCTGAAGGCCCGGTCCGGCGACCTCAGCGCCTTCGACTACATCTGGGTGTTGGAGTCCTCCCTGTGGGAGCTGGCCTTCATGGGCGCGACCTGCCTGACCCTGACGGAGCTCCAGGCCGCGCTGGGGTCGCTGCCGGAGCTGGCGAGCCACTGGAAGCCCTCCGTGGGGACCGACGAGACGGCCCTCCACGAGGTCCTCCAGAACGTTCCCACGGGCGAGCTTCCCCAGGACTTCAACCGCATCTACGCGCCCACGGGCATGGGCGCCGGGAAGATCCTGAGCGAGACCCTCCTGAAGATGAACTACCAGGTCCACGAGGTCACCCCGAGCCCGGACACCCTGGACCCCTTCGTTCCCTACTTCGAGTTCTACATGGGGGGCTTCCTCAACGAGCCCGACGTTCCCATGGGGATGGTGGCGGGCACGCAGGTCTGGGTGAACCTGTCGGACAGCCTGCACACGAAGCTGCTGAAGCCGGGGCTCCAGGCGCCGAACCCGGGCTCGGTCATCGCCGGAATGCTGACGCAGTACCTGGGCGCGCTGGGCGTGGACGACAGCGTCCCCATGCTGCTGGTGGTGGACTTCACCAAGTTCGGCGGGGAGATGCCGAACAGCCAGCTCTATCCCATCCTGGCGCAACTGGCCTGCGCGCTGCTCAAGGACGCGAGCGTCCAGCACGTGGTCTTCCTGCGCTCGAACCTGAAGTTCAACACAGGGCCGCTGGACCGCTATCAGTCCGGGGAAATCCTCGTCTATCGCCAGGGACCGGGAAACCTCCTCATGCGGCTGCGGACGCGGATGAACAACGCGTTCGTGAAAGGCGTGGACGCCATGTCCTCGGTGGACATCGTGAGGGCCTGGGGCCTGGATGGGGAATACGTCCCGCTCATGAAGAAGGTGTACCTGCTCTCGGACGCCATCAGCTCCTGGCGCTGGGCGAGATACGTGGCCGAATGGTGACCCCCACCGATGACCTCTCCACCGACGAGCTGTTCGCCCTCACGCTCCAGGGTGATGAGGAAGACCCGGGCGCGTGGCGCGCCATCTGGCAACTGCACCACCGCGGCGGGGAGGACGTCTTCCAGCGGGCCGCCGCGTGGCTCCAGTCCTCCTCCCCGAAGGAGCGGG
The DNA here is from genome assembly GCF_003611695.1 of Corallococcus carmarthensis. Taxonomy (GTDB): domain Bacteria; phylum Myxococcota; class Myxococcia; order Myxococcales; family Myxococcaceae; genus Corallococcus; species Corallococcus carmarthensis. The sequence goes on along the minus strand of NZ_RAWE01000015.1, from coordinate 36,406 downwards.
GCCGCGGCGCGAACGTCCTGTCACAACTGGAGTTCCGGCACCGGCTCCCGGAGCGCGTCGCCCGCTTCACGGATGTCCTCCTGCCGGCGCTCGCGAAGGAGCAGGACGCCGCCGTGCTGGAGGCGATGGCCGCGGCCCTGGGCCACCTGGGCGATCCCCGCTCGGTGCCCGCGCTCCTTCCCCTGAAGGACCACCCGGACGCCCACGTCCGCTTCGGCGTCGTCATGGGGCTGTCGCAGCACCGGGACGCCCAGGCGCTCCAGGCATTGATCCAGCTCTCCCGCGATCCCGACGAGACCGTGCGCGAGTGGGCCACGTTCACGCTCGGCTCCCAGGCGCGGGAGGTGGACACGCCGGAGCTGCGCGAGGCGCTGGTGGACCGGCTCTCCGAAGCCCACCCGAAGATTCGCGGGGAGGCGCTCCTGGGGCTGGCCTTGCGCAAGGACGCGCGCGCCCTCGAGCCGCTGCGGCGCGTGCTGGAGGGGGGCGTGGTCACGACGCTGGACGTGGAGGCGGCCCAGGCGCTGGAGGACGTGTCGTTGCTGCCGCTGCTCCTGGAGCACCGGGAGGGCTTCGACGCGGAGGAAGCGGACCCCGAGTTCCTCGCGGTCCTCTTCGAGGCCATCCAGTCCCTGGAGTCGCTCCCCCGGTGACGGCGGTGTCGTGGAGAGCGGGCGGCCGGCCGGTGGAACGCCCGGCCGGGTTCATGTCGTCCGCGTGTCCCATGCCCATTCATTGGGCACGGTCATGATTCCCGCTCCCCTGCCTCCGAACCTCGAGTCGCGCCGTTCTCAGATGTTCCCCGTGCTGGACGCCCGGGACCTCGAGCGCATGCAGCGCTTCGGTGAGGTCCGGCGCTTTGGCGATGGAGCGTGCATCTTCGCCGCCGGGCAACCGAGCCCCGGGATGCTCGTGCTCACCCAGGGCAGCGTGGCCCTCTCCCGGCGCGATGGCCTGGGGAACTCGATTCTCATCGTGGAGGAGGGCCCGGGACAGTTCCTCGGTGAGGTGGCCCAGCTCTCCGGACGCCCTTCGCTCGTCGACGCTCACGCGGTGGGGGAGGTGGAGGCGCTGGTCATCCCCCCGCACCGGCTGCGTGCGCTGCTCGTGGCGGAGGCGGACCTCGGCGAGCGCATCATGCGCGCCCTCATCCTGCGCCGCGTGGGCCTGCTCGAGACAGGCGCCGGTGGACCCGTCCTGGTGGGCCCTTCCGAGGGCGCGGGCAGGGTTCGCCTGGAGGGCTTCCTCACGCGCAATGGCCACCCGTACCGCGCGCTGGATCCGGCGCAGGGGGGCGAGGCGGTCTCGCTGCTCGAGCGCTACTCGCCACGCGCGGAGGAGCTCCCGCTCGTGGTGTGCCCCGATGGCTCGGTCCTGAAGAACCCCTCGGAGAGCGCCCTGGCCCGAGCGCTCGGCCTGCTCCCGGAGGGGGCCTTCGAGACGCAATATGATGTCGCCGTGGTGGGCGCGGGTCCCGCGGGGCTCGCCACCGCCGTGTACGCGGCCTCCGAGGGGCTGCGGGTGCTCGTCCTGGATCAACGGGCCTTCGGCGGACAGGCGGGCGCGAGCGCGCGCATCGAGAACTATCTGGGTTTCCCCACGGGCATCACCGGCCAGGCGCTGACCGCGCGCGCCTATGTGCAGGCGCAGAAGTTCGGAGTGGAGATGGCCATCCCGGCGGAGGTTGCCTCCCTGCACTGCGCGGCCCCTGGCGCGCCGCTCACGCTGGAGCTGACCGATGGGCGGAAGGTGCGCACGCGGACCGTGGTGGTGGCCAGCGGCGCCCGCTACCGCCGTCCCGCGCTCGCGAACCTCGCCCGGTTCGAGGGCCGTGGGGTCTTCTACTGGGCCAGCCCCATCGAGGCGCGCATGTGCGACGGCGAGGAGGTCGTGCTCGTCGGCGGTGGCAACTCCGCGGGCCAGGCCGCCGTGTTCCTCGCGAACCACGCGCGTCGGGTCCGCGTGCTGGTGCGCGGCCGGGAGCTCGCCGCGAGCATGTCCAGCTACCTCGTCGAGCGCCTGGCCGCGTCGCCTCGCATCGAGCAGGTGATGGAGACGGAGGTGGTGGAGCTGGCGGGCTCGGACGAGCGCGGCCTGCGGCGCGTGCGCTGGCGGCACCGGCCCAGCGGGCGGGAGGAGGAGCACGACGTGCACCACCTCTTCCTCTTCATCGGGGCGGACCCAGCCACGGAGTGGCTCGAGGGCTGCGGTGTGGCGCTGGACGCGAAGGGTTTCGTGCGCACGGGCACGACGCTCGGCGAGGCGCCGCTCCATGCGGAGACCTGGGAGGCCATCGGGCGGGCGCCGTTCGCGTTCGAGACGAGCCTGCCTGGCGTGTTCGCCATCGGCGATGCGCGCTCGGACTCCGTCAAGCGGGTGGGCGCGGCGATAGGCGAGGGCGCGGCCGTGGTGGCGCAGCTGCATGCCTGTCTGGCCTCCGCCCCCACGCGCGTTGCCACGGGCCCCCTCGCATCCCCATGTTCGACACCATGAAGCCATCGGACAGATGGCCCAACACGGAGCGCGAGCCATGAAGAAGGTCTGTTCCCACCTGGAAGCGACCGAGCATCGCCGGACGGCTCCCGTCCATCCCAGCGGCCACGGATGCGTGGAGTGTCTGAAGGACGGAGGGGACTGGCTCCACCTCCGGATGTGCCTGTCCTGCGGGCACGTGGGCTGCTGCGACGACTCGCCGTCACGTCACGCGACCCAGCACTTCCACGCCAGCGCCCACCCGGTCATGAAGTCGTTCGAGCCCGGGGAGGACTGGGCCTGGTGCTTCGTGGACGAGCAGTTCCTCGAGCGGATCCCCACCTTCCCAGGTGAATCACCGCCGGTGCACTACTCGGCACCCATGAGCGCGCCCTAGGCCCCAGGCCTCGGGCGCCAGCGCGCCTTTCTTGAGCATTCGAGGACACGCGGCCGGCCCACCAGGGCTTGGACCGCGGTCCGCGTTGGCACGTCCAGGGACGCCGCCCACCCTCAGGGCGACTCGAATCCTCGGAGGGGCCCATGGATGCTCAGCGCTTCACGCAACGGAACCTGCGCCGGTGGGGCCTGCTCTGCGCCCTCGGGGCACTGCTGGTGGCTTGCACGCCTTCACCCAACGCCGTTGCCGGCAGTGACGAGCAGCCGGCCGACGCTTGTGACAAGCCCACGGTCGTCCTCGTCCACGGCGCATTCGCGGATGCATCCGGTTGGGCTGGCGTGATCGCGCACCTGCAGCATGAGGGCTACACGGTCTACGCGTTCGCGAACCCCTTGCGCAGCATCGCCGGGGACGCGGAGTACCTGCGGTCCTTCCTGAGCACCCTCACCGGCCCCGTCGTGCTGGTCGGCCACTCCTATGGCGGCGCGGTCATCACGAACGCGGCCACCGGGAACCCGAACGTGAAGGCGCTCGTGTACGTCGCCGCGTACGCGCTCGACGAGGGAGAGACCCTCCTGGCCGCCAACGCGCTCGGCGGGGGCCAATCCGAGCTCGGCGACCACCTCGTCCTGCGCCCCTTCCCCGGGGCCGCGACCGGGGATGCCGACGGCTACATCGACCCGGCCTTCTTCCGCCAGCTCTTCGCGGGCGACCTCTCCGAGATGGACGCGGCGGTGCTCGCCGCCAGCCAACGCCCGGCCGCCGCCGCCATCTTCGCGAACCCCTCCGGCCCGCCCGCGTGGAAGGACCTCCCGTCCTGGTATCTGATCGCCAGCGACGACCACACCATCCCGCCCGAGGCCCAGCGTGTCATGGCCAAGCGCGCTGGCGCCCAGGACGTCGAAATCCCAAGCTCCCACGTCGCGATGATCAGCCACCCGGACGTCGTGACGGAGCTGATCGGCGAAGCCGCCGGGTGCCGTTGAGGACTGGCGGGGCCGTGTCATCCCGACCACGGCCCCTGAGCCATCAGCCTACTGGCACGACGCCGGATACGACGGGGTGACGACGGTCTGTCCCGTCTGCGTGAGGGTCAGGACGGTGCCCTCCGTGGCACCCGTCACGGCCTTCGCCGTGGCGGTGAAGCCGGTCGTTCCGTTCAGCGTGACCTTGTAGATGAACCGGCAGCCTCCCACCCAGGACGCGTCCGGCACGGACGCGCGGGTGCCATTCGGACAGCCCTCCGGCACGAAGCCGATCGCCGTCAGGTTGGTGGAGTACTGGTCCTTCTCCGCGAAGTACGACTGCTCCACCACGTGGATGTAGCCCATGTTGAACCGGGCCTCCCGCAGCTGGGCCTCGCAGGTGAAGGACTGCTGCGACTGGCACTCCGCGGAGTCCACGTAGCGGCGCACCCCCTGGCGCTCCAGCCAGAAGAGGCGGCCGGAGACGGGGTGGGTGCCAATCTGGAGCGTGATGCCCGCGGACGCCGTCCCCGCCACTCCCTGCGCCACCGCCGTGAAGCTCGGCGACGGATGCGGCGTGATGCCCGTGACCTTGTAGGAGAAATTGCACCCGGACACCCAGCCCGCTCCCGGTGAGGGGGCGCGGCTGCCGTTCGGACACGCCGCGGGCGCGAAACCGGCGCTGGCGAGGGTCAGGGTGAAGACATCGTACTCCCCGAAATACCCCAACTCCGCCGAGTAGATGGACCGCATCTCGCGGATGGCCTCGCACTCCACCGTGCCGCAGTCCACCGGCGTCCCCACGTCCGCCCAGGCGGTCGCGGACACCCCGGCCACTCCCATGCACACCACGGCCAGCCACTGCTTCAGGTTCTGCTTCATCAGGCGTGAGCTCCTGCTCGGGAAAAAGTCGCGCGTTGGACACGCGCGCCCTGCCGCCGGTTCCGTCTTCGCCGAATGGGTCCGCGTGAGGTGGAGGGCTCTCCTGGCGGAGGTGTCTGCCATTGCCCGTCGCGTTGTTGCTTCTCCGTGACAAAGCCGATTAATTAGAAATAATTAGAAATCTGTACTTTGTGGAATTTTCAAGGCACAACGTACGCCGCGTTCGTCCGGCCCTGCCCGAGGCCCTCCGAGCGTGAGCCGCGGGGTGTCCCTGGATGGATGCCAGGGATGCCCTGCTTGCGTTTGACGCCTGCATCAAAGGACTCCACACCCATGTTGCTCTCCCGCACCGACTCCGTGCGTGCCCTTCGGGGCGCGCTGCTGTCCTCCCTGTTGCTTGCCCCGAGTGCCTTCGCCGACGAGGGGGCCCGCGCCTCCATCGCGACGAGCAGCGATGAGGCGCACTGGGGCTACGACCAGACCCTGAGCCCGGAGCACTGGGGCGAGCTGCCGGGCGACGCGGTCTGCGCGCAGGGCGTGGCGCAGTCGCCCATCGCGCTGGTGACGGCGGGGGCCGCCCACCCGCACCTGGACGCTCCCAGCTTCCACTACGCCACCAGCCGCGTGCGCATGCTCAACACGGGGCACACGGTGCAGTTCACCTACGACAGCGGCAGCACCGTCCGGGTGGGCGCCAACGAGTACAAGCTGGCGCAGTTCCACTTCCACACGCCCAGCGAGCACACGAAGGACGGCGTGGAGTACCCGCTGGAACTGCACCTGGTGCACACGGACGCGAACGGAACGCCCGCCCTGGTCGTCGGGGTCCTCATCGAGGAAGGCGCGGTGAACGCGGCGCTGTTCACGGCCTTCCGGAACCTGCCTCGGCACATGGGGGAGGAGAGCGCGCCCGCGGGGGCGCTGCTCAACGCGAGCGCGCTGCTGCCGCACGACAAGGCGTTCTTCCAGTACGCGGGTTCACTCACCACGCCCCCGTGCACCCAGGGGCTCCAGTGGTACGTGATGAAGCAGCCCATCCAGATGTCCGACGCGCAGATCGCCGCGTTCGAGCGGCTGCCGCACCTCAACCCGAACAACCGCCCCCTGCAGCCGCTGAACGGGCGCACCGTCAGCGTGCACTCCGGGCGCTGAGGGCCAGGCCTGGCGCCGGTCCGTTCCCTGGGACGGGCCGGCGGTGGCTTGAGGCGCTGCCCCGCAACTTCCCGCCGTGCCGGGTGTTGCTCCTATTCATGGATTTCACGCATTTTGCGTGAGGCCTGAAACGCGTGGCGAGCCGGCTGTCGTCCTACCGGCTCGGCCCCGCACGGAGGCGACGGCATGAAGGCAGGGCGTACCCAGAGGGTTTTCGCGTGGGGTTTCGGCGTGGTGGCGGCGTGGCTCACGGGGTGTGGAGGTGGCTCGGACGTGGAGGTTCCGGCCCCGGCGGCCTCCGCGCGCGGGCTGGCCTCGGCCTGTCCGGCGGGGCTGCCTGGCGGGCCGCTGGTGCCGGACGGGACGACCGCGTCCACCTGCGCCGACGCCACGGCGACCCCGCTGACGTTGACGTATGCCAGCGGTGAGGGGCACCAACTGGACCTGTACCGGCCGGCGACAGGCAGCGGCCCGTTCCCGACGGTGGTGTGGATCCACGGCGGCGGCTGGCTCGGAGGGTCGCGGCTGGACGTGAATCAGGCCCGGCGGCTGGTGTGCCGGGGCTACGCGGTGGCGTCCATCGACTACCGGCTGAGTGACGTCGCGGTGTTCCCGGCGCAGCTCCACGACGTGAAGGCGGCCATCCGGTTCCTGCGCGCCAACGCGGCGGCCCACGGCCTGGACCCGTCGCGCTTCGCCGCATTTGGCAGCTCGGCTGGCGGCCACCTGGCGGCACTGGCGGGAACGAGCCGCGGCGTCGCGGGGCTGGAAGACCCATTGCAGGGCAATGCGGGCGTGTCCAGCGCGGTGCAGGCGGTGGTGGACTGGTACGGCCCCACGGACTTCGCGCGGATGGACTCGCAGCTCCTGGCGCGAGGCTGTGGCCCGGGCTCGGCGCGGCACAGCCAACCGGACTCGCCGGAGAGCCAGCTCGTAGGCTGCACGGTGGGAGACGCCAGCTGCCAGGGGGCGGTGGCGCTGGCCAGTCCGGTCACCCACGTGGGCGCTGGGGATCCGCCCATGCTCGTCCTGCACGGGGACCAGGACTGCACCGTCCCTGGAGAGCAGAGCCTGCTGCTGGCGTCCGCCATGGAGACCGCGGGCCGCTGCGTCGTCCAGCGTGACGTGGTGGGCGCGGGCCACGGCGGGGCAGGGTGGGTGAGCACGCCGGTGCAGGACGCCACCGCTGGCTTCCTGGACGCGGTGCTGAAGCCCGCGGTCGCGCCCTCGACGCCGGAGGCGGTGTGTTCGAGGTTCCAGGTCGCCGGCAATCCGGCGGCCAGCACGGGCGCGACCTGGACCTATGACTCCGTGGACCAGGGCGTGCACTACGTGCTCAAGGGCATCGTGTTCAAGCCGGCGACGGGGACGGGGCCCTTCCCGGCGGTGGTGATCAGCCACGGCAAGGGCGGCACGGCGCGGGGCTACTCGGCGAACGTGGCCCGGACGATGGTGGGCTGGGGACTGGTGGCCATGGGCACGACGTACACGCACGCGGCCGACGCCGCGGGCACCCTGCCCGAGGGGGACGAGGGCGCCTCCGAGGAGAACGTGCTGCGGGCGCACAAGGCGCGCGATCTGCTGTCCTGCGTGGGCAACGTCGACTTCACCCGGGTGGCCGCGCACGGCCACAGCATGGGCGGCTTCGTCACGGGCCAGTTGCTGGGGACCCACCCGGCGGACTTCCGGGCCGCGTCACACACGGCGGGAGGGGTGAGCGCGGGGCCCAACTCCACGCGGCCGGACGCGGCTGGGAACATCACCACGCCGTACCAGCTCCACCATGGAGACGCGGACACGGTGGTTCCCCTCTCCCAGGACCAGACGCTGAAGTCCATCCTCGCCGCGAACGGAACGCCCAACGCGCTGTATGTCTATGCGGGCTACACGCATGACCAGATTCCCTTCGACACCACGATGCTCTCGCGCGTGAGGACGTGGTACCGCCAGCACGGCGTCCTCCCTTGATTCAGGGAGGACCCGAGGCTTGAGGCGGCGCTAGTAATAGAGCCAGCGGTAGCCCGAGGTCACCGAGCCCGAGCACAGCAGCGAGTCCGGCCTCTGGGTCGTGGGGTTGCAGCAGGCCTTGGTCGCGTTCGGGGTCGTGCACTTCTGGTTCGAGTACAGGTTGCACGACGGCAGTCCGCCGCACGAGGACGCGCACCCTTTGAACACTCCGTCGCACGTCACGCCCTGGTTGTCGGTCGACGAGCAGGTGGTGCCCGTACAGGAGACCGACGATCCCCCGGCGCAGGTCGCCGTACAGGTGCCGAACTGGGACACCGTCCGCGCTTCGGCCTCGGGGCCCATCGTGTCTTCAAGGGCCGGGCCTCCGCACCCCAGGAGGGAAAGGCCGACCAACGTCACCATCGCTGCAAGAGAAAGCTTCATGGGGAAATCCCTGGGAGTCCTTCGGGTGGACTTCAAACCCTATCACGGGGGAACCCCCGTGGAGCAGGGCCCAGGGCGTGACTGCGGCTCCACCCCGGAATTCCACCGAAGTGGCGCGCGGAGGCGTTACCGTCCCGCCACACCCATGGAGGGGAGCTGGATCGCATGACACGAAAGAAGGCGGCGAGGGCCATGCTCTTCATCGCCGCCGGCGTTGCCTTGGTGTTGGGGGGACTGCTGGTGTACGTGTTCCTGTTCGACACCGCCTCGCTGCCATGCGACTCGGTTGTGTGCGACCTGAGCTGTTGGGTGACGCAGCGCCGGCCCAGCGACAAGTGCATGTATGGCGAGTGCTTCTGCCTCTATTGAGGCGGCTTCGCCCGGTCAGCGCGTCAGGGGGCCAGGCCGATCTGCTGCATGTACGACTGGTTGTCCCAGAAGAGGTACTCCTCGGTCATGACGCCGTCCTTCCAGTGGCTGACGGTGTTCATGATCAGCTTGAAGGACTTGCCGGTGGGGGCGATGGAGGAGCCGTCCGGCAGAGGCATGGGCTGGGTGAAGGTGCCCTCCATGATGCCGACGACGCTGGTCCACTCGCCGGAGCCCAGCTTGATGGGGTGCACCTCGATGCGGGTGTCCGGCGCGTAGACGAACATCGCCTTCAGGTCCGCGATGTGCACGTCGATGCCCTGCGTCTGATGGCCGTCCGGCCAGTGGACGATGACGTCCTGCGCGTGGCTGTGCTGGAGCCGGCCCCAGTCCTGGTGGGTGAACACGTCGAAGTCCAGCGTGTCGAACGTGGCCAGGTGCGCGGCCTCCTGCGTTTCCTCCTGCTGGTAGCGCTCCAGCTCCTCCTCCGCGCTGGAGCAGGCGATGGGGCCCCCCAGTCCCAGGGCCAGCCAGGCGGTGGCGGTGCGGAGGACGGAGGAGGACTTCCAGGACGGCGTCAGGGTCTTCATGGTGCGTTCCTTCCAGCGGGCGGCGCGAACTTGGTTCCGCGCGGCTCCGGGGTCTGGAACGCAAGATGCCGTTGTTGCCCTGTCGCAACCAGACTGCGACCGGACACTTCATTGTTGCCAGAATGGAACGAAGCGCTGGAGTCCCTTGCGCGTCAGGTTCAGCTTGGCCGGGGGGCGCGAAGAGGAGCCCCCGGGCCGCGTGCTCACCTGAACGCCGGGACTACTCGGCGACGTAGACGAGGCTCTCCCCCTGGTAGTAGGGGCGGTAGCGGACGCCGCCGCACTGCTGGTAGGTGATGCCGCTCACCGCCGAGGCCACGCAGCCCGCGGGGAGCGCCGTGACGGTTTGCGCGCCCGCCGGCACCGCCGCCACCACGGCCGTGCTCGTGCCGCCGTAATAGGCGTCATGACGGGTGGCCGTGCGTCGCGAGGTGCGCCGCGCCACCCGGCGCGACGTGCCGTAATTCTGGGCCAGGGCCACCTCCGGGAGCATCTCTCCCAGGAAGAAGAGCCCCAGCAACATCGCCGCCGCCCGCTGGCGGGGCCTGCGCCCGTGCAACCTCATTTCGAGCCTCCTTGCTGCGCCCCGCCCTGCGAGTCCGGTGCGACGAACGACACGCGCACTGCATCGCGTGGGGGAGTGAACTGGAACTGCTCCTGGGTGAGCTGGGGCGCCAGGTTCCATTCGGACAGGCTCACCGAGTACTGCGGCGATCCCGGCAGGTCCCGGGAGGTGATGACGTACTTGCGTGGCAGGGGCCGGGGGCCGTCCTCGACCCACAACTCCCAGTCCACACCGTCGCTGTTGCGGAACGCCAGGTGGTGCACGGGCACGCCGTTCACCATGGAGCGGCCGAGATAGCTCCCGGAGCACACGTCCTCGGTGAGGGCGGCGTAGGGGTTGCTGACGAGGAGGTCCGCCCCGGGCGTATCCAATCCGAGCTGGTGCGAGGCCATGTCCATCGTTGCATCCAGGGTGGAGGGGGCTGGCGTCGTCGCATAGGCGTTGGCGCGCTCGCCATGCAGGGTGAACTGCCGGCCGTCGTAGAAGAGGTGAAGTTTGGCCAGGTCTCCGGTGCGGTCCACGCGGAGCCGGTTGGGCCGCTGCAGGCGCACGTCGCCCGAGCGCTGCATCTGGACCTTCTGCCCCGAGCCGAGCACTTCATCGAGCGTCCCCTCGGTGCGGACGGTGAACTCACGCTGCGCGGACAGGAAGTCGCTCATCTGGCGCAGGATGCGCCGCGCCTGGGGGTCGACTTGAGCGGCGGGCTCGGTGGACTCGGTAGGTGCTTTCGCCTGCTGCGCGCCCCCGAGCAGGGGGGTCGTTCCCAGGAGGAGGGCGAGCAGGGGCCCCCCCCACCTTTTCCTCGGCCATCTGCTGCTACCTGTGTCTGTCATGAGCACCTCCTGGGGCGCGAGAAATGCCCCGGACGCCGGGCCGCTTCGCCACACGTCTTCGGCCGTTGTCTCAGGACGTTGGGGGTGGGGCCACCGGGCACAAAGACTCACCGGTTCGACCGCCGAGCCGTCTGGTGGCCCATGGATGTCCGCCTTGGCGCCGAGCCCGGCGCGCCGGCGAAAGCATGCTCCGGCGGCTGCCCCCTGCGAGTCGCCACCGGCCGCATGTCAGGTCCACCTGTCAGTCTTCGTGTTGTATGTACACGAAGGCGGCCGGGCAGATCCCGGCAACAGCCAGCCAGGGAGAGTGACATGTCGCTGAAGGGGGTCGCGCAGGAGACGGTGGGAATCGTGGAGCGGGGCGAGTACGTGGCGCCATCCGGGCGGCCCGTGCGGTTCCGGGAGCAGGTGGAGTACGCACTGCACGGGACGGTGCTCTACCGGCCTGGCGACTTCGCGCGGCTGCCCCGGCCCCAGCCTCGCGCGGGAGGTGCCGCGCTTCGCATCGAGGTCACGCCAGAGAAGACGGGCGCCGCGTCGCGCCGGTGGGTGGAGGCGGAAGGGGTGGCGGACGTCGTCGCGCTCAACTTCGCGTCCGCGAAGAATCCAGGCGGCGGCTTCCTGGGCGGAGCGAAGGCGCAGGAGGAGGACCTGGCGCGCTGCTCGGCGCTCTACCCGTGCCTGCTCACGCAGCGCGAGTACTACGCCGCCAACCGCGCGGAGTCCTCACCGCTGTACACGGACCACGTCATCTATTCGCCACGGGTGCCGTTCTTCCGCGACGAGGGGCTCACGCTGCTGGAGAAGCCCTTTGGCGTGTCCGTCATCACCGCGCCCGCGCCCAACGCAGGCTCGGCGGTACAGAACGCACCGCACCTGCTGCCCCGCATGCGCGAGGTGCTGCACGCGCGGGCCGTCAAGGTGCTCCAGGTGGCGGCGCACCACGGGTACCGCCACCTGGTGCTGGGCGCGTGGGGCTGCGGCGCCTTCCGCAACGACCCGCACGACGCGGCGGACGCCTTCGCCCGCGCCCTGGACGCGTTCCCCGGCGTCTTCGAGCGCGTGGTGTTCGCGGTGTGGGAGCGGGGAGGGGACGGGCCCAACCTGCGGGCCTTCCGCGAGCGGTTCGCGTGAGCTCCGCGCCGCCCGGAGCACATGGGTGTGGCCAGCCGGGTTCGACCCGAGGCTCATCGCCACGCAGCCCGCGTGCGCGTGGTTGAACCCCGGGGGCTCACTTCTCCAGGTCGCCGACGATCTTCTGGAAGGGCGACGGCTGGCCGGACAGCTTCTGGAAGAAGTTCCGGGCGTCGGTGCCCTCGTCGTAGTTCTTGAAGGCCACGTCGTTGCTGTTGTTCCCGTCGGGCTTCAGGCCCGAGTAGTCCTGGCGGGACGGCAGGCCGTGCTCGGCGCGGATGGCGTTCTCGGTCGGGTTGTTCGTCTTGTTCGGCGTGGGGCGCAGGCCGATGGTCTCGAACTCCTCCCGCAGGCGCAGGCGGTCGTCGACGGTCTCCTTCATGTCGGTCGAGTGCGACGGGTACTTCTTGAAGACATCCGCGTCGCTGTGCTTGCTGGCCGCCAGGGGGCTCACCTGGACGCCGTTGGACGCGCGCCACGCGTGGACCGACTCGTGGCCCAGGCTGTTGAAGCGCTGGCCGCCGCCGTTCTCGTTGTACTTCACGTCGCTGGCCGTGCCGGCGCCGGGCTGGCCGTCGTAGCGGTACGCCGGGCGGGTGGACGACAGGGTGCCGTCGTTGCGGGGCACATGCGAGTTGGGCAGCGCTGAGTTGCGGCCCGAGTAGACATCCATCGCCGTCAGCGGCTTGCTCTGCGTGCCCGTGGCGCCGGGGTTCACGGCCTGGGTGCGGCCGTTGATGTCGTTCAGCATCTGGTTGCCCACGGGCTTGCTCGTGAGGCGGTTGGTGGAGTTGCGCACGTCCTGCGTGAAGTCCGCGAACTGCGCGCCGGACTGGCCGCTGTCACGGCGGGTCCGGATGCCCTGGAGCTTGGGGTCCACCACGCCGTAGTCGGTGGGCTTGAGGTTGTTCTTGCCATCCTGCAACTGCGCGGGCGTCGCCAGGGGCTTCGGCTTCGCGGTCTCCGGCCTGGCCGGCAGGCTGTCGCTGCGCGGGCGGGAGGTGGAGGAGCTGGGGCCGGACGAGAAGGAAGGCTTGGAGAACGAAGAGGAGCGCAGCTTCATGGGAGGGCCTCGGGAGTGGTGTGCAGCGACGGACCACCCCTACTGCACCCCGCGTGCCCACCATTTCACGGCCCTTGGCCGGCCTGCCCTTCATGGATTCCAGGGGGTTACGTCGAAGCGAGGGCCGCGGCCCTGGTGACTGGAGTCGGGGGCCTGATGTCTGGAGTCATCAGGCCCCGACCCATTCCTGCCCGTGGCTCCGGAGGCCCAAGCCAAAACCTCCGGAAGCCCTGCCGCTATCTCCGGACTCCGGCGAGGCACGCCTCCGGTGGCCGGAAGGCCAGCGCCCACAGCTCCGGGCCCGTGGCGCCATCGTTCGCCACGAAGAAGAGGTCCCAGCCCGAGCGGATGAACCGGCCTGGCGAGGAGGACGCCGGCCCTGGCGCGATTTCAACCAGGGGCGTGGCGGTGGGGGAGGAGGTGGCCTCGTCGTGCATCCACGGCTCACGCCCCCGGCCCGTCGTGTTGGCGCTGAAGAAGAGCCGCGTCCCGTGGCCCATCAGGCCCTCCGGCGAGGAGCTCCTGGCTCCCGGTGCGACGTCGTGGATCAGGGCGGTCGTGGTGCCGTCGCTCCGCCACAGCTCCCGGCCGTTCACCCCGTTGTCAGCGGTGAAGAACAGGCGGCCCTGGAAGACGGTCAGCTCTCGCGGCTCCGAACCCAAGGCACCCAGCCGGATGTCCTTGAAGAGCTTCGTGCCCGCCACGGTGCCGTCGCTCCGCCACAGCTCGTCACCCGCGTAGTCCGGAGGCTCGTATGCGCCCGGCCCGGAGGCGAAGTAGAGCCGCCCTCCGAAGGCGACCAGGTCATGCGGTGCTTGGGGGAACGTGAGCAGCTCGCGCGTGCCCGCGGGCGTGCCATCCGTCACGTTGAGGCTCGACTCCGGCTCGTCGTTGTTCTGGACGAAGAAGAGCCGGTTGCCTACCGCCGTCATATCGCTGATGGAGTTGTCCTCGGGAGCATCCACCAGATGGACGAACCCACTGGCCATCCCGTCCGTCCTCACCAGGGAGAAGCCGTACTCGTCATCTCCACTGAAGTAATAGCGGATGTAGAGGAAGTTGCCCGCCGTGGCGAGCGCGTAGCCGGACCCCGTCGTGCCCGCCGGAAGCAGGCCGCCCAGCCGTGCCGTCCCAGCGGACGTCCCATCGGTGCGCCACAGGTCCTCGCCGTTCACCCCGTTGTCCGCGGTGAAGTAGAGCTTCCCCCCGAATACCGTCAGGTTGTCGGGTGAGGAGCCCAGGGCCCCCGGCCGCAGGTCCAACACCCGTGTCGTTCCAGCGGACGTCCCGTCTGTCTTCCACAGTTCGCGGCCGGTCACGCCGTCGTCCGCGGTGAAGAAGGTGGTGCCGCCCAGCTGCGTGAAGAACATCGGATCCGAACCCGGCGCCCCCGCGCGAATGTCCTTCCCCAGCCTCGTGCCTGAACGCTCGCCCGAGCTGAACCAGGGCTCGCGACCATTCACGCCGTTGTCCGCGGAGAAGACGAGCACGCTGGTGCTCTTGGTCAGCTCCGCCGGCGCCGAACCCACAGGCCCCGGGCGGATGTCCTTCACGCGATCCGCCGCATTTCCGCAGGGCACCCAGGGGTCCGCGGCCGCCACGACCTCCGAGGCCGTGGCCTCCAGGGTCGCGGAGTCTTCCTCCACCAGGGCCCCTCCGCATCCCGTCAGCGCCAGCGCCGACACCGTTGCCCCCAGAAGGACTGACATCCTGCGAACGCGTCTACCCATGACCCCAACTCCTTGCATGCGGACCGCGGCCTTCGCGGTCGTGACTGGCGGGGGAAGTTGGCCAAGGCTTTGCGGAAGACAAGTCGTGCCCGGGTCTGACGCGAGCGTCCGTTCCGATGGGCTGACGGCACGGCGGACCTGACGCGGGCGCGTGCATCGATTGCAGGGCAGGGGACTTCTGAAGAAGCCCTCTTCCGGGTGCAATGCTCCCCCATGCGCAACCCGTCGAAAATCATCCCAGTCGTGGCTGTCTTTTTAGTGGGCCTGCTCCTGGGGGGGCCGCCGCCGCGCATGATTCGCCCTACCGGCAGCTTGCCTATGGGCGGCCTGCTGGCCTGGGACGCCGCCGTGGACGGCCAACTACACGTTCACCACGCAGGGCTCGAACTTCGACACCGTCCTGGAAGTCCGTCCCTACAACAACACCATCCAGTCGTTCGGATGCAACGACGATTCGAATGGCATGCTCCAATCTTCGGTCACTACCCAGCTGTCCGCGGGACAGAAGGTGTTCATCATCGTCGACGGCTATTGGAATTATTGCGGCGGAGCGAAAGTCAACATCTCCTCGGATGTGCACATGCTCTTCGGGGGCATGTATGGCTACCGCCAGGGTGGAACCTATGTGAACCCCTATACAGGTTCAGACTCCTGTCCCTCGGGCTATGCCCCATACCAGCTGCTGTGGACTGCCTACATCGATCATCCCCTGTTCTTCTGTGGTCGCTTCGCGGATGGAACCACTGAACCGATCGCGGATTTCGCAGGAATGTTTGGCTGGCACGCAAACGGAGCCTATGCCAATCCCATAACGGGTACGACATCCTGCCCGCCCGGATATCTGAACCAGCCCACTTATGGTTCACCCAATGAAGACCATGCGGTCCATTTCTGCCACCGCCCGCATGTCGCCGGAACACAAGGGCGATATCGCTTTGGAGGAGTGAAATGCCCGGCGCCCGCGAGGGTTGGCCGGGCTTTTCCGTGAAGTACGAAGCCACTGGGGGTCCGCGTCCATTCCTGCTTAGGTCCCGGACAACAGTGCATACTTCGCGTGTGGCTGCCTTCACCCCAAGCATCATCCTCCCCCGAGGCCTCATGTCCCACCGGACGTTTCCTGCCCCCCGGCCGCGCAACGCGGCGGCGGTGCTCTTCCTCGCGCTGCTCGTGACCACCCCCGCTGCCGCCCGTGGGCGCTACTACAACCACTTCGGCAGCATCGAAACGAGTCATCCCGACTGGTTGAGCTGGATGCCCGGCTCGGCGAGCCTCGCTTCCCTGTCGCTGCCGGGGACCCATGACTCCATGGCGTTCACCTCGACGGGCGGAGACCTCACCCAGACCCAATCCCTGAGCCTGAGGGCCCAGCTGGACGCGGGGCTCCGGGCCTTGGACATCCGGTGCCGCCACATTGGCGACCGGTTCGCCATCCACCATGGCGTCGTCTACCTGAACGCCAACTTCGACGACGTGTTGACGACCACCACCCAGTTCCTGCGCGACCACCCCGGCGAAACCATCCTCATGCGGGTGAAGGAGGAGCACACCCCGGACGGCAATAGCCGGAGCTTCCAGCAGACCTTCGAGTGGTATCGCAACCAGCCCGCCTACAGCCCCTATGTCTGGCGAGGCACCCATGTGCCCACGCTCGGGGAGGTGCGCGGCAAGATTGTCATCCTGGACAACTTCGGCGGTGGAGCCTACGGCGTGAACTGGGGTTCGCTGGCCCTCCAGGATGACTGGACCGTGTCCACGATCTTCGACATCGACAACAAGTGGGACAAGGTCCGGGACCACCTGGGGCGGACGAACGCGGGGACCCCTCCCACGCTGTATGTGAACTTCCTCAGTGGCTCCTCCGTGGCGGCCTTTCCCAACGTGGTGGCCGGAGGCGATGGGATGGCCATCCGGGGCGTCAATGACTACGCCATCGACCACCTGGTGGGCGGCAACGTCCAGCGCGCGGGCGTCTTGATGATGGACTTCCCGGGAGCGGGGCTGATTGACGCCATCCTGGCCCTCAACTACCGGCTGCTCCCCTCCGCCAGCATCCTGCCTGGCGATTTCGGCACCGCCTTCCGGAACATCTCCTACACCCTGGGCGGCGACGCCCAGGCCCGCTGGTATGGCATCCATGCGTTTCTCCAGAATGCCGCCCCGGGGCGCCTCTGGCATGCCCTGGCATTGAAGGGAAGCTGGGCGGGTTGGATGCACACGGATGGAAGCTACGTCCAATCCGACACCATGGATGACTACACGCACCTCGCCTTCACCTCGCGGACGGTGACGAGCGCGGTGAGCAACGGCTTCCTGGGCAGCTTCGTGAACTCCCAGCTCGGAGCCCTCTCGGGTGGAACGGGCGACCGCGCCGTGCAGTTGCATGGCCGGGTGAGCTCACGCTTCCCCTTCCAGCTCTGGAGCGTGGTGGTGAAGAGGTCACCCGGGGGACTCAGCAACTGGGCGTACTCGGACTACGGGACCGGCCACAAGGTCACGCAGGGGGATTACACATACGCCGTCCAGGCCTACTCCGCCGCGGATGGGGTGTACCTCTACGAGCACGGCCAGTTCGAAGGCAACATCCTGCATCTCACCTCCGGCGTCGGCTTCCTGGGCGACCTGGGCTTCGATGACATCCTGTCCTCCGTGAGGATCCTCGGCCCCTATCGCGCGACCCTCTGCGAACACCCCTCGCGGACGGGCAGGTGCCTCAGCACCACCCAGAGCGTGGGCGACATCAACTCCGTCGCGGGAGGCCCCTGGAATGATCAGATCTCCTCGGCGGGGATCGACTTCGTCGGAGTCCGCTGAGCCTTGCAGGAGTCTCCAGGTTCAAGACGATGAGCAGCCGCGGCCCCCTCCTCTGGTAGAAGGCACGAGGAACGCCTACGAGCAGGATGCAGGGGTGAACCGTGGCCTCGAACAACATCGCTCAGCCCGGTGGATCCGGGCTGTCGATCCTCGCTGTGGGCGATGTCTTCGTGGACCGCGACGACCCGGCGACGGCCTTCCACTCCGCCCGCGACGTCCTGCGCTCCGGTGACGTCGTCTTCGGCAACTGCGAGGGCGTCTTCAGCGACGACATCCAGCGTGCCCCCAGCGCCGGCTCGACGGTCACGGCGCCCGCGGCGAACGCCGCCCCCTTGGCCAAGGCGGGCTTCGACATCATGTCATTGGCCAACAACCACAGTCTCGACGGGGGACATGCCGCGCTGCTGTCCATGCGCCGGACACTGGCCGGCCTGGACATCGCCACGGTGGGCGCGGGCGCGAATCTCGCGGAGGCCACCGCGCCCGGGTATCTCGAGCGCAATGGAACACGGCTGGCCTTTCTGGCTTTCAGCTCTGTGTTTCCCTACGGCTATGAGGCGCGCCCGGGTGTCCCCGGCCTGGCTCCCTTCCGTGCACACACCCGATACACTCCCGTGGATCTGAACGCATGGAATCCGGGCATGGCCCCCGTGGTGAGCACCGAGCCGCTGGTCGAGGATCAGAAGGCGTTCATCGACAGCCTCACCGAAGCACGCGCGAAGGCAGACATCGTCGTCGTCAGCTTCCACTGGGGTGACTCCACCGTGCCGTTCTCGCTGACCGACCACGAACGACGGACGGCCAGGCTGGCCATCGACCACGGGGCCGACGTCGTCGTGGGCCACCATCATCACATGCTCCGCGGTGTCGAGTTCCATTCCGGAAGACCCATCTTCTACGGTCTGGGACACTATGTGTTCGACCTGCCGAACCTCGCTGAGCGCCTCGCGAGAGACGGTTACCTGGGCGTGGGACGGCCGGAAGAGATGGCGGCATGGGCCCGCAAGTTCGGCGAGTACATGATTCGCCCGCGGGAGGGCTACCCACTGCTGCCGTTTCACCCGGATTCCAGGCTGACCGGCGCGGCGGTGATCCACATCGCACCGTCCGGGCGCATCTCCGCCGGCTTCCTGCCCGCGATCATCAATCCGGCCAACGAGCCGATGCACGTGTCCGCGGACAGTGACGAAGGCAGGCGGGTGGTCGCCTATCTCGAACGCTGCTGCGCGGCCGAACAGCTTCCTACACGGCTGGTCGCCCCTCGGCCCGACTCCGGACTGCCCACCTCGTGCATCGAGTTCGTCTCGACCTCAACCGGCTGAGCCGATGCGTGCCTGTCATCAACGCCGTCATCTGGCGCGTGAAGACAGGCGCGCAGTGGCGAGAGCTGCCCGAGAGGAGGTCGAGCCGCGGCAGCACGAGGTGCAGCGCCCGGTCCCGCGCGAATGACCTTCGCGGCCATCCTGCGAGGAACTTGAGCCCGGCGCGGGCGGTGACGGGCACCACCGCCCGCGCCGGTCCTTCTGGGACTACTGGACGGTGTACGACACCGTGCCGCCGCAGCTCCCGGTGGAGTAGCAGCCGGCGCGGATCTGGTAGGTGCCTGCCGTCGTGGCCGTGAAGCTCGCGTAGGACAGCGTGCCGCAGGCGTCGTCGTTCGAGGTCACCTGGGTGGTGCCGTTGTACAGGCGCAGGTATGTGTCACCCGTACCGGACGAGCCCGGCACCGTGCAGGTTCCGAACTTGAGGGTCTGCCCGGCGGCCAGGGTGACGTTCTGGTTGACGGTGTTCTGGTTGGCGCTGTTGGTGTTGGTGGCGGTGAAGGTGAACGTCACCGGCGTCGGGGGCGGCGGGTAGCCCGCGCACAGGCGCGTGCTGGTCGCCACCGAGCAGTACTCGTCAATGGCCGGACGCACGTAGGTGATGTCCTCGCCGCGGCAGCCCGTCTCCGTACAGGTGTTGACGACGCTGCAGCTCCCGTTGGTCTTGTAGTCGGTCTCGCCGCGCACCAGGATGCCGGCCACCGTGTAGCCGCTGTTCTCGTACACGCCCGAGCCCGAGTTGCCGCCGAACGTGTCCGTGGTGGCCACGAAGTAGTCCAGCGTGCCCGCGCGCGCGTCACGCACCGAGCCGCCCGAGTCGATCTTGAAGGGAATGCCGCTGCCCGAGCCGATGACCGTCACGTTGGTGCCCACGGCCAGCGCGGCGTTGCCCGCGCGAATGGGAGCGGGCGTGAAGCGCGGGGTGGCCGGCCGGTCCAGCCGGACAATGGCGAAGTCCAGGTTGCGCCCGCCCACCGTGGCCTGCTGGCGCGCGACAATCGCCTGGCAGGAGAAGATGTCCGCGGTCGTCACCGTCTGCATGCTGCCAGCGGCGGGGCGGTAGAAGTTGAAGACGAAGCGCGTGCTGCCGCAGGCCGACGCGCTGGTGATGCAGTGGCCCGCCGTGAGCACCAGGTCGTCGTCGATGAGCGTGCCGGAGCAGAAGGCCGGGGTCAGGTCGTCCAGGAAGCGCTCGGAGGTGCAGAGGTTGTACGCGGAGCGCAGCGTGGACGCGTTGAAGGTGACGTTGTTGGGGTTGGTCGCGTTGAAGTCCGAAGGGCTCATCAGCGCGACGGTGGACTGCTGCGCGCGGGCGCGCAGCGTGGCGTTCGCGTGCGCGTACACGTCCGTGCGGTTGTCGGTCCCGTAGACGACGGGCTGCTTCTCCGTGCCCAGGGGAGCGTTGTCAGTGGGCTCAGCCTCCGGGGCCGGGCCGCAAGCCACGAGGGAAAGGGTACACAGCAGCGTTCCGAGCAGCGTCCTACGGCCGGAAGTCCGGGGGATTCGCATGTGCTGAACACTCCTTGAGGGTGATGACCGCCCGCCTGGGGGCGAGCAGTGGGCCGCATGCTCGCGTCAACCATGCACTTTCCGCAATGTGTCCTTAACGCGGAGTCACTGTTGTCCCCGGAGTCCCGTCAGAACACGAGGGGAATGAAAGACGCGATATAGGGAAGGGAGTGCACAATTCCTGCGGGAATGGACTCCGCTCCCATCTTGCGTGAAGCGGATGGCGGTCTTTGATCCTCCAGACATCGAAGCCCTTGAAGGGGGGCGGACCGGCAATCGAAAGGAGAGGCTGTCGTACACCTCGCGTCCCACTCTCTTCCATCGGTGAATCCATGCGTCGTCCCCTGTTCCGCCTCGTGCTCGCGGCCGTCCTGTTCGGCTCGGGAGGTGTGGCCCTCGCGGCGGAAGGAACGAAGAAGCCCGCCACGCAATGGCTGGCGAGCCCCGCCCAGGCGGCCCGCGCGGCGCGAGTGGAGGCGGGCCTGGCCCCGATCGTCATCGAAGGCGAGGCGCCCCAGAGCCTGACGCTCCCGCAGTGGATGGCGCTGTACCGGATTCCCGGATTGAGCATCGCCGTCTTCGACAAGCACGCCATCGTCTGGTCCAGGACCTATGGCGTGAAGGAGGCCGGCGGCACGGAGCCCGTCACCCTGGAGACGCTGTTCCAGGCGGGTTCCATCAGCAAGCCGGTGACGGCCCTGGCGGCGCTGCACTTCGTCGAGGCGGGCAGGTGGTCGCTCGACGAGAACATCAACGACAGGCTTCGCTCGTGGAAGCTCCCCGAGAACGACTTCACGAAGGAGCAGAAGGTGACCCTGCGCCGGCTGCTCAGCCACAGCGCGGGGACGACCGTGCATGGCTTCCCCGGGTACGCCGTCGACGCTCCCGTGCCCACGCTGGTGCAGGTGCTGGACGGCGCGGCGCCCGCGAACACCGGCCCGGTACGCGTCGATATCGTTCCCGGCACGAAGACGCGCTACAGCGGCGGCGGCACGTCCATCGTCCAGTTGATGATGGTGGATCAGCTCCAGAAGCCGTTCCCCCAGCTCATGCGCGAGACGGTGCTGAAGCCGCTCGGCATGAGCAGCAGTTCCTACGAGCAGCCCCTGCCTCCGGACCTTGCCGCCAGGACGGCGACCGGGACGTACGCCAGCGGGAAGAGCGTCGCGGGGCGCTGGCACGTGTACCCGGAGATGGCCGCGGCCGGACTGTGGACCACGCCGTCCGACCTCGCGCGGGTCGCGCTCGAGGTGTCCAGTGCGACGGCGGGGAAGTCCAAGCGCGTGCTGTCACAGGCGATGACGAAGCAGATGCTGACGCAGCAGTCGGAGCGGTTCGGGCTGGGCTTCCAGGTGGAACCGGGCACCAGCCAATTCCGTCATGGAGGCTCGGATGAAGGCTTCCAGGCCGCGTTCATGGCCTTCAGTGACACGGGCAGTGGAGTGGTCGTCATGGCCAACTCCGACAACGGCTTCCTGCTCTTCGACCGTCTCATCGCCAGCGTGGCGGCGGAGTATGCCTGGACCGGGTTCAAGCCCGAGCCTGTGTCGCCGTCCGCCCAGGTGGATATGCTCATGCGGCTCAAGGGCGTCGACACCGCGCTCGCCTGGTACATCGCGAAGCATCGCGAGGGCCTGAAGGGCCTGGAGTCGGGGCAGCTGAATCAGCTCGGCTACCGGCTGCTGGCGGACAGCAAGGGCGCGGACGCGGTGCGGGTGTTCGAAACGAACGTGAAGCTCTTCCCGACGGATGCGAATGCCTACGACAGCCTGGGCGAAGCACAGCTCCAACTGGGCCTGAAGGAAGAGGCCATCGCGAGCTACAGGAAATCGCTCGCGCTGGATGCCGGGAATGCCAATGCCGTGAAGGTCCTCGGGAAGCTCGGCGTGCCCACCGGGAAGTGAGCGCGGGGCCTCACCAGCGAAAAGGAGTGCCACATGTTGATGTCGGCCCGCATGACCCGGAGCACGCCTCCGCGTCTTGAGCGGACGCAAAAGCTTGCGGCGGGAACGCACTCCTCCGCGTGACGTGGCGCATCGCAGGCGGAGGCCGTGCTTCCTCGGTGGGTGGCTTGCGTCGTGCAATGCCGAGCGGTGGGACACGACGCCCCGAACCGAGGAATGCCATGGCTCAGAAGAAGACCGCCTCGCCCAAGGGGTTTCGCATCGAACGCGGCAAGCACCTCCTCACGATGGTCGCCCTGGGGTTGCTCACTGCCTGCTCCAGGGGTGGGACGGTCCCGGTGGAGCGCGTGCCGCCGGCGGTCTACGTGCCGCAGGCCGTCTATTGTTCCGCGGCGGGGCCGCAACCCGGGGGCTCGCCGCTCTGCCCGGTCATCCCGGGCAACATCGGACCGGATCCGGCCATCGACCAGTCCGTCGCGTACAACGGCATCATCGGCCAGCTGCCGACCTCCGCGAAGAACGACCCGCAGACCCCGTTCGACAACCTCTCCTGGCAGACCTTCATCGCGCTGAACTGGGCCCAGGGACAGCAGAACTCGCCAGCGGGTCAGGGGTTGCAGGGCAACGGGCTCCGGGTGTGGCAGGGCTGGCCTCGGGTCTCGGACGTGTTTGGCAATGCACCGGTGGTCGCGGCCTGCGACACGCCCGCGGGGATGCCTGTCTTCGTGATTGGCTCGGACGGCCAGGGCAACCCGGAAGCGCACAACGAGGAGTACATCCAGGCCGCCACGGGCGAGCCCGCCATCGACGTCTCCGGCAACTGGACGATCTACGAGCGGCGGCTCAACGGCGTGGAGGTCACCTACCTCAAGGCGCCGGGCGGAAACACGAGCTGGAACCTGACCACCCAGCAGGGCCAGCAGAACCTCATCAAGGGAGGGGGCGCGGTGGATTTCCCCGCCGTGGGTGACCAGGGCGCCGCCACGGGGGCCATTGAGATCAAGGCGGCGTGGCGGGTGCTCGACCCGGCCCGGCACGCGGAGAACCAGAAGCGCTTCTATGTCGTCACGGCGATGCTGACCGTGGCGCCCGACCTGGTGCGCGCCAGCTCCGGGGCGGCGGCGTCCGCGCCCATCTGCGCCACCGTCGACCTGGGGCTCGTCGCCATGCACATCATCCAGAAGAACCCCGTCACCCAGAACGCGCTGAAGCCCGAGTGGTTCTGGACCACCTTCGAGCACGTCGACAACGTGCCGATGGCCTCCCAGCCGTGCGACCCGACGTCCCCGGGCACCTGCGCGGCGTTCAACCAGCTCGACTGTCCGGTGCTCCAGGCGCCGCCGGGAACGAACTACTCGTATTTCAACCCGCAATGCCTGTCACCCGACTGCAAGACCAACCAGCCGCCCACGGCCTCGGCGGGCGGGCACTTCTACTGGAATCCCACACAGCCCTTCGCCAAGGCCTATCAGGTCACGGCCAAAAGCCAGGGGAAGACGGTCACCGTTGGCACGCAGATCTCCCGCTGCTGGAACGTCTATCCCCTGACGCAGCAGCTCAACGTGCAGTGGCGCGCGCAGCTCGCGCGGATCGGCTCGGTGTTCCAGAACTACATGCTGGTGGGCACGCAGTGGGGCGCGAGCCTCACCGATACCCCGAACCCGCGCGTGCCCAGCAACGCCGTGCCGAGCTATCTCTCCAACTCCGTGGTGGAGACCTACCTGCAGACCTTCTACGACCCCAAGAACCCCTTCAACACGGGCTCGTGCGTGTCCTGTCATGCGGCCGCGACGCTGGCGGAGGGGAACAACGTTCCCTCCAACCTGAGCTTCCTGCCAGGGCTCGCCCAACCCGTGGTGCTGCGCCGGCCGCCCGTGGGCGTGGCGGGGCACGAGGACGAGATCCGGCGCGAGTAGGGACGACAAGGTCTTGGCCGCATGACACGGCGTGCGCACGAGGGGCGCATGCCTCACGGGAGGGACTCCTCGCGGAGCGACCGGCTCCTGGGGCGGCACACCCGGGCTAGACCTTCCGGACCTCGCGGATGATGCCGGTGGGCTCCGGCGCTCCCACCGCGATGAGCTGCTCGAGCTCTCCGCGAATGAGGAACTCGGCCTGGGCGCGGAAGAAGCGCTTCTCCTGGAGCAGCTCGGCTCCTCGCGTCAGCCCGACGAGCACGACGCTGGGCCTCAACAACCGGATCCGGACCCCAGAGTCCTCCGAGGCGGCGTTGTCCAGGTTTCCCATCCCCGTGGCGGCGATCAAGACCGGGGTCAGCGCGCTCGACAGCAACCTGTCCGCCGCCCCGGGTTCCTGGCTCCAGGCCCGGAGGACGAGCGGGATGTCGCAGGACGCGCGCTCCAGGAACCCGGACGCCTGGGCTCCTCGCAGACGCGCCACCACGGCGACGTCCGCCTGCGCGGGCGGACGGTAGAAACGCACGGTGCGCCCCTCCACCGCGTACTCGTCGCCTCGCCGCAGCGGATAGCCGGGAGGGGATTCGACCTCCACCACCTGTCCCACGACATCGTCCGGCAGCACGAAGTCCAACTGCGTCCCGTTCGCCTTCCAGCGGTGCACCCCGAACAGGAACGCGGGCTCGCGGCGGACCGTCAGGTCCTCGGACCCGGGGAGCGCCAGCTTCAGGCCCGACGCGATGACTTCGACGAGCTGCGCGACCTCGGGCGTGGGCCCCAGTGACGGCCCCGTGGACACGGTCACGCCGTCCGGCAGCGAGGACAGGAGCGCGTCATGGAAGAAGGTTTCGACGGAGACCAGCATGGCGGACCGAACCTCACGACGGCTGGAAGAGCGGATACGTGTCGCTTCGGGGACTCGCCACGCGAAGCTCGCGGAGCGTGAGCTCCGCCGCGACCCGCGAACGCACGACGACCTCGAGCATGGGCGCGGGGGCCCCCGTCGCCGGGAGCCCGGGGGGCAGGAACTCCGCGAGCTCCCGCTCGGTCAGCCGGACCCGGCCCTGGGCATCGAGCTTCACGGGAAGCTGCCTCGCTCCCCAGCGCAGCGACACTTCTGGCGGCGCTGGCGGCTCCGCTGACGAGGCGGAGAGCCGTGGCCGGCAATAGGCCCACGGTCCACCGCCCGGGCCTTCCAGGGACGGCACCACGCGCTCCAGCCAGGGCCCCGTGTCCTCGGCCCGGTAGAGCGCGGCACGTGGCGCCAGGCCCGCCTCCCCCGTCACGGCCGCCGCGTCCCCAAGACTCCAGAGCACGCTCCCCTGGGCGACGGTGAGCACCACCCACCAGTTGCGCCTCGCGTCGAGCCCGAGGGGCTTGGGAAACTCGAAGGACACCCAGCGCGCGTCCCACGGCGCGGGGCCCTGTTCCTCCAGGGAGAAGTCCACGCCGGGCGCCAGCGGCACCGTGCCCGGCCGGCCATACTCATCCGGGAAGAGCGTCACCGTGCCCCGGACGGAGCGGGTGAGGGGACGCAGGTGGAGCTCCAGCCCTGCCAGCTCCCCGCCGGGCTCTGGCGCGGAGAAGGCCTGCGCCGCCGCGTACCCCTCGCCGCACCGGTGGGCCTGCGCGGGACGCTCGGGCGGTGGAAACGAGAGCGGCACCCGTTCGCTCCGGGGTTGGTACCTCGCGAGGAACCGGACCTCCCGCAGGGGCCGGTCCGGTGGCACTTCGACGCGGCCCACGCCTGCCTCGTCCGGAAAGAGCGTCAGCGTGAGCGCGTCTCCTCCGGGACTCCACACCTGGGTGATGAGGGCGGTGTCCAGCGTGAGGACGAGCGCTCGGAGCCGCGATGGCGCGGGGGCCTTGAGGCCGAACGCGACAGGACCTCCCTTCAGGTTGGGGGGCCACGCGCGCTGGAGCGCCGCCCGCAGGTCGTCCCGCAGCGTCAGCTCCTGGAGGGGCTGCAAGGGCATCCCCTGGCGGAAGAAGGGCGGCTCCAGTTCGACGGAGGCCGTCAGGTCCGGAGGCCTCGCCGCGGCCTTCACCACGAGGGAGGACACCGTGGTGGCGACCGTCTTCTGGTTGGCGACCGGGGGAAGGGGATTGGCGGGCGGCGTGAAGAACTCCACCATCAGGCTGCTCGCCATGATGCCCGGCAGCGCCTGCGCCGTGGTGTCCCTGTCGCCGAGCGGAACGGTGAGGCCGGGCGTGGGCGGATACCACGGGCCGCCATCGGCGATGCTGAGCCGCCCCTCCACGGCGGTCTCGACGGTCTTCACCTGCAGGAACATCAGGGGGCGGCGGGCGCCCCAGTCCACGCTGAACCACTGCAGGGACTTGTTCGTGGGCACCGGCCCCGGCCCCAGGCTGGACGCGACGGTGGCTCCCAGCAGGGCATCCACCATCACGTCGTCCCCCGGCGCCTGCACGGTGAGCGAGGCGCGCAGCAGCTCCACGTTGGCGGGCACGTCGAGCGCCACCGTGAGCCCCGCGGCATCCACCGGCGCCGTGGGCCCCGCGGGCACCGCCTTCCCGCCATGTCTCAACGTGGCTCCGACGCGCGGGCTGGCCATGGCTTCAGCGCGCCGCCTTCTGGAGGTCCGTCACGTTGTCCGCCGCCGGCTGCTCCGGCGTCAGCACCTCGCGGAGGACCTGCATCGCCCCCTCGATGCGCAGCAGCGTGGTGGTGAGCTGGCTCCGCTTCGCCTCCAGCTCCGCGAGCATCTTCTGGCCGGCCTCGTATTCGGATTGGAGCGAGGCCAGCCGCTGTTCGATGGCGTCTTTCATGGATGGGTTTCCTTGGGGAGTCAGGAGCGTGTTCAGGGAGCGCCGCGCGTGGAGAGCGCCTGGATGCGCGCCTCGAGGTCCTTCAAGGTCTCATCGTAGCGGGCCTTCAGCTCCTGGATCGCCGCGATGGCCAGGACGCCCAGGCTGGAATAGGTGATGCCCTTGAGGGTCCGGGGCTCCGGAGCCTGCGCGAGGTGCACCGTGCCCACGAGTTCCGGGAAGAGCTTCTCCATGTCCTGCGCCACGAACCCGATGTCCCGGGTGCCGGTGTTCTTCCAGTCGAAGCTCAAGGGCTTGAGCTGAAGGACCTTGTCCAGGGTGCCCTCAAGGCCGGCGAGGTTCTCCTTCAAGGCGGCGTCCGAGTTGCGGTTCCACGCGCCGTCACTCGTCATGTAATGCCCGCTGCCGTTCTGGTGGTAGAAGACGACCACTCCGTTGTTGTTCTCGTAGTGGATCTGGAAGAACCGGCCGGTGGTCCCGTCCTCGAGCCGGATGCCGTACCCCGGGTAGCGCTGCCGGATGTTCAGCGCCGTCTGGGGCGTGGGCGTCCCGATGCCGACGTTGCCGTTGTAGACGGTGAGCCGCTCGTCGCCCATCTGCCAGAGGCCCAGCGAGTCATCCGCGTCGTTGTCGATGCCGATGCGCAGCTTGGTTGTCTCTCCGCCGGTGACGAAGTAACGGATGAAGGCCTGGTCCCCGGAGCCGCCGCCCGGGTCGGAGGGGAACTGGATGCCCGAACCCGCCGAGTTGCCCGCCGAGGGGACGATGTTTCCCTGCACCGTGAGGCTCTTGAGCGTCACCACGCCGGCCTGGTTGATGACCAGCGGCGAGGACAGCTCTCCTCGCGCGTCGGAGAGCTGGCGGATCGCGAAGCAGCCATCGCCGCCGCGCACGGCCAGGTTCCACCTGCGCAGGTTCGCGGCGGGGAACGTGCCGTAGAAGTCGAGCTCCGCCCAGCCTCCCGAGCCGCCCGCCTCGATGCGGGCCAGGGCATTGCCTGTCGAAGCGACGTGGAGCGAGCACTGGGGGGCCGTCGTCCCGAGGCCGACGTTGCCTCCCGCGCTGATGTGGAGCCGGGCCGTCCCCCAGCCCTTCCCGTATTCGGCGTCGCCGCCGTCCTCCGTGATCTGGAACCCGGTGGCGGAGGCGCCTGTCTCGCCTCGCACCTGCCAGCTCTTCTCGCGGCTGCGCAGCAGGATGGAGGAGCCATGCGTGCCGCCCGTGTTGCGCACCACCAGCCCGATGCCCCACGCGGTGTTCCCGGTCGCCCGCACCTCCATGGGCGCGTGTTCGTCACCCCGGGTGGCGTTGAGGGTGAACTGCTTGTTGGGCGTCGTCGTTCCAAATCCCACGTCGCCCGTCACCGACAGCGGGCCGGAGAGCGTGCCTCCCGTGACGGGGAACTTCTCACTGACCAGGCCGGTGAGCCGGTCCGCCACGTTGAGGCCCTTCACCGTCAGCACCGTCGACACGTCGACCTGCTTCGCGGTGAGGCCAGCGGAGACCGCCACCTGCTTCACCGTCAGCGTGGTCTCCGGGTCGATTCCGTTGCCTCCCAGCCGCTTGCCGTCCGTGCCCCCCAGGTGGGTGTGCGTGCGGATCTCTTCGATGAGGCGCACCTGGAGGGTGTTCCAGTGCTCGGAGAGGATGGGGTCTCCGGGGTTGGCCTTGATGTAGGGGTCGGTCACTTGTCGAACCTCGAGGAGTCGAAGCGGGTGGTGTCGAAGATGCCGGACCAGGAGAGCCGGTCCTGGGGCTCCGGGAGCTGCTCCTGGAACTCGAGCGCGGGCCCGAAGGACGTCAGCGCGTCGGAGAGCCGCGAGTCCTCGACGCTGGAGGGCTCCGCGAAGGTGGTGGTGAGCGCCACGTTCGCCGGGCCGTCCTGCACGGCGAACGCCTCGCCCGGCAGCTTCAGCATGAACTCGATGCGCGCGCGGACGCCCGAGGCCCGGCCGTGGTTCAGCGCCGCCGTCAGCTCGCGGACCAGGCCGGGCAGGCCCTCGGCCTGGGGCGGGACGTAGTCCACCGGGATGCGGAGGGCGAACGTCGCGGGGGTGACCTCGGTCCAGCGGAAGAGGATGTCGGCGGGCGGCGACTGCCGGGGCTCGAGCGCCAGCTCCAGGGCCTTGCGCCGGGCCGGCTCCAGCGCGGGGTTTCGCCCGCCAGGCAGGTAGTTCTCCAGGTCCTTCTTGCTCAGCGTGCCGTGGCTCCAGTGGTTCTCCCCCAGGGCCAGCTCCGGCAGTCCCTGGTCCTGGTCGAACACGGAGAAGCGCGCCGCGTCCGTGTCGAAGCGCAGCGGCTGGGGGCTGTCGTCGAAGCGCGCGGGATGCGCGAGGAGCACCGGCTCGGGCGCCGGGTTGCCGTCAATCAGGGGGACGCGCTGGTGGCGCAGGGTGAGCGTCTTGCCGCGGGGCACGCTCCCCAGGAAGAGCACGTCCAGGCCGGACTCGTGGTGGTGCAGGATGGGGATGCGGAGGTCCGCGTCCGGGGGCGCGGTCAGCGAGACCTCCGGGAGGGCCGGGTCCAGGCCCTGGTTGAGGGTGAGCAGCCGCTGGTCCGCGGGCATGCCCTGGAAGCGCGCCATCGCCGGGGTCGGCGGGTTGTCGTGAAGCTCGACGGTGAGGTTCCTGCGGCCCGGGACGCCCGCCGCGTCCGGCGGCTCCGGGACGATGAAGTGGCCCACGGCCGTGTCGCCGTCCCAGGTGAGGTCCGGGGGCTGTTCGGCCCGGTACACCAGCGACACCAGCCGGAGCAGGGCCGGGGCGGTGCTCAGCCCCGTGCGGTGCACCTCCACCAGCGCGGCGAGCCGCTGCCGGAAGTAGGTGTCCGCTTCGTCCGGGCCGGGCTGGAGCCCGTAGAGGGCGCCCAGGCGGCCCAGCTCGGAGGCGGCCTTCGCGGCGAGCGAGTCGTCCGCCCGGAAGCCCTCGGCGAGCGTGTACCAGCGCGAGCGCAGGAGGCGGGTGAGGCCGCCCTCCATCACGCCCAGCTCCTGGGCGAGGACGTCGAAGAGGCGGTGGATCCTCCCGCCGCTCTGGAGGAGCGGGGGCAGATACCCCACCATGCGGCGCGCGCGCTGGGACGGGTTCATCCGAGCCCCACCAGCTCCACGCCGCCGAGCGCGAGCTGCACGCCCAGGTTCACGGCCCGGGTGGACAGCGGGCCGGTCTTGTCCAGGGTGAGGGACAGCCCGCTGTCCGTGATGAGCGTCGCGGACAGCAGCTCCTCCGCGCCGGCCTCCTTGCGCAGCGCCGCGCGGAGCGAATCCCACGCCACCTGCGTCTGGGGCTGCTTCGTCGCCTGCGCATCCGTGGTGATGCGTGCCGAATACACCTCCACCGCGCCGCGCAGCGACTGGCGCACCTGTTCGGGCGTGCGCAGGTCCGACCCCGGGAGCGACACGACCAGCTCCAGCCGGTAGACGAGCGGCTGCGCGCGGGAGATGTCCGGCGGCGCCTTCACCAGGTCGATGGTGGGCTTCTCGTCGGGCTTGAACTTCCAGTCCGCGCCCAGCTCGCGGCGCGGCCCGTCCACGAGCGCCTTGCCCTGGGCGTCCCACACATAGGTGCGCACGGTGATGTCGCTGACGTGGCGCACGGCCGGGTTGGAGAAGAGGACGGCCTCCAACCTGCGCCGGCTCAGCAGCTCTCCGGCGGGCACGCCCTCGACGAAGAGGGCCAGGGCCTGCCGCAGCTCCCGGCGGAGCCGGTCGAACGCGGCCTCGTCCATGTCCGTGTCCACGGGCTCCACCTGGAAGGCGGGCCGCAGGTAGAGGGTGCGTGAATAGCCCAGCCGGACGCGGATGCCGGCGGCCTTGGCGTCGCGGATGGCCCGCTCCACCCGCTGCACGCCGTCCGGCTGGTGCTCGAAGTCCGGATCCCCCACCAGCACCTCGATGATGCCCGGAGGCGCGTCCGGGGGCTCGCGCACGGTGACCTGCTGGACGCCCTGCTGGCGCACGGCGGCGGCGATGGCTTCGAGCGTGCCCATCTCCCCGTCCCGCAGCGAGGTGCTCGCCCGGGCCCGCAGGGTGGCGTCGGTCTCGTCCTGGCCGGTGCGGCGGATGGGCGCGCGGTTGGTGACGGCCTCGATGCCCAGCACGGGGCGGGGCATCACGTTGAGCTTGCCGGGGTCGATGGTGGGGGGCGCGTCGCGGGACGCGTCCGAGTCGTCCTGCACCTGCTGCACGGGGGCGACGACGCGGGTCTCCCCCCGGCGCAGCACCACGTCCTCCATCGTCTCGAAGGAGGGCAGGGGCACGCTCTCCGAGAGCATGCCCGTCACCCGCCGGCCCGCCGGGATGCCGATGTCCTCCGGCGCGGGCGCGTTGCGGCTGAACTCCACCTCGCCGGTGAGCCGCCCCGCCCGGGCGCGCGAGATGCCCAGCACGGCCACGACGTTGTCCAGCGCCGCGCCCTCGGCCGTGTCGAGGTAGCCCGAGCGGTGCGCCAGTTCGAGCATCGCGTAGAAGGTGGCCATCTCCCGGCCGTAGGACTCCGCCAGCGTGCGGGCCATGCTGCCCGCGTTCTTGTCGATGTCCGGCCCCAGATTCCCGAGCAGCCGGTCGACGATGGCGCTGAACGACGTGTCGAGCGACGTGAGACTCAAAAGGAGATCTCCCAGCTCAGCGTCATGACCATGTTCGCCCCCCGGTTGACCGGCGGGAACTGCACGCGGTTGAAGAGGATCTTCTCCGTCCCCACGGTGATCTGGATGCCCGCCTCGGTCAGCGGCTGCACGGTGCCCGCGGGGGGCGCGGGGAGCGTGGCGGACACCGTGCCCTGGACGACCGTGGTGGTGCCGCGCGACACGACCGCCACGTCCGGGGCGCGGTCCTCCGCCTGTTCGGCGATGGGCGCCTTCAGCCCGGTGTCCGCCACGTCGGCGGGGGCGGTGCCGGTGCCCACCACGATGGCCCAGCTCGTGGGCAGCGCGTTTTTCCTCCCCAACAGCAGGTCCGCCAGCAGCTGCTTGCCGCGGGTGGTGATCAGGTTGTGGTGCCGGTAGCGCTCCACGAGCGCGCCGCTCCCGTCGCGAAGCTCGATGGTCAGCGTCCCCTTCACTCCCGGCTGTTCCCTGAGGTCCATGTGTTCTCCCGAAGTCCTGTCGTGTCGCGGTAGGGGCTCACCCGAGGTCGAGCGCCAGCCCGAGCTCCACCGCGTCCCCCGTGACGGCGAGGATGTGGGCCCGCACGTCCACCGCGCCGGGCAGGTCCGGCCGCGCGGTCACGGTCAGCTCCGTCACGTCCTCGACGCGGGGGTCTTCCTTGAGGGCCTGGCGCACGTAGCGGCGCAGGAGCTCCAGGTTCTGGCGGTCCAGCGGCTCGCCGATGAGCTCCGCCACCTTGCTGCCGTAGCGCGTGTGGCCCAGCGGCTCCAGGTGCCCCCGGTAGATCATCAGCCGCAGCGTGAGGGCCTGGATGAGGTTGTCCTTGCCGCTCACCGTCTTGGCGCCGCCCGCGTCGGTGGACCAGTCCAGGTCCACCTCGCCGGTGTCCTTGAAGGCGAGCCGGAGGTCCGTTTTCAGCGCGTCGGCCGTCACATCAACCTCCCAGGGGCCGCGGTGGCCCCGGGCGAGGACGCGATGCCCGGCGTGACCTTGAGCCGCGACATCATCTGCGTGAGCGCGTTGGAGAGCGTCTCCGCCATGGCGCCGGCCAGGTCCGGGATGTTCTCTCCGCGCAGGCCCTCCGCCTGGAGGAAGCCCAGGATGAGGGGTTGGAGCATCGGCTTCGCGGGCGCCGCCCCCACCAGCGAGCCGGGGGAGGACGTGGTGAAGCCCGCGATGGCCATCCCCGGCGCGACCTTCACCTGGAGGGTGAAGAGGGTGAGGGCCTGCGCGATGGATTGGGCGATGGCCTTCGCCAGCGCGGGCTTCTGCTCGCCGTTGAGCGTGTTGGAGGACAGCGCGCCCAGGGCCATGGGTTCGATTTGCGCGGCGCCCGGGCCCCCTGCTGGCGGCGGCAGCAGCGTGCCCGGCCCGGCGGTGCTCCCCGCGCCGGGCGGAGGCGGCGCGGCGGCCGGGATTCCCGGGGCCACCATGGCCATGGAGACGAAGAGGGTGAACGCCTGTCCGCAGACCTGTCCCAGGGCCTTGGCGAGGTCGGGCGCGTTCTCGCCCCGCAGGCCCGCCGACTGGAGGGCGCTCCTGGCGAGGTTCTCGATTTCGGAGGCGCTTAGTGCCGGCATGGGTCAGCCCTTGGCCTTCACCTTCTGCGAGCCCTTGAGCGGGGCTCCGGTGAAGTAGCACTTGTGGCTGCCCTCGGTGATGACGCCGGTGCCGCCCGTCCCCAGGTCGATGTTGCCGGACGCGTCCACCGTGCAGTCCTTGCACTCGAGCTTCACGTTGCCGTCGACCTGGATGCTCAGGTCCTTCTTGCCCACGATGGAGACGGTGTCGTCCTGCTTCACCGTCACCACCGTCTCGCCCGCGGTGATGACCACCGACTGGTCCTTGTCGATGGCGATGGAGGTCTTTCCGCCCGGAGGCGAGACGACGCGCCACTCGTCCTCGGCGTGTTCGGGCGGGTGGGTTTCGTCCGAATAGAGCCGGCCCACCACGAGGGGGCGCTGGGGGTCCCCGCCGACGTAGGAGATGAGGACCAGGTCGCCCACGCGCGGCGCGCTCACCATGCCCACGTGCGGGGTGGTGATGGGCACCCGGCGCAGCTCCAGCCCGCCCTCGCGCAGCTTCACGTTGCACTCGTGGTTGTGCGCGTCGCCTTCGGCGTGGGGGAAGGTGTCCGTCACCACGCCGATGTCGCCCAGGCGCAGCGAGGCGAGCTCGGCGCGGATGATGGCCCGCATCAGCGTCACCAGGTCGCTCATGACGTCGCTCCCGCCAGGGCCGGGGCCTTGCCCGCGGGCAGCCCCTTCTTCGTGGGCTTCGCCATGAGTTGCACCTCGTAGGCTTTCAGCGTGGCCGCGAAGTCCACGACGGACTGTCGCAACCGGGCCAGGGCTTCGGGGTCGAAGAGCCCCTTCAAGATGGCTTCAGCGCCCCGGCGGATCCGGTCCAGGACGTCGAACAGGGCGCGGGCCGCGACGGTCAGGGGGACGAGCGCATCCAGGCCGGCGTCCCGCATGTCCTGCTCCTGCGTCGTGGTGAGGCCCTGGACCTGCTCCAGCGTGGGGGCCAGCGCCTCCAGCATCTTCGGGATGGCCGCCACCTTCTCCAGTTTGGCGATCCATTCGACGAGCTGCTCCAGCACCGTGCCAATCGCCTTTAGGCCCTGGCTCACCGGTCCGCCGATGCCGAGCTGCTGGACCAGCTCCACCAGGGCCTCGAAGGTCTGGGTCTTGAACAGCTCGTCCAGCGCGTGGATGAGCCGGGAGATGCCGTCGACGACGTCGGCCGTGCTGCTCATCCCTTCACCCCCAGGTCCTGGAAGGGGGCCAGCGGATCCAGGTCCTGGATCCGCATGCCCAGCGCCTGGGCCTCGTCCACCACCTGCTTCAGCTTCGCGAGGAAGTCGCTCGCCCCGGCGATGCCCTTCACGATGCTGAGCGCCGCCCCCAGGTCGACGCCGGTCAGCGCCTCCAGCACGTTGATGCCCTCGGTGGCGAGCTTCTCGATGAAGGACCCCAGGTTGCCGCCATCCTGCAGGGTCTTGAGCAGGTCGCCGATGATCTGCGGGTTCACCTTGCCCAGCGCGCCGAGCAGCGACCCGAAGTTCTTCCCGCTCAGCTTCTCCTGGCCCTGGGTGATGACGGAGCCAAGCTCGTCCGCGCTCAGGTGCCCGAGCAGGTCGGGGTTCTTGTCCACGGCCGCCATCAGCGAGCCGGGATCCTGCAACACGCCGGCGGCATCCACGGCGCCTCCGGCCCACGCGGCGGCGTCGTTGGCCACCGCCTCGTTCACGGCGGCGACGCCCGCGTTGGCGGGCTCGGGCGGCTCCTGATGTTCGCGGACCTTCAGATGGAAGCTGAACCGGTGCTGGTGCCCGGCGAGCTGCTTCACCTGGAAGTCGGCGATGATGACCTCGGTGAGGTCGGTCCCGGCGATGGCGTCCGCGGCGAACGACAGTGGCCGCGCCTTCATCTGCGCCTCGCGCAGCTCCTCCAGGCTGGCCTGCGCGTCCTCGCCCAGGAGGATGCCTTCCATCACCACGGTGACGGGCTCGCGGCCCAGGTCCTGGAAGACGCTGCCGGACTGTCCCGGGACGCGCTGCTGCACGAGGTTGCGGGTGTCCTCGGTGTAGATGTTCGTCAGGCCGACGAGTTCGATCTTGCCAATGCGTACGGGCATCTCAGAACTCCATCCGGGTGACGAAGCCCGTCTTCATGCTCAGCACGTGCCGCACCGTGCGCACGCGCAGCACCTTGCCGGAGGCCAGCGCGTTCACCGGATGCGCGGTGGGGATGGCGTCGAGCTTCACCCGGTCGCCGGGCTTCACCTTCGGACTGCCCAGCACCTCCACGAAGCCCCGCAGGGGGCGGGAGGCCAGCAGCGTCATCCGCGCACGGGCCTGGGTGGCCGCGTCCTCGCCCGTCCTCATCGCTCCGTCCCGGACCTCCCGCATGAGCTTGCCCGCGCTGGCGGGCTTCACGGTGAACATGCCGTCCATGGATGCCTTGCCGCTCACCGGGGCCAGGTCCTTGGCGAGCCAGTGGGCCTTGTCGGAGCCCTGGGTGCTCGCCGCGCCTTCGCCCCAGACCTGGAGGCCGTCGACGGCCGTCGCGACCTGCTGGAGCCCGGTGCGCAGCACCTGCTCCGCGTAGGTGAAGGCGTGGTCCGCTCCGCCCGGCTTCGGTGCCGCGAAGTGCACCTTGCCATCGCCGTCCGTGTACACGTCGAAGCCGCACTGCTCCGCCAACCGCTGGAGGTGGTGGAGCGCGCGGGGCCCCCGGTGGAGCACATAGCTGGAGAACTTGGGGCCGTCCTCGATGGTGCCCGCGGTGGCCCCGGCCTTCTGCACCAGCTCCTTCGCGATGGCGCCGGCCGACATCTGCTCGTAGGCCCCGTCCAGGTCGAGCCGGGCGAGCTTCGTCAGCCCGTCCACGCCGACGACGAGGGTGGTGTCGGAGGAGGCGCGGGTCTCCTGCACCTCGCCGGTGAAGACGGTGGCGCCGCCGTTGCCGTCGTCGAGGGTGATGGTCGTCGCGTCCCCGGGCCTGGGCTGGGGCTGCGAGGTGCCCGTGGCGACCAGCTCCAGGTAGCAGTGGCCCCCGGCGCCATCCATGGTCAGCGCGCAGGAGATGGAGCGCACCTGGCCATTGCCCCGGTGGGGCTGGCTGGTGGCCTGGAAGGCGCCAATCCTCACGTCGTAGGCGATCCCCGCCATCGGCTCACACCTCCAGCCCGTGGCGGCGAGCGGTGTCGCGGAGGAGGTCGACGAGCGCCTCCTCCAGCGCGTGCCGGTCCAGCCCGGGGGACGCGCTGGACGGCTCCAGGTGGACGTTGACGTTGAACGTGTTGCGCGCGGCCTCGTTGGCGGGGAGCGCCGCACCCGGCGCCACGGCGGCGCGGGTGAGCTGCTGGGCCTGGGCCAGGACAGGCGCCATCCCGGCCGTGACCTGCTGCGTGAGGCCCGGGCTGAAGGAGCCTTCGGGGGGCGTGGGGAGCGGAGGGGCCGGAGGCCCGGCATCCGGGAGGAACGTGAGCCGGCGCGAGGG
>NZ_RAWE01000159.1 GCF_003611695.1 Corallococcus carmarthensis | reverse complement strand
GCGGATGGGCAAGGTGGCAGGGGCGGTGGGGGTGG
Source organism: Corallococcus carmarthensis (assembly GCF_003611695.1). Classification (GTDB taxonomy): domain Bacteria; phylum Myxococcota; class Myxococcia; order Myxococcales; family Myxococcaceae; genus Corallococcus; species Corallococcus carmarthensis. The sequence continues at coordinate 23,960 of NZ_RAWE01000159.1, read as the reverse complement.
TGTTCATGCTCGGAACCAGCATCGTGGGGCTGATGGGTGCCTCTCTGGGCAACGGCGTCGAAGCGGGCGTGCTGGGCATGGTGGGCCTGGCCCTGTACGGCGGCAGCTCGCTCTTGAATGGCAAGGTGGCGGAGCCCACGGGCGTCGCGAAGCAGGCGTAGCGCGACACGCCAACGCAGTCTGAAACGCTGTAGGAATCACCGGGCCTTCGGGCCGGATCAGCGAAGTGGGAAGCCAGACTTCCTTCCGCTGCCGGCCCGTAGGCCCTTGTCATGTCCGGGCCCCGTGAGCACACCGGCGCCCTGCCCTTCCCCCTCACGTCTTTTTACTTCAGGGCTGGCGCGGCCCGGCTTCCGGCACGTGCGCTTCAGGCAGGACGCGCGGCTGTGTGGAGACGGGCAGCGGCGGCACTTCCGGCTCCGGCAGCGGCTGCTGTTCGCTGCCCTGGGTTTCCTGACGGCGCAGGCGCACGGCGCGGATCCACAGGGCGATGCCGGCCCACGCACCCACGAGCGCCACCGGCACCGCCACGGCGTGGGGCCAGTAGAGCGCCACGCCCGCGAGCGCCAGCGGCACCACGCCCGCGCCGAAGACGACCTTGGATTCAGTGCGCCCCAGTTCGCGGTGGTTGGTGACGGCGGCGCCCACGGTGTTGCCCAGGCGCACCGCGCCCGCGGCCGCGCGGCTCATGCTGCCCCGCCGGCCCGGACCGCCCCGCTGTTTGCGCGGCAGTGGAGGCGCGGCCTTCAGGCGCCGCTCCCTTCCGCTGAGCACCACCTCCGTCGCGTGCTCCAGGTCCTGGAGGTACATGGCCTCCATCCGCTGGGCGAAGGGAGCGTCCTCCACGGCGACGTCGATCTCGGAGTTCCCCAGCCAGCTCGCGGGGTTGAGGTTGGAAGAGCCCACGCGCGCCCAGGTGCCATCCGCCACGGCCGTCTTGGCGTGGAGCATGGTGCCATTCCATTCATAGACGCGGATGCCGGCCTCCAGCAGGGGGCGGTAGCCGGCCTGGGTGAGCGGGCGCAGCGCGGGGATGTCACTGCTGCCGGGCACGAGCAGCCGCACGTCCACGCCATCGCGAGACGCGGCCCGGAGCGCCTGCACGTAGGTGGCGGTGCCCACGAAGTAAGCGTCGGTGAGCCACAGCCGCTTGCGCGCGAGCGACGCGATGAGCTGGTCCACGCGGAACAGGCCCGCGCTCCAGGGCACGCCGGCCACCACGCGCAGGGCCACGTCCCCCATGGGCGTGGAGGCGCGAGCGGAGAGACAACCCTCCTCATCCAATGGAGGGCCCACGGTGCTCCAGCCCTGGGCGAAGGCGCGCACCAGGTCCGCCACGGCGGGCCCGCGAATCTCCAGGCCGGTGTCGCGCCACGGGGCCACGCCCTTCTCCGCGTCGCCCACCCACTTGTGGCTCACGCACAGGCCGGAGACGAAGCCCACCTCGCCGTCCACGGTGAGCGTCTTGCGGTGGTTGCGGCCCAGCCAGGCCAGGGGCCGGTCGAACTGGAAGGGATTGAAGCAGCGCACCTCCACGCCCGCGTCGCGCAGGGCGCGCCAGTAGTGGCGGGACGCGGTGCCCTGGCAGCCCAGCCAGTCATAGAGGACGCGGACCTGCACGCCATCACGGGCGCGCGCGGCCAGCGCCTCCGCGAAGCCGCGACCCACCTCGTCATCTTCGATGATGTAGTTCTCGAAGAGGATGGAGCGCTGCGCCTGCTGGATGGCGCGCAGCCACGCGGGGTAGTTCTCGCGCGCGTCGCGCAGCAGGTGCACGTCATTGCCCGGCACGAGCGGCGCGCCGGCGGCGCGGGAGAAGACCTGCTCGGCCAGCCCGTGCTGGCGGCCGCTGATGCCCGCTGACTTCAGGATGGCCACGCCGTGTCTCCTGGGGCTTTCGGGGGGACACCCGAAGGCTCTGGGTGAAGTGCACTCGTTGGGAGCGGGTCGCAAGGGTTGCGTTCATGCGGATTCCCGCGTGCTCGCGCCAGCGGCGAGGGCCTGGCTGTCCGGCTGTCCTCCCCGCGACCCGGAACCCGGGGGCCAGGGACGCGCTGTGTGGCGCGGGCTTCCATGAGCAACCTCCCCCACGAGGGCGATGCGCATCGCCTCCCGGGGCGATGTCCAACGGGTTCCTGCTTCCTACCCTTCCCGCGCGTCTCCGCCCAGGGGTCGCCTCCACGGACCCTGGCGAACGCGTGGGCCAGGGGCCGGAGGATGGACGGTTGCCGTTCCCCGGACACACCGCGCTCGTGTTGACGGGCGAGGAGGAGACGAAGGCGTGAATGAACCAGCCCCTGCCCTGCCCCGCCTGTCGTTCGACTTCAAGGACGGCGCCGACTTCAGCACCAACGTCTACCACGAGTGGCTGCAGACCAACGGCCGCGGGGGCTACGCCTCCGGCACGGTGGTGGGCTGCAACACGCGCCGCTACCACGGCCTGTTCATCCCCACGCTGGAGAAGCTGGGCCGCACGGTGCTGATGGCGAGGCTGGAGGAGACGGCCCTGGTGGACGGGGAGCGCTACCGGCTGACGTCCGAGGAGCACGAGGAGGGCAGCGCGTTGGAGGACGGCGCGAGGCACCTGCGGCACTTCCAGCTGGAGGGGCTGATCCCCGTCTGGGAATACGCGGTGGGGCGGGCGCGGCTGCGCCGGCGTTTCGTGATGGTGCACGGCGAGGACACGGTGTTCCTCGCGTGGGAACACCTGTCCGGTCCGGAGGTGACGCTGCACCTGCGTCCGTTTCCGGTGCTGCGTCCGCACGACGGGCCGCTGCTGAAGGACATCGCGGAGTCCATCGTCACGCTGAGAGGCTCGCTGGTGGAGCTGCGCAACGGCGAGGACGGTCCCCAGCAGCGGATGCGGCTGTATTCGGACGGGCCCACGCCGTTCGTGAGCCTTCCGGAGACGTCGAAGCCGCAACACCTGCGCGTGGAGAAGGCGCGCGGGTATGACTTCACGGAGGTGCAGCACTCGCCGGGCTACTTCGCCGCGACGCTGAAGCCCGGAGCAACGCTCTATTTCGGGCTCACGACGGAGAATGCGGGGCACCTGTTGGAGCGGGCTCCCTCGGTGGTGTTCGAACGGGAGCTGACGCGGCAGCAGCGCCTGCTGGAGCGAGCCCCGGAGCATGCGCGCACGGGAGTCCCGGCGCGGCTGGTGCTGGCGGCGGATCAATTCATCATCGATCCGCCAAGGCCGGCGGACGCCGCGTGGGCGCGGTCGATGGGCCTGGACGCAAGGAGTGTCATCGCGGGCTACCCGTGGTTCACGGACTGGGGCCGGGACACGATGATCAGCCTGGACGGGCTGACCCTGGCCACGGGGCGCTACCGCGAGGCGGCGGCCATCCTGCGCACGTTCCAGCACTATGTGCGGGACGGGCTGATTCCGAACTACTTCCCGGACGGAGAGAACGAGGGCGTCTACCACACGGCGGACGCGACGCTCTGGTTCTTCCACGCGGTGGACCGCTACGTGGAGGAGACGGCAGACGAAGCGCTCCTGCGCGACCTGTTCCCGACGTTGCAGGACATCGTGGCGCACCACCAGAAGGGCACGCGTTTCCACATCGGGGTGGACCCGGCGGACGGGCTCCTGCGGCAGGGGCAGGAGGGCTACCAGCTCACCTGGATGGACGCGAAGGTGGAGGGCTGGGTGGTGACGCCGCGCCGGGGCAAGGCGGTGGAGATCAACGCGCTGTGGTTCAACGCCCTGCGCCTGATGGCGGACTGGGCGGAGCGGCTGGGGCTGGAATCAGGGCCGTACCGGGGCGCGGCGGAGAAGGCACAGGGCAGCTTCAACCAGCGCTTCTGGAATGAAGCGGGCGGCTGCCTCTACGACGTGGTGGATGGAGAGGACGGCCGCGAGGACGCGCACGTGCGGCCGAACCAGGTCTTCGCCATCTCGCTGAAGCATCCGGTGCTCAAGCGCGACAAGTGGGCGAAGGTGCTGGAGGTGGTGCGCAGGGAGCTGGTGACGCCGGTGGGACTGCGCAGCCTGGCGCCGGGGAGCAAGGACTACAAACCGAAGTACGACGGCGACCTGCGGGCCCGCGACGCGGCCTATCACCAGGGCACGGTGTGGGGCTGGCTCATCGGGCACTACGTGGACGCGACGTTGAAGGTGGCCCCAGACCTGAAGGCCGCGAGGGCCCTGCTGTCTGGAATGGAAGACCACCTGTCACACGGAGGGATTGGACAGATCTCGGAGATCTTCGACGCGACGGAGCCCTACCGTCCACGAGGATGCTTCGCCCAGGCCTGGAGCGTGGCGGAGGCGCTGCGGGTGTTCGCCAAGACGAACGTGGGGTGATCAGGCTTTCTCGAGCTTCCGCAGCCATCTGGCGGCCTTGGCATGTCCCAGGTCCGCGGCATCACGGAAGTGACGCAAGGCTCGCGCCTTGGATTTGGGCACGCCCTCGCCGTTCGCGAACATCAACCCCAGGTTGAAGGATGCGCTGGCATGGCCCTGCTTCGCCGCAAGGCGAAACCAGCCAAACGCACGCATGGCGTCTGGAACAAGGCCCACGCCATTGGAATAGTTGTAGCCCAGGGCCAACTGGGCTTCCGCGTAGCCTCCCTTCGCGGACGATTCGTAATACGCGTTGGCTCTCTTCAGGTTCTTGCGGACACCCTTTCCCAGCTCATACGCAAGACCGACGTTGTATGCCGGGATCGGGTGTCCCTGCCGTGCGTGCTTCCGGTAGAGGCGGACCGCCTCCTGCTGCCTGTGGGGCTCCGTGCTTTCGAACAGGAGGTACGCCAGGTTTCCCTCCGCGATGGCGAATCCCATGGCGGCGGCCCGGCGATACCAGACTTCCGCGAGCCCCTTGTTCTTCCGGGCCCCTCTTCCGTTGTCATAGGCGAGGCCCAGGTTGAAGGCCGCGACATCGTCCCCCAGTCCGGCTGCTTTTTCCGTCCACATCCGGGAGCGTTTCGGGTCACGCCGGACGCCATCTCCGTAGAGGAAATGGAGCCCCACGTTCGTCATGGCCTCCATCTTCCCGAGCCGTGCCGCGGCGAGATACGCGTCGAAGAGGGCCTTGCGATCGTCAGGCCGCGTCTCCTCGATCGCCCACGCCTTGTCCATGGCCGCGTCCGCCAGTCTCCTGACGGGCGGGATGTTCCTGCCCAAGCGCGTTCCCGTCTTTTCCATGCCAGCCTACACGACAAACGCCAGGCCGGCCTGACCTGCGCGAGTGCATTGCTGCCCGCGCATTGACGCTCCAAAACAAGGCGTGCCATGAATCATCCCGAAGTGGCTGAGAACGCCACTTCAGGGGGGAAGACATGGTCCGGCTCATCCGGTTCATCATCGACGGCCACGCTCTGGAGGCCCTGGGCATCCTGCTCGCGGTTCTCTTCGTGCGGTGGGTGATTTCCATCCTCTCCGCGCCCACGACCAGCCACCTGCCCCAAGCGACAAGCGACACCCTGCTGGGCGCGCACGCACCGGAAGCACCCGCGCTCACGCCTGAGCCCACGGAAGCGCCCTCCTCTCCGGTCTCCATGACGCTCGCCCTGGGGCTCCTCGCGGCGGTGCTGGTATTGGGAGGCATCCTGATCATCAACCGCGACAGTGGAGGCCGCCTCCACGTCGTGGCCAGCGGCAAGCACCCCGACCGCGAAATCGATCTGCGTGTGGATGACGTGCCCGTGGAGCCGGTGCTCCGAGTGGGCCAACACCTCGCATACCCGATTCCCAGCGGGCCGCACGAAGTCCATCTGCTGGATCCGGGCGTCGGCGTCTCACGCGACTTCCGCATCGACGTCCAAGAGGGCGACGCTCTCATGCTGTCTGTCCATCCGGACCTGTGCGCCGTACAGATCGACATGTCGACCCTCACCTACGGCCGACCCACGCGCTCCACACCGACGCTGATGGGCGGCGTAGACGTTCGCACGCTCCCCGTGGTGACCCGCTTCACGGACACGGCCTCGCCCCTGCGCATCCCCGAGGACGGTTTCCTGTCCTTCAACGAGCTGCCGGAAAAACTGCCCCAGGGGCGGACCGCCAGCATCCTGACGCCCCTTCCCTGCTCGCTGGCCCAGGACGACCGAAGCAGTTGGACCGCCGTGCGAACGCTCTTCCCGGGGCTTGATGACGCCGCCAAACGCGTCGGCTACACGGACGCTGATCCCACTCGTCGTGAAGTCACCGCCATGGACAACGCGCAGCTTCTGGAACTCCATCAGCGCCAGGGCGCTGCGCTGGCGCGCGAAACGCCGCCCTGAGCCAGGGTGCGTCCGAGCGTGGGGTGACATCTCCGCTGTATTGACGCTCCAAAACCAGACGTGCCATGAACCCCTCTGAGGTGGCGGGAAGGCCACTTCAGGGGGAAAGCCATGGGCATAACCCGTTACAATTACACTGGGTTCACCATCGCCACGACCCTCCTGCTGCTCCGCGAGGACCGCCCCGTGGAGGCCGGGGTGTTCCTGACCGTGGCGCTCCTGGGGAGGTGGGCGTACTCCCGGCTCACCCGGACCGAGCCTCCGCCAACGAGTGACACCCTGCTCGGTGCGTACGAGGCCCCACCCCCACCGCCCGTGGAAGAGGTCCTGAAGACGGAGTGGCTCACGAAGCGTGAGCTGGCAGTCCTCGCGGCGGTGGCAGTGGTGGCCGGCATCCTCTTCCTGAGCCGCGACAAGGGAGGCTTCATCCATGTCGTGGGCGGCAATGTCTTCCTGTCCGTGGATTACAAACAGGTGGAGCCGCTCCATCGCGTCGATCGGCACTCCACGTATCCAGTTCCCAGCGGCTCCCACCGCGTTTGGCTCTACGACCCTGAAGTCGGAGTCAGCGACCGCAAGTGGCAGGTCGAAGTCCACGAGGGTGAAGCCTTCATGCTCTCCACCAACCCGGACCTGTGCATCGTGCAGGTCGACATGGCGACTTTGAAGTACGGCCAGCCCTTGCGGCAGGACGGGGCCGCGCTTCCCGTGCTGGCGCGCTTCACGGAGACGTTGACGCCGGTCCTCATCGCCCCGAACGCGTTCCTCGACGTCGCGGAGCTGCCCGATTCCCGCCCCGAAGGACCGGGCCCCAGCCTGCTGACGCTCATCCCCTGCCCCCAGGCCCGGGACGACCGGAGCGCGTGGGACGCCGTGCGCACGAGCATCCCCCTCGTTCAAGCGTGGGCCCAGCGTGCGGGCTACACGGACGCCAGCTCTACCCGGGGTGAAGCCCAGGCGCGCGAGATGCCCCCTGAGCTAGGGTGCGTCGCCATGGCGACTGCGCGGTACTGGTTGATCAAGAGCGAGCCCTCCGTCTACGCGTACGCGAAGCTGGAGGAGGACGGCAGGACGCAGTGGACGGGCGTGCGCAACTTCGAGGCGCGCAACAACCTGCGGGCCATGACGCCCGGCGACCTGTGCCTCTACTACCACTCCAATGAGGACAAGGCCGTCGTCGGCGTGGCGTGCGTCCTCTCCAAGCCGGGCCCGGACCCCACCGCACCCGGCGAGGACTGGGCCTCCGTGGATGTGGGCCCCGTGGTCGCCTTCACCACGCCGGTGACGCTCGCCACCATCAAGGCCACGCCCGCGCTCAAGGACTTCCCGCTGCTCACCCGCAGCCGGCTCAGCGTGACGCCCACCCCCGCCGAACACTTCGAGCTCGTCCTCAAGATGGGCAAGACGAAGCTTCCCAAGACCGCCGCCGCGAAACCCAAGCCGAAGCCCAAAGACAGAGCAACCCCATGAGCGCAGCCCGCGAAGTCCGCGCCGACTTCGACCGAGCCTCCATCGTGATGTACCAGGCCTATCCGGACGCCATCGCGGACGTGGCCGTGAAGCAGCAGAAGTTCGGCCCGCCGTTCTCCGTGGGCCGGATGACGTGGATCAAACCCAGCTTCCTGTGGCTCATGCACCGCTCCAACTGGGGCCGCAAGAGCGGCCAGGAGCGCATCCTCGCCGTGCGGATCAAACGCTCCGGCTGGGAGGAGGCCCTGGCCAGCGCCGTCCTCACCGGCTACGAGCCGAAAGCCCACGGCTCCCCGGACGCGTGGCGAAAGGCCTTCGAGTCCGCGCCCGTCCACGTCCAGTGGGATCCGGAGCGCACGCTGCGCGGCGCGGGCCTGCCCCACGACAGCATCCAGGTGGGCTTGAGCCGCGCCGTCATCCAGCGCTTCGTGGATGACTGGACCGTGTCCATCACCGACCTGACGCCCCTGGTCCAGAAGCTGCGCAAGCACATGGATGACGGCCGCGCGGACCAGGCCACGCGCCTGCTCCCGAAGGAATCCGTCTGCCCGGTGCCTCCGGAGCTCGCCCGGCGCCTGGGAATGTGACGGGCGCGTCAGAGGAGTCCGCTCCTTCGACGCGAGTTGTTATGTTCGGGCCATGGCGGACATCCCCACCCTGGAGACCCTGCGGACGCAAATCGAACGCATCGACGATGACATCCTCGATGCGCTCCAGCGGCGCATGGCCCTGGCCGACGACGTGGCGCGCGCCAAGCTGGTGACGGCCTGGCCCTTCCGGGACCCGCAGCGCGAGGACCTGCTCCTGCGCAAGCTGCGCGGCCGGGCAGCGGAGCGAGGCCTGGATCCGCACGAGGTGGAGCGCCTCTACCGCGTCATCCTGGACATGTCCGTGGCCCGGCAGCAGGCCCTGGTGACCCGGCTGGACACCACGCCCCTGCGCGTGGGCTACCTCGGCGTCGAGGGCTCCTACAGCCACCTGGCCGCCCGCCAGCGCTACGGCCACCGTCCAGGCGGCGTGCTCCTCACCGGCTTCGACTCCGCCCGGCAGTCCGTGGAGGCCCTCAAGCAGGGCGCGCAGGACCTGCTGCTCCTGCCCATCGAGAACACCACCGCCGGCAGCATGAACGAGGTCTACGACGTGCTCGCCGCGGGCGACGCCGTCATCACCGGCGAAGTGGTGAGCCAGGTGGACCACCGGCTCCTGGGCCTGAAGGGCGCGAAGCTGGAGGACCTGCGCGAGGTGCTGTCCCATCCGCAGGCCCTGGCGCAGTGCGAGGACTTCCTGCGTACGCACGTCCCCCAGGCCCGCGCCGTGCTGGGGCCGGACACCGCCGTCGCCGCGCAGATGGTCGCGGACCGCAACGACGTGACCGTGGCCGCCATCGCCAGCGAATCCGCCGCGAGCCGCTTCGGACTCGTGGTGCTCGCCAGCGACCTGCAGCCCGACGCGGACTTCACGCGCTTCGTGGAGGTCGCGCGCCAGCCCACGCCGCTCGCGCCGGACGTGCCGTGCAAGACGTCGCTGCTGGTGGTGCTGGAGCACCGGCCGGGCGCGCTGGGCCAGGTGCTGCAACGGCTCACGCAGCGCGGGGTGAACCTCTCCAAGCTGGAGTCGCGCCCCATCCCGGGCGCGCCATGGAAGTACCGCTTCTACCTGGACGTGGAGGGCCACGCCGCGTCCGCGTCCGTGACGGCGGCGCTGGACGACCTGCGCCCGCTCACGTCGTCGCTGCGCGTGCTGGGCACGTACCCGCGAGCGGAGCCCATCGATGGCTGACGCCGCCCCCCGCCGCATCGCCTTCCAGGGCGAGCGCGGCGCGTACGGCGACGAGGCCACGGGCGCCTTCTTCGGCGACTCCGTGACGCGCATCCCCTGCCCCACCTTCCGCGCCGTCTTCGAAGCCGTGGCCCAGGGCACGGTGGACGGCGGCGTCGTGCCCATGGAGAGCGCGCTCGCGGGCCCGGTGGCGGAGGTGGTGGACCTGCTGCTGGAATTCACCCCGCCCCTCTCCGGCGAGTTGCGCCTGCGCGTGCGCCATTGCCTGCTCGCGCCGCCGGGCCGCACGCTCGAAAGCCTCACGCGCGCGCTGTCGCATCCGCAGGCCCTGGCGCAGTGCGGAGGCTGGCTGCGCAAGCACCACCTGCAACCCGTGCCCGAAGCGAACACCGCCGTGGCGGCGCGGCGCGTGGCGCAGGAAGCGCTGGAGGGCACCGCGGCCATCGCCAGCAAGACCGCGGCGGACCTCTACGGCCTCACGGTGCTGGCGGAGGGCATCGCGGACTCGCCGGACAACGCCACCCGCTTCCTCGCGGTGGGCCCGGCCGTGCCGCCCCACCTGGGCTCGCGGTGGAAGACGTCCCTGGTGATCACGCTCGACAACGGCCCCGGCGCGCTCGCGGGCGTGCTCACGGCCTTCGCCTCGCACGGGGTGAACGTGGCGCGGCTGGAGTCGAGGCCCGGCGGCGTCCGCGCCTGGGACTACCGCTGGTGCCTGGACGTGGACGGCGCGGTGGACGCCGCGCCGGTGAAGGCCGCCCTGAGCGAAGCCCGGAGCGCCTGTACGTCGCTCCGGGTGCTGGGCAGCTACGCGCTCAGCGACTGACGGCCTTGGCCGGAGCGGCGGCCTGCGTCCCGTCGCCGTTGCTCACGGCCTCCGTGTACGCGGCGCGCACGATGTTCGTGTAGCGCTGGAGCGCGCCCAGCTGCTCCAGGCGCAGCGCCTGCGGCCCGTCGCACAGCGCCTTCTCCGGCGTCGGGTGGAAGTCCACCAGCACCATGGACGCGCCCGCGATGAGCCCCTGGCCAATGGCGTGGAAGATGTCCGGCAGCCCGTCCGGCGGGGCCTCCGCGCGGCCAATGGCGTGCGAAGGGTCCACGCACACCGGCATGCGCGTGAGGCGGCGCACCACCGGCACGTGCGCGAAGTCCACCATGTTGCGGTGCGGGTCACCCAGGTGCGTCTTCACGCCGCGCAGGCAGAAGACGATCTTCGGGTTGCCCTCGCTGGCGACGTACTCGCACGCGTTGAGGGACTCCTCCAGCGTGATGCCCATGCCGCGCTTGAAGAGCACCGGGAAGGCGTGCTGCTGGCCAATCTGCTTGAGCAGCTCGAAGTTCTGCGCGTTGCGCGTGCCCACCTGGAGCATCACGCCCGTGGGTGCCCCCGACTTCTTCAGCGCGTCGTTGATCTCGTCGATGTGGCGCGGGTGCGTCACCTCCATCGCGATGACCTTGATGCCATGCTTGCCCGCGGAGTCGAACACCCAGGGCAGGCACTTGGCGCCCAGGCCCTGGAACTCGTACGGGTTGGTGCGCGGCTTGTACGCCCCCATGCGCGTGGTGGTGATGCCGCAGCGGGCGAGCGCCGCCATCATCGCGTCCACGCTCTCCAGCGAATCCACCGCGCACAGGCCGGCGAAGAGGTTCACCGAGCGGTCATCGAAGGTGACGCCGTTGTATTCGAAGCCCGCCGTGGTGCGCTGACCGCCGTGCCGGCCGATGATGCGGTACTTCTGCGAGACGCGGACCACCTGGCGCACGCCGGGCAGCTGCTGGAACGGCTCCAGCGGCACCTGCGACGTGGAGCCCAGCAGGTACAGCTCCGTGATGGTGGACTCGGCGCCCTGGACCACGTGGGCACGGGGGGTGACGCCCTCGTACTGCGAAGCGAGTTGGAGGACGGCATTCACGACGGATTCCGGGGAATCCGGCTCGAGCATCACGATCATGCGAAGGGTTCTCCTGGTGGGGGGCCGCTTCGGCATTCAACACCGGCGTCCCACCCTTTCCCTCCGCATTTGTATGGAATCCGACGCGGGCCGCCTCAGGAGGAGGCGGGGCGCAGCCGGGTCGCCAGCAGGGTGTAGTGCTCCCTCTGGGTAGGGTCACCCAGGTGCTCCCACACGTCCGCCAGGGCCTTGGCCACCTCCACGTAGGCGGGCGACAGCTCCAGCGCCAGTTCGAAGACCTGACGGGCCAGACGGTAGCGAGCCTTGTCCGGCCGCCGGCCCTGGGTCAGCAGCGCGTTACCCAGGTGGTAGACCTCGATGGCGGCGGCCTCGCGGTAGCCGGGGGTGGGGTTGAGTTGAACCGCCCGCTCCATCAGGAGGGCCGCGGCCTCCGGCTCGCCCAGTTCCAATTGGCAGAGCGCGGCCTCGCGGTGGGGGTCCGCCGCGCTCGGGTCCAGCTCGATGGCGCGCTGGAAGCCCTTCAGGGCCTCCTCGGTGCGCCCCAGCTGCTTGAGGGCGAAGGACTTCGCGGTCAGCGCGGGGAAGTGGCGCGGATCCACGGCGAGGACCTGCTCGAACGACTGGAGCGCGGCCTCGTGGTTGCCGGCCATGGAACGGTGGACGCCCTCGTTGAATGCCGCGAACAGCAACGACCTGGACATCTTCGGTTCCCCCATCGGGCAGGGTTCGACAAGCCGCACGCATCCACGCGGCCGAAAGCGCAAGCCTGTCACCGGGGGACCCCGCGCCGCAAAGGGATGCCCCGCTTCCGGCTGATGGCATCCATCGCGATCCGCTGATGACGCGGAGGGCCTCCCACGGGACGCCCGTTTCCGCCGTCCGGAATTCGGCACTGTCCGCGACCGCCCCTCCTGCGCTAGGTCGCGGAGAAGTCCCGGGTGCACTTCTCCGAGAGGCCTTCATGCTGGTGTTCGAGATCGTCATCGGGCTGCTGCTCGGAGGCGCGGGGCTGGCGGCGCTGTCCCGGAGGATCGGCACGCCCTACCCCGCGCTGGTGGCGCTGGCGGGGGCGGTGCTGGCGCTCGTGCCGGGGAGCCCGGAGCTGGTGTTGGATCCGGAGCTGGCGCTCACGCTGTTCGTCGCGCCGGTGCTGCTGGACGCGGCGTTCGATGCGTCTCCCCGGGACCTGCGCGCGAACTGGCGGCCGGTGGCGGGGCTCGCCCTGGGCGCGGTGGTGCTCACGGTCATCGCCGTCGCGGTGGCGGTGCGGTGGATGGTGCCCGCCATGCCCTGGGCGGCGGCCATCGCGCTGGGCGCCATCGTCGCGCCTCCGGACGCGGCGGCGGCCACGGCGGTGCTGAAGCAGCTGAAGCCCCCGCACCGGCTGCTCGTCATCCTGGAGGGCGAAAGCCTGTTCAACGACGCGAGCGCCCTGCTCATCTACCGGCTCGCGCTGGGGGCCGTGGCCGCGGGCGGCGTGCTGGGCTGGAGCGCGGTGCCCACGCTGCTCGTCGTCACGGTGGGCAGCGTGCTGCTGGGGGTGGTGTTGTCGCGGGTGAGCCTGCGCATCAACTCCAGCGTGGAGGACGTCTCCACGGCCGTCATCACGCAGTTCGGCAGCACGTTCGCGGTGTGGATCCTCGCGGAGCGGCTGCACCTGTCCGGCATCCTGACGACGGTCATCTACGCGATGACCATCTCGCGGACGGCCTCCACCCTGACGCCCGCGCGGATCCGCATCCCGTCCTACGCGGTGTGGGAGGTGGCGGTGTTCGTGTTGAACGTGCTGGCCTTCGTGCTCGTGGGCTTCCAGCTGAAGACCATCGTCGCGCGGTTCGACCGGGAGACGTGGCTGGAGTACGGGGCCATCGCGGGGGTCGTGACGGGCGCGGCCATCCTCGCGCGCTTCGCCTGGGTGATGGGCGCGGGGGCGTTCACCCGGTGGAGGCAGGGCAAGTCGAAGTCCAGCCCCGTGACACTCTCGCCGCGCGCGGCGGTGCTGGTGGGCTGGTGCGGGATGCGGGGCATCGTGACGCTCGCGGCGGCGCTGGCCCTGCCCACGGGGCACGACGGTGTCGCGGCCTTCCCCTACCGGGACCTCATCCTCTTCACGTCCTTCTCGGTGGTGCTGGGGACGCTCGTGGTGCAGGGGATGACGCTGCGGCCCCTGATGACGCGGCTGAAGCTGGACGACGACGGCGAGGTGGACCACGAGGTGCGGCTCGCCCGCGTGGAGACGCTGCGCGCGGGGCTGGAGGCCACGAACGAGTCCCCGGGCACGGAGATGTCGGCCCTGGTGCGGCGGCGGTACGAGTTGCAACTGCGGCGCGCGCGGCAGCTCCTGGAGGAGCATTCCCTGACGGGCACGGGCACGCATGCAGGCCCCAGCTCCCCCTGGGGACCGCCCACCGCGGACGCGGACATGGTGCGCACCGCGATGGCGGCGGGACGGCGGCGCCTGGCGGACCTCCGGGCGGACGGCACCATCGGGGACGCGGCGTTCCAGCAGGTGGAGCAGGAGCTGGACTGGTCGGAGCTCGACCTGCAGCAGATCCTCCGGGCGGAATCCCCCGAGTAGGAACTACGCGCGCGCCTCCTCCTCCATCGCCGCGACGAAGCCGGTCGTGAAGTCCGGATGGCGAGGCGTCCAGCCCAGGGCCTCCAGCTTCGCGGCGCTGATGGCGCGGTCGCCGCGAAGGGACTCATGGAGGGATTCGAAGGGCACGCGCGGCGGCATGGGAAGGCCCAGGTGCTGGCAGAGCCAGGAGGCCGTCTCCTCCTGCGTCGCGGGCCGTCGGTCGGCCGCGCAGTAGATTTCGCCAGGGCCTCCGCGTTCGAGCACCACGCGCACCGCGTCCACCAGGTCGTCCACGTGGATGCGAGACAGCCGGCCGCCACCCGACTCCGGGATGCGCAGCGTGCCCGCCTTCAGACGACCGGATGTGCCGCGCCCCGGGCCATAGATGCCCGCGATGCGCATGACGCTCGCCCCCAGGGGAAGGAAGAGATCCTCCGCCTCCAGCCGGGCGCGGGAGACCGCGGAGGTCCTGTCCACCGGAGTGGCCTCATCCACGTGCCCGCGAGCGGAGCCATAGACCCCCGTGGATGACAGGTAGACGAGCCGTGAAGGACGCGAGCGGGACAGCGCCTGCGCGAAGCCCGCATCCAGTCCGGCCTCCGGGGGAACGGAGTCCACGACATGCGAGCCCGAGGCCCGTGACAGTGCCTCGTCGAGCGGCACCACCCGGACGCCCGCGCCCTCCAGCACCGCGCGGCGAGAGGCGTCCCGGGTCGTGGCCAGCACCTCGCGGCCCGCGCGGGCCTCCGCCACCGCGAACCGCGTGAGCGTGTAACCACAGCCAAGCAGGATGAGTGGAGCGGGCATGTGCTCCGCGATACCGGGCAACGCCCGCGCCGCGCAAGGCCCACCCCAAAGTGAACGGCCCTCCTTCCGTCATCCGGAAGAAGGGCCGTCGTCTCACGTCTTCAGTGCTGCCCCTGCCGTGCGGCCTAGAACTCCGCGCTCGCGCGAGGGTCGATGATGCCGCACTCCTTGATCTTGTAGAGCAGCGCCTTGTAGCTGATGCGCAGCTTGCCCGCCGCGCGGCGCTTGTTCCACGCGGTGCGCTGGAGCATCGCGAGGATGGCCTCGCGCTCCGCGAGCATCGCCGCGCGCTTGCCGATGTCCTTGAGCGACAGCTCCCCGGCCGGAGGCGGCGGGGGCGGAGGCTGCGGCGCGTCGAACGGGTTCGCGTAGCGCATGGGCGCCACGGCGTTGAACGGCGTGGCGTCCGGCACAGGAGCCGGCGTCAGCATCGCGCCGCGCGCGGGCATCTCCAGCACCTGCACGCCCGAGTTCGAAACCATCGAATGCGAGGGCGGAGGGGACGCGAAGACACGAGCGGACTCTTCCATGTGGCGCGACGGCGGCGGGCTGTACTCGTCTCCACCGCCGAACGACGTGGGCAGCGAAGGGGCGCTCGCGGGGGTCCGGCCCCCGGCGTTGATTTCATCCAGCACCAGGGTCGGGTCCTTCAGCACGCACAGCCGGCGGACCATGTTCTCCAGCTCGCGCACGTTGCCCGGCCACTCGTAGTCGGTGAACGCGTGGAGCACCTCGGAGGGCAGCTCGGACACGTTCGTCATGAAGCCCTTGCCGTACTTCTTCAGGAAGTGGTCGGTGAGCGGGACCACGTCCTCACGGCGCTCGCGAAGGGGCGGCAGGCGGATGGCCACCACGTTGAGGCGGTAGTAGAGGTCCTCGCGGAAGTTGCCGAGCGCGATCTCCTTCTCCAGGTCGCGGTTCGTCGCCACCACCACGCGGCTGTCCACGCGGACGCTCTTCTTGCCACCGACGCGGAAGAACTCCTCGTCCTGCAGCACCTGGAGCAGCTTCGCCTGGAGGCGGATGGCCATCTCGCCAATCTCGTCCAGGAAGATGGTGCCCTGATCCGCCAGCTCGAACTTGCCCGGCTTCTCCGCCGTGGCGCCCGTGAAGGCGCCGCGCTCGTGGCCGAACAGCTCGCTCTCCAGGAGCTCGCCCGGCAGCGCCGCGCAGTTCACCTTGATGAACGGCCGGCCATGACGCTGGCTGCGCGCATGGATTTCGCGGGCGATGACTTCCTTGCCCGTACCGGACTCACCGAGCAGCAGCACCGGCACATCCGTGTCCGCGATGCGCTCCACCAGCGCACGGGCGCGGCGCATGGCCGGCGACGTGGAGATGAGCACGCGGGCCTCCGCCGCGGCCTCGGCGGACGTCAGCACCGCGCGGGGCGCGGGCGCGGTCGCCTGACGCTCGGGGACACGGGTCCCCAGGGCGCGCGCGAGCACGTCCTGCAGCTCGTCGTTGCCAAAGGGCTTCGCCAGATAGTCAGAGGCCCCCATCTTCAGCGCGCGCACCGCATCATCAGCACCCGACAGCGCGCTCAACACGATGACCGGAGCCGTGCCACCCGTGCCGCGGTAGCGGCGAAGCACCTCCAGGCCACTCATCTCCGGCATCACGACGTCCAGGAGCACCGCGTCGAACGAGCCACCGGAGAGCATCTCCAGGGCCTGCGAGCCGCTCGACGCACAGCGCACCTGATACCCAGAGCTGCCCAGCAGCTCGGACAGGAACGTGCGCACCGACTCCTCATCATCCACCACCAGCACCGCGATCCGATCCATCCCCACGCCTCCGCTCGCCCTGTGCATCAAACCCTCGTGAACTGAATCAAACCGACATCAAACGGGCTGGACCGGCGGCCCGCCGAATCTCGCGTGTACGCCTCAAGGTCCGCAGTGCCGCGCCCAGCAACTGGGTGGGAGCCCCCACCGTGTCCGGGAAGCTCACCGCTCCCAGCTCCAGCGCCGTGCGCACCACGCGACCCTCCATCTGGAACCGGGCGGCCTCGAACCGGGCCTCCACCCGCGCCAGCACTTCCGGCACCGCCTCCGCGGGCGTGCCCGGCAGCAGCATGGCGAACTGACTGTCCCCCACCCGTGCCACCGCGTCGGCTTCGCGCACCGTCTGTCCCAGCACCACCGCGCTGTAGACGAGCAGCCGCTCCGCCATGCTCTTGCCGTGCTCCTTGCGGAGTGCGCTCCACCCCGTCACCTCCGCGGCCACCACGGAGAACGTCCCGCCGTAGCGCTCCGTCCGCCGCGCCTCCAACCCGATGAGGGCCAGCAGGAACGGCCGGTTGTAGAGCCCCGTCACGGGGTCATGCAGCGCCAGCGCCGTGCCGGCCTCTTCACCGGCGGCCGCGCGCTCCACCGACTGCTTCAGCTGCATCTGCGCGTGAATCTTCATGGACAGCTCCGCGCCGTCCACCGTGCGCGGAACGACGTCCACGCACTGCCCCTTCTCCACGCAGAAGCGCCACGCGTCCCGGTCGTGCGAATCCACCAGGTACATCATCGGCACCGTGCCGCGGCCCACCTGGCGCAGGCGCCGCGCCGTCTGCACCGCCGCGAAGTCCGGCGGCTGCGCGGCCAGCAGCACCGCGTCCGGGCGGATCACCTCGAAGAGGGGCACCGCCGCATCGAAGCGCGTCAGGGGAACCACACGGAAGCCCGCCTCGCCCAGGAGCGCCCGGGTGCGCTCCAGGTCCTCCGCCCGGGGCTCCACCAACAACACCGTAGGAGGCTGCCCCGACCTTCCCGCTTGCTTGCGCTTCACACCCACCGCCGTGCCCTCCTTTCCAGCATTTTCTGCCCCGTCAACCTGCCTGCCCGCCCAGATTTACAGCCCCGCTACTTTTGCGCCCTACGTATCCCCTTGGATTTCTTAGGGAAGGGCACTTCGTTACCCATCCTGGCCCACGGTTTTAGCAATGGGTATGCCATTCATCACCTCGCGGATCCGGGCCTCCAGGGCCTCCGCGTCCACGCGGTGCTTGAAGACAGGCTCCCCGTCGATGAGGACCACGGGGATGTCGTAACGCCAGGCTTCGAAGAGGTCCGGGCTCTGGAGGATGTCGGTGACGTAGAGCTCGAACGGCAGCCGGGTCCGGACCTCCTCCACGACCGCGAGTGCCTTCTCACAGAGGGAACACCGGGGTTTCGAGTAGATATCGACTCGCATGCGTTGCAGGATGGGCGCTCGATGCGCGGCGTGTGTGGTGATTTTTCGACGATGCCCCTCAAGGACCTGGTCGTCCACCTCGGGAATCGCCGGGCCACCGGCACCCTGAACGTGGAGCGGGGAGACGTGCGCAAGCAGCTGCTGCTGCGCGACGGCCACGTCATCACCGCCAGCTCCAACCAGCCGCGCGAGTACTTCGGTCAGTTCCTGATCAACCAGGGCCACCTGACGGAGGACCAGTTGGAGCGCGCGTTCTCCACGCAGGCGGAGACGCACATCCTCCTGGGGAAGATCCTGATCATGACGGGCACGGTGTCGGAAGCCACCGTGCGCACGGTGCTCTCCCACAAGTTCCGGGAGATGCTGCTGGATGCCTTCACCTGGGAGGAAGGCGGCTTCGACTTCCGCGCCACGGACGTCGCGCCGGAGCTGGAGGGCCTGGACGTCAGCGTGGACCTCTTGGACGTGCACCGCGAGGGCGAGTTCCGCGAGACGGCGTGGCAGGCCATCCGCGCGGTGTTCCCTTCCGGCCGCGTGCGCCTGGAGGTGGACGAGCGCAGGCTGACGGACCGCAAGGCCGGCAGCATGGACGAGCGCATCGTGCAGCTCGCGAAGGACGGCCTCAGCATCGACGGCATCGCGCTGGCGCTGCACGCCACCGACTTCTTCCTCTACCAGCGGCTGTACGCGCTCTACCGTCAGGACGCGCTGCGTGTGTCGGACGAGGCGCCCCTGCCCGCCCCGGAGCCCGGCTCGCACACCGTGGTGGTGGTGGAGGATGACGACGAGGACGACCTGAACTCGGGCGGCGTCATCGGCTCCGAGTCCTCCTCCGACGAGGTGCTCCAGGCCGCCCAGCTCTTCCTGGACGCGGGCAACCTGCGCGACGGCGAGGCGCTGGCGCGGCGCGCGCACGAAATCGCTCCCACCGAGCACACCACGAAGCTCCTGCGCGACGCAGAAGGCAGGCTGCTCACGGAGCTGCGCAAGGCGCTGATGGAGCCGTCGCGGGTGCCGGCGCTGATGGTGACGCCCGCGCACCTGAAGACGCTGCCGCTCACGTCACCGGAGCGCTACCTGCTGTCGCGCATCGACGGGCGGCGGGACGTGGCGGCCATCGTGCACGTGTCGCCGCTTCAGGAACTGGAAGCCCTGAAGTTCTTCCAGGGCTTCGTGGCCACGGGGCTGGTGAAGCTCACCGCGCGTCCGCTGTCCTGAAGGCCGCCTCAGTGCTTGCCGGCGGCGCCCGCGGGGGCCGTCACTTCCACCGGCGCGGGGATGCGCTCCAGCGCCAGGCGCAGGGCCTCGCGGCCCAGGTAGGAGCCGCGGATGCGCCACTTCGGATCATTCACGATGAGCGCGGCCACGGCCACGCGCGGGTGGTCCTTGGGCGCGAAGCCGACGAACCACGAGTAGTCGCGGAAGGGTTCGCGGTCCGCGAGCGTGCCCGTCTTGCCCACCGCGTCCTTCACCTGGAAGCCGCGCTCGCGGAAGACGCCGCGCGCGGTGCCGTGGGTGACGGTCTCCTCCAGCATCCGCGTGAGCCCGTGCGCGGCGGTGGGCGTGAGCACCGGCTCCGGCTCCGGCAGGGGCATGAACGGCTCCGGCTCCACCAGCACGGGGTCCACCCAGCGGCCCTCGTTGGCGGCGACGGCGGCCAGCAGCGCGCCGTGCAGCGGGGACAGGTACACGTCGCCAAAGCCCGCGCCGGTGTTGGCGAGCGCGAAGCCGTCCTCCGGGATGTACGCGAGCGACACGTCCAGCGGCTGGGCGAAGGGGATCTCGCGGTTGAAGCGCAGGCGCGCCGCCATGCGCTTGAGGGCGTCCGCGCTCAGGTGCTTGCTGGTCATCTTGGCGAAGATGACGTTGGCGCTCTTGCCCATGGCCAGCGCCAGCGAATAGCAGGCGCCGTCGCGCTCGGTGTCCTCGAGCTGCCGCTCATTGAGGCGGCGCTTGCCACCGTGGAAGCACGCCTCGGTCTCGGGGGACACGCCGGCCTCCATGAGCGCGCTGCCGGTGACGATCTTGAAGATGCTCGCGGCCGGGTACACCGCGCGGATGGGAAGCCCGCGCAGCTCCGGCTTCGCCTCCGAGTGCTCCGCCATCGCGAGGACGCGGCCCGTGGAGGGCTCCAGCACCACCGCGGCGCCGTAGGGCACCTGGTAGTTCTCCATGATCTTCGTGAGCGACGCCTGGAGGCCCGGGTCGATGGTGAGCACCTGATCCGGCGCGCTCTTGCCGCCCTTCACCACCAGCTTGTTGCCCTCCAGCTTCGCGCGGGCCACCAGGTCCTGCGCGCGGGGCAGACCCTGGAGCTTGCCGAACGGCGGCGCCTTCTCCCGCGAGGGCACCGGCATCGGCGGCACCATGCCGGGCTCCAGCGCGGCCGCGTCCTTCGAAGCCAGCGCCTCCGCCAGCGCGCGCGCATCCACCGGACGCGCGTCCTCTGCCGGCGCGGCCACCACGGCGTCAGGGGCCGTCCCGGAGTCCGGAGCGGCGGGCGCCTGCACGACGCTCGCGGCGGCCCCCGCGTCCGATGAAGCCAGCTGGGCGCGCTGCTCGGCCTCCACCTTCTCCACCAGCGCGCGGGCGCCCGTGGGGCCCGCGTCCGTTCCCAGGGCGGTCACCGCCTGCGCCAGGGCCTGGGCGTCCGTCGGGGCGGCGGGTGACGGCGCGGTGTTCGCGTCCGTCCCGGGCGCGGAGGCGCCCAGGAGCAACGTGAGGGGAAACAGCGGCAGGACGGCGAGGAAGCGGCGAATCGTCATGCTTCGGGGCTCTCCTTGGGGGGCAGGGAGCAGACCGCCGGATCCTATTCGCTGAGAGCGCGCTGTCCACGGCTTGCCTCCTCGTCTGCTGCCTTCGTCAGGGAGAAACCTGGGAAGGTGACCGGAGGTCCAGTAGGGTCCTGTGCACCTTGGACGGACTCAAAGAGATGATGGTGATCTGGGCAGCGGAGCTGCGCCGGGCCGTGAGAAGCGGCCGGGCCATCGTGCTGCTCGGGCTCTACAGCATGTTCTCCGCGCTGGTGCTGCTCGTGGTGGGCTTCGTCA
The DNA here is from genome assembly GCF_003611695.1 of Corallococcus carmarthensis. GTDB lineage: Bacteria > Myxococcota > Myxococcia > Myxococcales > Myxococcaceae > Corallococcus > Corallococcus carmarthensis. The sequence continues at coordinate 2,940 of NZ_RAWE01000159.1, read as the reverse complement.
CCCGCGAGCTGCAGGCGCAGGTGAACGCGAAGCTCGCCGAGTCCGGCGCGGACTCGGAGGTCGCCACGCGCGCCGCGGAGGAGATGCACCGCGGGGTGCTGGGCTTCCTCGCCAGCAACGACACCGCGATGATGGAGGCCCTGGCGCAGGTGCCCATCGTGGTGCTCATCGTCTTCAAGATCACCCTCTTCTTCCTGCCCGCCTACATCGCGCTGATGGGCTTCGACCAGGTGAGCGGCGAAGTGGGTCCGCGCTCCATGCGCTATCTCACCGTCCGCGCGCGCCGCTCGTCGGTGCTGCTGGGCAAGTTCCTCTCCCAGGCCACGCTGCTGGTGGGGCTGGTGCTGGTCATCGACCTGGCCATCTTCATCTACGCGCGCATCCTCAACGACGACTTCGCCGTCGGGACGCTGGTGCTCAACCTGCTGAAGTTCTGGAGCGCCACCATCGTCTTCTCGCTGGCGTACGTGGCCCTCACCAGCCTGTGCTCCAGCCTCTTCCGCAGCCCGGCCGTGAGCCTCGTCTTCAACTTCATCCTGCTCTTCGTCTTCTGGCTGATGGACTCCGTGGGGCGCTCGGTCAGCGAGGCGAACCTGCTGCGCTTCCTGCGCTACCTGTCCCCGTCCTACTACTCGACCAACCTGCTGCACCCGAAGCTCGCCGAGTTCGCCGTCAGCGGCGCGGCCTACGCCGCCTTCGCGGCCGTCTTCCTCTTCGGCGCCTACGGCGTCCTGCGCACGAGGGACCTGTGAGCGACCTGGCCATCCAGCTGTCCAACGTCTCCAAGCGCTTCGGTCCCAAGGTCGCCGTCAACGCAGTCAGCCTCCAGGTGCAGCAGGGGGACGTCTTCGGCCTCATCGGTCCCAACGGCGCCGGCAAGACGACCACCTTCTCCATGATGTGCGGCTACCTCTTCCCGTCGGAGGGCACGCTCCAGGTGATGGGCGTGTCGCCCTCGACGCCCGGCGCCCTCAAGGGCCGCGTGGGCGCGCTGCCCCAGGACGCGGTGCTGCCGCCGGGCTGGGAGGTGGGCGCGCTGCTCATGTACTGGGCCCGCCTGTCGGACCTGCCCCAGCCGGAGCACGAGGCCCGGGGCGCCCTGGAGAAGGTGGGCCTGATGGAGGCCTGGAAGGTCCAGACGCAGGCGCTCAGCCACGGCATGGCCAAGCGCGCCGCCATGGCCCAGGCCCTGATGGGCCGCCCGCCCCTCGTGCTCCTGGACGAGCCCACCGCCGGCCTGGATCCGCGCATCGCCGCGCAGGTGCGCCAGGTCATCAAGGACATGAAGGGCACCCAGACGGTGGTCGTCTCCAGCCACAACCTCCAGGAGCTGGAGGAGCTGTGCGACGCCGCCGCCATCCTCGACAAGGGTTCGCTCGCGCAGGCGGGCACCATGTCGGAGCTCACCGGTCAGGGCGCCGAATTCCGCGTCCAGATCGCCCGGGGCGACGTCATCATTCCCGAAATCACCTCCATGCCCGGCGTCACCGACGCGCGCATGGAAGGCCCGGACGTGCTGCGCGTGCGGTTCGACGGCCAGGCCCATAAGGCCGAGGAGGTCATCAGCCGCACCGTCGGCCACCTCCTCCAGCACCAGGTGCTCATCCTCGGCGTCAGCCGTGGCCGCCGCCTGGAGGACCGCGTCCTCCAGCTCCTGTAGGCCCAAGCCCCACGGACGCTCACCCCGCCTTGCGCACCCAGCCCACATAGTGGGCGCCGCGGCGCTCCATGCGGACCAGCTCGTTGCCCGTCGCGTCGCACCACGCGGGCAGGTCCGCCTCCAGCCCACGGTCGGTGGAGAGGAGCTCCACCAGCGTTCCGGGCGCAAGGCGGCGCATCGCCTTGGCGATCTCCAGGATGGGCACCGGACAGAGGGCTCCGGACGTATCCACGCGCACACCGGCTTCCATGGCCGCGCATCCTGACATGGAAACGGGAAGCTGGAACCCTGACCGCCAAAGTGGCACGACGCGCTCCATGAGAGGGAATTTCGGCCCCTCGCGCGTCGTTGTCCGCCCCTTCGAGGCCTCTGGATATGTGGCGGACGCAGGCGGTCTTCGCGGCTTGCGTGTCTGGAATTCCCTCTGTTAAGTACCCCGCCCTTTCCCTACCCAGACACCCGCTTGGGGCCCGGAGTCGGACCTATGGCGCAGGAGCATTCCCAACCCATGAAGCCCAATGTCATCGTGGCCCTGCTGGTCGGCCTGGTGCTCGGGTTCGTTGGCGGCCGTGCCGCCAGCGGCTCGAAAGCCACCCCCGGCAACACGCCCCCCGTCGCGCAGGCGGCCAACAAGCCCGCGCGCGCCGTGGACCCCACCGTCTTCAAGGTGCCCGTGGATGGCGCGCCCACGAAGGGCAGCGTCAACGCGCTCGTCACCATCGTGGAGTTCTCCGACTACGAGTGCCCGTTCTGCAGCCGCGCGCACAACACCGTCGAGCAGCTCCAGAAGGACTACGGCAGCAAGCTGCGCGTGGTGATGCGCCAGAACCCGCTGTCCTTCCACCCGCACGCCAAGCCCGCGGCCCTCGCGGCGCTCGCGGCCGGTGAGCAGGGCAAGTACTGGGACATGCACGACCTGCTCTTCGCCAACAACAAGAAGCTGGATGGCGACAGCCTGGAGGGCTACGCCAAGCAGATCGGCCTGGATGTGGCGAAGTGGAAGGCGGACATGGCGGACTCCCGCCTGAGCGCCACCATCGACAAGGAGCAGGCCCTGGCCCAGCAGCTGGGCGCCAGCGGCACGCCGGCCTTCTTCATCAACGGCCGCTTCCTCTCCGGCGCGCAGCCCATCGACAACTTCAAGGCCCTCATCGACGAGGAGCTCGCCAAGGCCGAGGGCCTGGTGAAGAGCGGCGTCGCGCCGTCGCAGGTGTACGCGCGCACCATCGAGAAGGGCCTCGAGCGCGCCCCGTCCCGCCCCGCGCAGCAGCAGGCGGAGC
>NZ_RAWE01000158.1 GCF_003611695.1 Corallococcus carmarthensis | reverse complement strand
TCGCTGCAGCACGACATGGGCTTTCACCGCCTCTCCTCCCGGCACCCGCCCACCATCGACGCGGAAGTCTTCCTCAAGCTGCTGGCCCATAACGTCAGCCGGCTGCTCTCCCGCAGCCGGCTTTTTTGCGTCTTCGTCCTCTTCGAGGCCCCTGCTCCTCCCCCTGCATCGCGGCCAGGCTGAACCGCTATTCCGCGCAACCCTCCAGTCGGACCGGTTTGGACCGCGCCGGGCGGGAGGGTCAGGGCGGCTGGGCGTCAAGGTCCTCCACCCGCGCTCCCAGGCGCGTTGGCACGCGCGCCAAGACGCGGAATTCCCGAGCCGACGGTTCGCCGGGTGCCTCCATGCCGTTCAACGCGTTCGTGCACCAGGCGTGCAACTCGCGCAGCGCTCCGGCGAGAAACGCCTCTCGCGTGGCCCGCCGCTGCACCTTGCCGCTGGACGTCTTCGGCAGGCTCCCGGGCTCGATGAGCACCACCGCGTGGGGCCTCACCTCGTGCACCGACGCCAGCTTTCCGCGGATGGCGCCCAGCACTGGCGCCGCGTTGCCATCCCACCTGCGCGGATCCACCTCCTGCACCACGACGAGGTGCTCCTCGCCGGCCACCTCCACGCCGAAGGCCACGCCGCACCCGGGCCTGAGCGCGGGGTGGCTCTCCTCCACCACCACCTCCAGGTCCTGCGGGTACAGGTTCCGGCCGCGCACGATGATCAGGTCCTTCTCGCGCCCCGTGACGTACAGCTCCCCCGCGTCCAGGAAGCCCAGGTCTCCCGTCCGCAGGTATGGCCCGTCTCCCTGCGCGGTCCGCGCCTGGAAGACCCGCGCGGACTCCTCCTCGCGCCGCCAGTAGCCCCGCGCCACGCTGGGCCCCTTCAACCAGATCTCGCCCACCTCACCCGGTGGGAGCACCTGTCCGGTGTCCGGCGCCACGATGCGCAGGGATTGATCCGGCAACGTCGTGCCGCTGCTCACCAGCGTCCGGGCCGTGCTCAAGGGCGCCCGGGCCCAGCCCGCCTCCAGCGCGGAGGCGTCCACGTCGCGCAGGATGGGCGCGGCCTCCTTCGCGCCGCCGGTGACGATGAGCGTCCCTTCGGCCAGGCCGTAGCAGGGATAGAACGCCTCGCGCCGGAAGCCGTACGGCCCGAAGGCCTCCGTGAAGCGCGCCAGCGTGTCCGGACGGATGGGCTCCGCGCCGCAGAACGCCAGCTCCCAGCGGCTCAAGTCCAGGCCCTCCCGCTCCGCGGGCGGGATGCGCCGCACGCACAGGTCGAACGCGAAGTTGGGCCCGCCGCTGATGGTGCCGCCGAAGCGGGTGAGCGCCTCCAGCCACGCGCGGGGCCGCTTGAGGAACGACAGCGGGGACATCAGCACCGTGTGGAGGCCCTGGGCCAGCAGCGGCGCCAGCACGCCGCCAATGAGCCCCATGTCGTGGTACGGCGGCAGCCAGATGACGCCCACGCTGTCGTCGCGTGTCTGGAAGGCGCGGTGGATGGCCTCCAGGTTGTGCAGCAGGTTGCCGTGGCTGAGCATCACGCCCCGGGGCGTCCCGGTGCTGCCGGAGGTGTACTGGAGGAAGGCCAGCGTGTCGGCCGTCACGTCCGGCCGCTTCCACGCCGCCGCGTCGCCCGCCTCCGGCACGTCCGTCGCCACCCACTTCAACGCGCGCAGTTCCGGCGCGTCCGTGAAGAGGAACTCCGCCATGGACAGGATGAAGGACGTGGTGAGCACCACCGTGGCCCCTGAGTCCGCGATGAGCGCGCGCAGGCGGGGCAGGGTGCGCTCCAGCCGCGACGGGTCCGGCGGATACGCCGGCACCGCCACCAGCCCCGAGCACACGCAGCCGAAGAACCCGCGGAGGTAGTCCGCGCCGGGCGGATAGAGCAGGACCGCGCGCTCGCCCCGCGCCGCCAGCGACTGGAGCGCGGCGGCGATGCGGTGCGCGCTCGACGCAAGCTCGCTCCGGGTGAGCGTCACCTCCGCGCCGTCCTCCAGGAAGGTGTAGAGGCGCGGCTCCGGATGACGGCGGCTTCGCTCGTCGAGGAGTTCGATCAGCGTCATGGGCGCGGACATCAATAGCTGCCTCCAATCATCAACAGTCCCGAGTAGCGGCCATCCCCCGCGCCCAGGTCCTGCGTGGGCGAGAAGTCCTGGCCGAAGAGGAAGCTGTAGGTGCCTCGCACCTCGGCCGTGAGCTGTGGGTTGATCTTGAAGCGCACGCCCGCGCCCACGGGCGCGTAGCCTCCGGTGTCGTCGAAGAAGCGGAAGAAGTTCCCCTCGCGCACCGAGTAGCGCTCGACGCCGATGCCCGCGAGCACGTACGGCTGCAACCGCGTGGGGGTGAAGCCCAGCGTGAGGGCCGCCTGCCCTCCGTTGCGCACGATGTCCGGCGTGCCGAAGGACGCGTTGTTGTCCGCGACGGACAGGCTGCTCACGCCGCCGCTGTAGCCCAGCTCCACGCCCAGGTAGTCATTGGGGCGGTAGCCCACGACGACGCCATACGACGGCCCTGGATCCAGGTTGGGCGCGAGCTTGCCCGTGTAGCCCTCCACACCCAATCCCAGCAGGAAGTAGGGCCCCTTCCACTCCACCCGTCCCATCCGCGTGGGCGCGTCCGGTGGTGGGTCCTGGGCCCTGGCGGCGCCACCCGTCAATCCCGCCAGGCAGAGCCCCAATGTGATGCCTCGCCTCATGACCGCTCCCTTCATGTGTCGCGTGCGCAGCCAGAAGGTGGTCCACGGGGGAGGGGCGGACAACGAACGGACAGGCGGTGCTCCGGAGGCCCACGGCCCCCCGGAGGGCGGGGCGTGCGGCGCATGGGGCCAGGCCCCTGTCCTCCTCCCCGCCCGTTCCCTGTGAAGCCCGGTGCGCGGCTTCCACCTTGAGCCGTACCCGGATGCTCACGACACCTCCCCCACGCGTCCGGGCCAGGAGCGCACCGCCATGAACGACGCCACCCACCCCCAGCCCGTCCCGGGCCCATCCACTGCTTCGGACCTCAAGGCTCGCGCTCGACGCGTCCTCGCGCACCTGGACGCGGTGCTTCCGAACGTAGACGCGCTCTACGGGGACCTGCACGAACACCCGGAGCTGTCCGGCCACGAAGCGCGCACGGCCTCGGAAGTGGCGTGGCGCTTGGAGGCGGAGGGCTACGAGGTGACGCGGGACGTGGGCGGCCACGGCGTGGTGGGCCTCTTGCGCAACGGTGACGGGCCCACGGTGCTCCTGCGCGGGGACATGGACGCGCTGCCCGTGGAGGAGAAGACGGGGCTGCCGTACGCGAGCCGCGTGCGGACGGAGGACGGCGAACCGGTGATGCACGCGTGCGGCCACGACGTCCACACCGCGTGTCTGGTAGGCACGGCGGCGGTGCTGGCGCGCTCGCGCGACGCGTGGCGCGGCACGGTGATGGTGGTGGGGCAGCCGGCGGAGGAGACGCTCCAGGGCGCGAAGGCGATGCTGGACGACGGGCTCTACGCGCGCTTCGGCACGCCGGACGCCGTGCTGGGCCAGCACACCGCGCCGCTGCCGGTGGGCACCCTCATGCACCGCGAGGGCGTGACGATGATGGGCTCCGCGCAGGTGCGCGTGCGCCTCTTCGGCCGGGGCGCGCATGGCGCGCAGCCGGAGCTGTCCGTGGACCCCGTGGTGCTGGGGGCCAGCGTGGTGCTGCGCCTGCAGACCATCGTGTCGCGCGAGCTGTCACCGCTGGAGGCCGCGGTGGTGACGGTGGGCCACTTCCAGGCCGGCTCGCGCGCCAACGTGATTCCGGAAGAGGCCCTGCTGGAGCTGACGGTGCGCACGGAGGACGACGCGGTGCAGGCGCGCGTGCTCGCCGCCATCGAACGCATCGCGAAGGGAGAGGCCGCCGCGGCGGGCGCACCGAAGCCTCCCCAGGTGGAGGTGCTGAACCGCGGGCCGGTGAACCGCAACGACCCGGCGCTCCTCCGCCGCGTCAGGGCCGCGCATGAGGAATGGTTCGGACGCGCCGCGCTGGTGCCGGGCGTGCTCGCCACCGCGAGCGAGGACTTCCCCTACTTCGCCCAGGGTCCGGAGCACCCGGTGCCCATCGCGTACTGGTTCGTGGGCATCACTCCGCGGAAGGCCTGGGAGGCAGCGCCGGGCGCGACGCCCCTGGAGAAGGTGGCGCATCTGCCCGGGCCGCACAATGGCGGCTACGCGCCGGACCGCGCGGGCTCCCTGCGCATGGGGTGTGAGTCACTCACCGTGGCGGCGCTGGCCTGCCTGCATGTTGGGGATGACTCCGTGGAGCATTGAAGAGGCCCCGGCCTGGAACGGGGTCGCTGGCCCGGCCGGTCCCCCGTCGCTTGTCCCCGACGCAAGTGCCTCCACCTTGAGTGGCGGACGACACTTCTGGAGGACACCCCGATGAAGCTTCCTCTCATGGCCTCGATGACCGCGCTCCTCCTGGGAGGCTGTGCCACGCAGACCTCCTCCCTGCCACAGGAGTCCCCATCCGAGGCGTTCGCCAGCGACGAGATGTCGTGGGACTCGGACGAGTCCCCGCGCACGCAGGAGATGCAGCGCACCCATGACCTGAACTTTTACGGGCAGGTGGGCGCCGAAGCCCAGGCCGCCGCCGAGGCCTCCGGAGGCACGGGCATCCAGCCGTCCTCGAAGCCGGAGGACTTCCAATGCGTGGACCTCGACGAGGTGGGGACGGGCGGCTCGGGTAGCATCGACATGCGCGACGTGGACAACCTGGCTCCGGAAGCGGTCCCCTCCCAGAACCAGGGCGCGAGGTTGGACATCATCCCGGAGGCCTGGAACCGCAACAAGGGCATCGGCACGAGCCCCGTGGCGCCGTCCACCGGCACGCCTCCGGCGGAGGGCAGCGGCGGCGCCGGCCATTGACCGTCCTGGGCTTCAGCCCTGCTGCTTCACCAGCCGGGTGAGCTCCCGGTCCAGCGTGGCGGCGAACTGCTGGCGGTCCTGCGGTGAGAAGCCGCCGGGACCGCCCGTGTTCACGCCGCTGTCGCGCAGCTCCTGCATGAAGTTCCGCACCGACAGCCGCTCGTCGATGGTCTCCGGGGTGAAGAGCTCTCCGCGCGGATCCATCACCACGACGCCCTTGGGCACGAGCAGCGCCGCCAGCGGGATGTCCTGCGTGACGGCCAGGTCGCCCTTCTCCGCGGACGTGGCGATGTGCCGGTCCGCCACGTCCAACCCCGCGCCCACCTGCACCGTGGACACGTACGCCAGCCGCGGCAGCGCCAGGGGCTTGTTCGCCACGAAGACGATGGGCACCTTCACGCGCTGCACGGCGCGCAGCAGGATGTCCCGCACGGGCCCCGGACACGCATCGGCATCGACCCAGATTTTCATGGGGCCATCCTCGCTGATTCGCCCACCGGGGTCAGGCGCGTTGACGCGTCATCGCCCGGGCTGACACGTCACGGAACGCCCCCTGACGCGTCCAGCGCTCCGCGCCTCCGCCACCCCCGCCGTAACCCCAGACAAACCTTTGGCATTGGGACGGGGATTTCATGGTATGCCGGTTGCAGTGGGTCCGGGCCATGCCCATGAGTCCGACCTACCGAATCCATCCCGCCATCGGCATCGCGCGCGTTGGCAACAGCGAGGACTACTACCTGGGGCCGGTGTCGGCCGGGGGCCTGCCGCTGGAGCAGGATGGCCAGAGGGAGGTGAAGACCTTCCGCGACGGCCAGGGAGCCATCCGCCGGCAGGCGGCGCGCTTCCAGGTGTTCGTCTACGACGACGCGAGCCCTCACGGCCGCCCCGTGACGCTGGGGCAGGACAACGTGCAGGACGTGCAGTGGACCGTGCACGTGGCCAACAAGAAGGCGGCCTGGTACGAGTTCCAGCAGCTCACCGGCGTGGACGGCAAGCACGACGGCCAGCCGCTGCGCAATCCCAGGACGCCGGTGGGAATGCGCAACGGCCTTATCATCGACCCGGGGCCCCGCACCGTCGCGGCCCGGGGCAACGGCGGGCTGCCGTCCCAATCCTCCTTCGACGCGGCGCACGCGCCACAGGGCTACCCGGTGAACTTCCCGGCGACCGGCCTGGTCCCGGAGAACAGCGACATCACCACGCTGGGCCAGCTCTCCGTGGACAGCCAGGGCCGCATGGACTTCCGGGGCGGCTACGGGCGCTCCGGTTCGTCCACGCGGTGGATGGTCACCACGGCGCTGCTCAACACCGTCAACACCACGTCCAGCAGTCAGCCCAACTACCTGCCGCCCAGCGCCGTCGCGGGGCTGCGGCAGATCGCGGACATCGGGTACGCCACGGAGGCGGCGTTCAAGGCCGCCATCATCGGCATCTTCGGCGAACACGTGGGCACGTACCTGGCCCAGGACGTGGAAGCGATTGCGTACGAGCAGCCGCGCATCGACACCTACGCCAACAACAACTTCTGGTGGGACGACACGTCGGACGGTCCCGTCACCGCCCGCGTCATCCTCCAGGGCGGCACCTCCGTGGAGGTCACCCCCGCCTGGGTGATGGTGGCGCCGCCGTCCTACGCGCCGCAAATCCTGAACATGGTGACGCTGTACGACACCATCTACGACGCGCTCGTGCGGGCGCGGAACCTGGCGCCGGACCTCTACGGCGCCAATGGCTTCAACCCCGGCTACGTGCCGAACTTCCAGGCGGAGATCCGCCCCATCCTCGCGCGGCCCGCCGTCTACCAGTGGGTCGCCAACATCAACTCCCAGGGCACGGCGGGACACGACGGGGTGGTGCAGCCGAGCGGGGCGCCCTCCAACTTCTTCGGCTACCTGCGCCAGCCGGGCCATGAGAACGACCCGACGCCGGCCCTGATGCCCAAGCTTGCCGGGGATGATCCGCTGCAGGGCGAGCCCAACGTCATCCCCAGCCCGTCCAGCAAGTACCTCACGCTGACGCGCACGCAGTACTTCCTGCTCCAGCAGTTCAGCAAGCAGCTGTACTCCAAGGACCCGCCGCCCGCGTCCACGGTGGGGCCCGGCGAAGCGCTGGACCGCGCGGTGCTGGAGAACTGCGTGGGCGGGCCGTTCTGCCCGGGCATCGAGATGACCTGGCTGTGCCGTGACCCGGCCATCTACGAGGAGCCCTTCCGCATCAAGCCCATGCCCCCCACGGGCAACGCGGGCCTCCGGTGGGACACAGAGCCCACCGCGGGCCACGGCCTCCAGCCCGGGGACGCCACCAAGTACATGGCGCTGCCGTGGCAGGCGGACTTCAACGAGTGCTCCAACCAGACCACCGACTACACCAACCTCTGGTGGTGGCCCGCGCAGCGGCCGTACTTCGTCTCGTACATGGACGGCGGCCAGGTGAAGCAGGACTACTGGACGCGTCCCTATGGCGCCAACTTCGTCAAGGACGAGACCATGGTCTTCAACTGGAAGGACCTGGGCTTCATCCTCCGGCAGTCGGGCACGGGCGCTCAATTCCTGGAGGTCGAACGGCGGCCGCTGGAGCACTCGGACGGGACGGCCTGATCCGTGGACGGCATCCGGTATGACGTCGCCGTGCTGGGCGGCGGTCCCGCGGGCGCGGCCCTGTCGCTGGCATTGCGCAGGCACTCGGGCCTGCGCGTCGCCCTGTTCGAGCGCTCCACCTACGCGCAGCCCCACCTGGGCGAGACCCTGCCTCCGGACAGCCGGCGGCTGCTGGCGCAGCTGGGCGTCTGGGAGGCCTTCGCGCGCCAGGGCCACCTGCGCTCCATGGGCTCCTGTTCGCGCTGGGGCGCATCCTCGCTGGGCTACAACGACCACCTGCGCTCGCCCTGGGGCACGGGCTGGCACCTGGACCGCGCCCGGTTCGACCGGATGCTCGCGGACGAGGCCACGCGCCACGGCGTGGACGTGCGCACCGGCACCGCGGTGACGGAATGGAAGGCCTTGGAGGACGGCGGCCACCGCCTCTTCCTTCCGGTGGAGGGTGATGCCCCCCGCGCCTTCGTGGACGCGCGCTTCGTGGTGGACGCCACGGGCCGGAGCGCCACGTTCGCCACGTCGCAGGGCGCCCGGCGCCACACGGTGGACCGGGCCTTTGGCCTGTGCGGCACGTTCGCGCTCCAGCCCGGCCGCACCGTGGACGCGCTCACGCTGGTGGAGGCGTGCGAGGACGGCTGGTGGTACTCCGCGCGGATGCCCGGCGACCAGGTCGTCTTCGGGCTGATGGGCGACAGGGACTCGCTCCAGGGGTTGCTGCCGAAGGACGCCGAGGCGTGGCGGGCCCGGATGGCGCGCGCTCCCGAGACGCTCGGCCGCCTGGAGGCGTGTGCCTTCACCGGCGAGCCCCTGCGCGCGGTGCCCGCGAACGTCGCCTGCCTGGACCTGCTGCACGGCGAGGACTGGCTCGCGGTGGGGGACGCCGCGTTCACGTTGGATCCGCTGTCCTCGCAGGGCACGTCCCAGGCCCTGCGCTCCGCGCACCAGGCCGCCGACGCGGTGAGCCGCTACCTGCGCGGTGACTTCACCGCGCTGCGCCTCCACGAGGTGCGGGTGCGGCACCAGTTCCAGGAGCACCTGCGCATCCGCGAGGGCTACTACCGCCTGGAGCGCCGCTGGCCCTCGGCGCCGTACTGGCGCAACCGCCAGCAATCCCACGCACCGCTTCCTTTCGCCGCTGCCTCGAACCCTCTCTCCGTAGGGAAGAACGCATGACAACCGGACGCCATCGACCTTCGCGATACCTGATCGCCGCCGCGGGCGTATCCGCGCTCGCTGGAGGGTTCACGCTGGGCGCGTGCTCCTCGTGGGAGCGCACCTCTGGCCCGTCACCGACCCAGGCCGTGGCCGCGGCGGACGGCTATCTGTCGCCACCCTTCCCGGTGTTCCCGCACGGCAACACGCTCACGCAATCCCTGGCGGACAACCATCCGTCCGTGCAGCAGTTCCTGACGTACTACGGCCAGCGCACTGGCGTGACGCTGCCCAACCCGGCGCGCGCCTCGCTGTTCGCGCTGCCCAAGCGGTCGCTGGACATCGCGCACAACGGCCTGGACCTGGCGTCGGGCAACTTCAACTCGTCGCTGGTGTGCCAGTCCTGCCATGACAGCGATTGGAAGGCGTCCGGCACGAACCTGCCGCAGATGTCCTTCTGGGCGCAGCCCGGCGTGGCGCAGGTGGACCCCTCCGGCAAGATGGACCTCGCGTCCAACTGGTCCCTCTTCGGGGACTGGAGCGGATCCATCAAGGCGCTGGCGGCGCGCGACCCCGTCTTCCTGGCGCAGGTGGAGAACACGCGCGGCCTGTCGCCCAACCAGCCGGAGCAGGTGGACAACCTCTGTCTGCGCTGCCACTCGCCCCTGGGCCAGCGGCAGGCGAATCAGCAGGGGAAGCTCTTCAGCCACTTCATGCTGTATTCGACGCCGGAGGGCTCCGGTTACAAAAGTCCGGTCAACGACCCGAACGCGAGCCCCGCCAACGCCACGCTGGGCGCGCTGGGCCGGGACGGTGTGTCGTGCGCCGCGTGCCACGACGTGGCGCCCGCGCAGGGCCAGCCGTGGAACGGCACGGACTTCACCGTGTTCTACGGCAGCGAAGCCAACAGCGTTTTTGGCGCGAACCTCTCCAACCGCCTCAAGGACACGGGCGACTCCAGCCAGCCTCCGGCGTTCCCCTTCACCTCGCACATGAACACCCGGCCGGGCTCCGTGGTGGGGCCGGACACGGGCCTGAACATCGCGCCCATGGCCGCGGCAGGCCTGGGCCTGGAGACGGCCACCAACGCGGCGGGCGGCCAGCCGTACCTCCGCGACGCGACGGTGTGCGGCTCCTGCCACGTCGTGGTGCTGCCCAAGGTACCGGACAAGTACAGCAAGACGCTGACGGTCCAGGAGGCGCAGGCGCGCGGCGGCTACGTGAAGCCGGCCAGCTGCCCGCCCGGGCAGAAGAACTTCACCGGCGACTTCCTCACGGACCCCTGCGTGGGCCTGGCCTACGAGCAGACGACGTACTTCGAGTGGCTCAACAGCGGCTACGCCACCCAGACGGCGTCCTGCCTCACGTGCCACATGCAGCTGGCCAGCGCGTCCACCAACGACGGCTTCGAGCCGGTGGCGCAGGTGAACGCGGACCTGGCGAAGTTCTACCAGGGCAACACGGCCACGACGCCGCGCCAGTACAACCGGCACTCGCTCTTGGGCGTGAACCTCTTCGTCCACGAGATGTTCCAGCAGTTCCCGGACGTGCTGGGCATCGAGTACTACCCGTCGGAGAACTCGGTGGTGCCGCCGTTCCTCCAGTCGCCTCCCATCCGCACCCGCACGGGCAACCTCATCCAGAACCCGGGCGCGGAGAACGGCGACACGAAGGGCTGGATGGTGGCCGCGGGTACCCAGATGAAGGCCGTCACGAGCGATGGGAACATCAAGCCCCAGCACGGCCAGTACTTCTTCAGCTTGCGCAGCGACGCGGTGGTGGGCACCGGCGCGACGATGACGTTCGACGTGTCGCAGTACGCACCATACATCGACCGCAACGGCGGCGAGGTGAAGGTGAACTGGGGCGCGAGCCTGGTCTACAAGAATGCCTTTGAGCGCAACGGGAAGATCCAGCTCACGTTTGGAGGCTCGAACCGTATCCCGGACGAGCCTGAGTTCAGGAATCCGCAGTACGGCACGTGGCTGAACTTCAACCGGACCGTCCAGCTCAGCCCGGGGACCCGCTCGCTCACCGTGGTGCTGCCGCCCAGCATCGCGGTGGATGACCTGTTCCTGTCCCTGACGCTGCCGGAGGCCGCCGCGCCCCTGCTCCAGGACGCGAGCCGCAGCTACGCGGTGGCGAAGAACCTGCTCAACGCGGAGCAGTCCATCCTGGACCTGGCGGTCAACACGTCACAGGGCGTCTACAACCCGCTGAAGCCAGCGGTGCAGGTGTCCGTCGCGCCGCCCACCAACGGAGGCGCCACGCAGGACTTCGCCGTCACCGTCACCAACAACGTGGGGCACAAGTTCCCCAGCGGCGCGGGCTTCCGCCGGGCCTTCGTGCAGTTCGAACTGCTGGGCGACGGCGGCCGGGTGCTCTGGGCCTCAGGCCAGCCGAACGCGTGGGGCGCCATCTGCCAGGGCGCGTGCAACGCGGCGGGGAGCAACACGCTGCCCGCCGAGTTCGCCACCGACCCCCGCCAGCTCCAGCCCCACCGCCAGGTCATCACCGACGAGTCGCAGGCGCAGATCTACGAGCTGCGCGTGGTGGACGACTACAACCACCTCACCTCCACGGAGCTGCAGCAGTTCCAGGCGGTGAAGGACAACCGCCTCCTGCCGCTGGGCTGGGTGCCGTCCGCGGAGCGCAAGCCGTCCGACGCCTTGCTGGGGCTCAAGCTCCAGGAACTCGCCACGCTGACGGAGCCCACGAGCAGCGTGCTGGGCGCGGGGGACACGAGCGTCTCCAGCGACCCGGACTACAACGCGAAGTCCGCGCCGGGCCTGGACCGCATCACGTACCGCGTCCCGACGAACCGGACGGCGGGCTGGAAGTCCGCGCGGGTGCGGGTGAACTACCAGACCATCCCGCCCGGCTACCTGGCGGCGCGCTTCAAGGAGGGGCTGACGAACGACCTGGGCCAGCCGAAGACGCCGGGCCCCGCCATGTCGCGGCTCATCTACATGACCAGCCGGCTCAACAACCAGTCCGGCTTGTCGTACGCGCCGGACCCCAACCAGCCGTCCCAGAAGGTCGACTTCATGAGCAACTGGACGATGGTCCTGGGCGAGTGGACGCAGGTGGCGACGCCGTAGGTGACGACAGTCGCGCGCGCAGGGCGGGGATTCGCTAGAAGCGGCTTCGTGCTTCCGGCGTCCTCCCCGTCCCGCCGCGCCTTCGCGGCTTCGTCCCTCGCGCTCTGGCTGCTGTGTCTGGGGTTGTTCGCGGTCTACACCGCGAGCCAGGTGCAGATGCAGACGGACTCGCTGTGGTCCATTCCGTCCGCGGCCAGCATCCTCCACGAAGGCAACGCGGACCTGGACGAGTACGCCCCTTCGTTCACGCAGGCGACCGCCTACGCGCGAGGCGTCTACGGCGGCCACACCTATTACGAATACCCGCCCGGGGTGATGGTCTCCGCGCTCCCGTTCCTGGCGGGCGCGGAGGCGCTGTTCTCCCTGGGCCGGCCGCTGCTCGCGCACCTGGGCGCTCCCGGTGCCGGGGCGCTGGCGTGGCTGGAGTTGTTCCGGAGCACCGGCGCGGTGGACCTGGGCTCCTTCCACCGCACCGAACAGCTCATCGCTTCGTTCTACGTGTGCGCCGCCGCGGGCGTGATGCTCGTCGCGCTGCGAAGGCGGGTGTCCGCTCGCGCCGCGCTCGTCACCGTCCTGCTCTTCGCGTTGGGGACGACGGCGTACTCCACCGCCAGCCGCGTCCTCTGGCAGCACGGCCCCGGGTTGCTGGCCATTGCCTGTGTGGTGCTGATGCTGGCGCGGCCCACGCAGACGTCGCGCACGGCGTTCCTCGCGGGGCTCGCGGTCGCGCTCGCCTATGTGTGCCGGCCCACGCATTCCGTCACGGTGGTGGTCGTCACCGCGTACTTCGTCCTGCGCTTCCGCCGGCTGCTGCCCGCGTACTTCGCGGGCGCGGCGCTCGTGGCGGTGCCGTTCTGCGGGTACAACCTGCACCTCCACGGTTCGCTCCTGTCGCCGTACTACGTGCACCCGCTGGACGTCGCGGGCTCGCGCTTCCTCATGGCGCTGGCCGCGAACCTGGTGAGCCCGTCGCGGGGGCTGCTCATCTATTCGCCGTTCCTGGTGCTCGCTGGGGTGGGGTTCGTCCAGCGGTGGCGCCGCAAGGAGCTGGAGCCCTTCGAGAAGGCCTTCGCCGTCATCGTGCTCCTGCATTGGGTGGCCATCTCCGCGTTCCCCATCTGGTGGGCGGGGCACTCCGTGGGGCCGCGCTTCTTCACCGACGTGCTGCCCTATCTCGTCTTCTTCCTCGCGTTCCCCGTGCAGCTCGCGCTGGATGCGCCCCGCCAGCATCGTGGCCTCATGGGCGTGCTCACCGCGACGGCCGCGTTCAGCGTCTTCTTCCACTGGCGCGCCTCCACCTCGTACGACGTGCACGGGTGGAACTCCGTCCCGGTGGACGTGGACAGCGCGCCGGAGCGCGTCTGGGACTGGAAGGATCCGCAGTTCCTGCGCGCCATCCCCGCGCGCTTCCGCGGCAATCCCCGGTAGGGCAGGGGCTCCGCCGCCTGCCTGCCTTCCAGGATGCGTCAGCCCCCAAGCCGCCGAGGGTCTTGGCGCGCGCCCGGGACGCCTCCAGCTTTCCACCGGACCTTTCTGTTTCAAGGAGGCGGTGCCATGGCGAAGGCGAAGAGCAGCCTGCCGCGCGCGCTGGGTTGGTTCAGCGTGGGCCTGGGCGTCACGGAGTTGCTGGGAGCGTGGAACCTGCTCCGGTTCTTCGGCATCTCGCGCGGGGACCGGTGGGTGCGGGCCTATGGCGCGCGGGAGCTCGCCGCGGGCCTGGCCCTGCTGAGCCCCGCGAAGAAGCGCCCCTGGCTGTGGGCGCGCGTGGCCGGTGACGCGCTGGACCTGGCGACGATGGGCAAGGGCCTGCGCGAGCCCGGAGTGCGCAAGGGCCGCCTGCTCGCCGCCACGGGCGCCGTCGCGGGTGTCACGCTGCTGGACATCTACGCCGCCGCCAGGGCGTAGGCCTTGCGGGACGTGCGATAGGCTTCCTGCCTTTTCGAAGGAAGGAAGCCCGTGCGTCCCGTTCTCCTGTCCCTGCTGCTCCTGCCCGCGCTCGCGGGTGCCGCCGCCCCGAAGGCGCAGGACCCGTTCGTCTTCCAGGGGGTGGAGCGCATCGTCGCCGTCGCGGACGTGCATGGTGACGTGGACGCGCTGAAGGAGGTCCTCCGGCTGGCGGGCCTCATCGACGCGAAGGACCACTGGATTGGCGGCAAGGCGCACCTGGTGCAGACCGGTGACCTGCCGGACCGGGGCGACCACACCCGCGACGCCTTCGAACTGCTCATGCGTCTGGAGACCGAGGCGCGCAAGGCCGGCGGCCGCGTGCACCCGCTCCTGGGCAACCACGAGCTGATGAACATGCGCGGAGACCTGCGCTACGTCACGCCCGGCGAGTTCGCCTCCTTCGCGGATCAGTCCTCCACCCCCGACGGTCCGGGGGAGCCCCAGGGGCTCCACGGCCACACCGCTGCCTACGCCCCGGACGGGCGCTACGGGAAGTGGCTGCGCACGCATCCCGCCGTCATCCGCATCAACGACACGCTCTTCCTCCACGGCGGCCTGGCCCCCACCGTGCCGGGCACCACGCTCGAAGAGGTGAACCGTTGGGTGTGGCAGGACCTGACGCCAGGACAGGCGCCGGGCGGCGGCGTGGATCCGCAGGGCCCGGTGTGGTTTCGCGGCTACGCCCTGGACGACGAGGCGAAGTGGGACGCGGGCCTCACGCAGGTGCTGGAGCGCTTCGGCGCCCGCCGCATGGTGATGGGCCACACGCCGTCGAAGGACGGCCGGCTCTCCGTCCGCTTTGGAGGCCGAGTCATCGTCATCGACACGGGGCTCAGCACCCACTACGGCCGCCACCTGGCCGCGCTGGAGCTTCGCGGCGACCGCGTCACCGCGCTCTATCCGGAAGGCCGCGTGCCACTGCTCCCCACACCGAAGGCCGCGCCGGCCCCGCGCCCCGAGGCGAAGACGGGCACGAAGTAGACGGACCTCCGCTGAACACCCACCCGGAGCTGTTCACTGGAAGTCTTTTGACTTTGATAGTCAGTATCAATATCGTCCGCCCCCATCGAACGCAGGGAGCCGCGATGCACGAGGGATGCGGACCACAGGGAAGTGCCGGGGAGCTGCGCTGCATGTGCGGCAGCCTCCTGGCGCGGCTGGTGCCGGGCGGGGTGGAGCTGAAGTGCCGCCGGTGTCACCGGACGCAGGTGGTGCCATTGCAGCCCGGGCCGGAGGCGGAGACCCGGGGCGGTGCACCCCGGGGTGATCTCGGCTGAACCACTTTGAAGGAACGGGCTCCGGCTGGGGCTCGCGGCAGTGCGTTTCCTGAGGCCCGAGGCCCCTGAGCCCAGCGCCCGACAGGCTTCCGGTGAGCGGAGGCCCCCCGGCTTTCGTGCCGGGAGGACCGTGGATGTCCGGGCGTTGGTGGCTGTGCGCGCTGCTGTGGAGTGCCTTGTCCGGCCAGGCCCGGGCGGAGGACGTGCCGTCCGCGACGAAGGACACGCCTCCGGTAGAGGAACCCCCCGCGCTTCAGACGGTCGTGACGGGCTCGCGCAAGCAGGAGCGTCTACGCGAGACGCCGGTGGCGACCGAGGTCATCACCCGTTCCGAGATTGTCGCGAGCGGAGCACGGGACGCTTCGGAGTTGCTGTCGACGCGCCCGGGGCTCGTGGTGCAGCAGGGCTTCGCGGGCTCCGGGCTGTCCATGCAGGGCCTGGCGCCGGAGTACGTGCTGGTGCTGGTGGACGGCGAGCGCGTCACCGGCAAGGTGGACGGCAACATCGACCTGTCGCGCCTGTCGCTGGAGGACATCGAGCAGGTTGAAATCGTGACGGGTCCCTCGTCGGTGCTCTACGGCAGCGACGCGGTGGCGGGCGTGGTGAACTTCATCACCCGCCGCGCGCAGCGCACCCTGGGCGCGGACCTGCGCGCCTCCTACGGCACGCTGGGCCGCCTGGACCTGGACGCCACCGGCGAGACGCGCGGCGACGCGTGGGGCCTGCGCATGAGCGCCGGACTCCAGCGGCGCTCCGCCTACGACCTGGACGCGTCGGACATCGGCACCACGGGCAGCAGCCTGAGCGGCTACGACCTGTCCGCGCGCGGTGACTGGCGTGGCACGGGGGCGATGTCGCTGGAGGGCACCGCGTCCTATTCGCACCGCATCCAGCGCGGCGTGGACCTGGGCGCCGGGAGCGCGGTGTTCGACCGGGCCACCCGCGACAACACCTTCGCCTCGCGCCTGTCACCGTCCTGGCGGCTGGGTGAGAACGTGTCGCTGCGCACGGACCTGTCCTACGGGCACTACGAGCGGCGCTACCTGCGCGACCAGCGCAATGCCTCCGCGCTGGACACCGTGGAGGACACGCGCGACCAGCAGGCCCGCGTGGGCGTGCAGTTGGACGCGCGTCCCGGCGGCGGTCACTCGCTGGTGGTGGGCTCCGAGTACCTGGGTGAATGGCTGCTGTCGGACCGGCTGGAGGGTGGCCGCGGGCGGCGCGGGCGCGGCTCGCTGTATGCGCAGGACAGCTGGACGCTGTGGGAACGCCTGGGGCTGGTGGCGGTGCGCGGCGGACGGGTGGACGTGGATTCGCAGTTCGGGGTCGCCATCACGCCCCGGGCGGCGCTGAAGGTGGAGCCGCTGAAGTGGCTCACCTTGCGCGGCAGCTACGGCTGGGGCTACCGCGCGCCCAGCTTCCAGGACCTGCTCATCGACTTCGAGAATCCCTCCGTGGGCTACACCGTGCGCGGCAACCCGGACCTGAAGCCGGAGCGCTCACGCAGCTTCAGCTTCAACGTGGAGACGCGCCCCGCGAGCGACACCGTGGTGTGGGTGGGCCTGTTCCAGCACTCGCTGCGCGACATGATTGCCGCGTCGCTCCAGTCCGAGGGCGACTTCCTGCGCTACTCGTACATCAACATCGCCCGGGCCCGCGTGCGCGGCGGCGAGCTGGGCGTGCGCCAGTCGCTGCCCGGCCGCATCCAGGTGGAGCTGGGCTACACGCTCACCGACGGCACCGACCAGGACCTGGACCGCGCGCTGGAAGGCCAGGCGCGGCACCGGCTCACCGCGCAGGCCACGTGGCGCCACCGCCAGTGGGGCCTGGAGGCCAACCTGCGCGGCGCGCTCACCGGCGAGCGCCCTTTCTATCCCGATACCAACGGAGACGGTGTGGCGGATTCCTACCGTGCCAGCCCCACCGTCTCCCTGGACGCCCGTGTCGCCTGGCTCATGCCAGCGGGCGGGCTCCAGCTTTTCGTTGTGGGCAGCAACCTCACCGGTGCGGGCAATCCGGCGGATCTGCCCATTCCACCCCGCACCCTCCAGGCCGGTGTCTCCACCCGGTTCTGATTTCAAACCCAGCACCCTGCTGAAGGAGTCCGCATGTTCCTCATTCCCTTCCGTCCCGGCTTCCTGGGCCGCGCCTGCGCGGCGCTGCTCCTCGCGAGCCTGGGCACCGCGTGCGGTGACGACCTCCAGCCCACACCAGGGCCCGGCGAGGACGACGACACCGTCGTCACGCCGCAGGACGGCGCGAACCTGAAGCACCACGACAACGGCGACGGTTCCTTCACCTCCGTCGTCGACGCGACCGACGGGACGGCGTGGGTGGGCATGGATCTGGACACGGGCAAGCAGGTGAGCGCGACGGAGGACGCGGCGTGGGACCTGGCCTTCCAGCGCTACACGGTGAAGACGCGCGGCGGCGTCAGTGGCACGGGCGGCGTGCAGGTGGTCATCGTGCCGGGCACGACGTTCACAGCGCTCACCCAGGCGCCCGCGTCTGGCTACGTGACGGACGTGGCGGACGGCCCCGACACCGGTGACAGCCCGGACACCGTCTTCAACGCGGGGGACGGCTGGTACATCTACGAGCTTCAGTTCCACACGCTCACGCCGCGCCAGCAGCTCTATGTCGTGCGCTCCGATTCCGGGACGTACTTCAAGGTGGAGATCCAGTCCTACTACGACGCCGCCGGCACGCCCGCGATGATGAAGCTGCTCTGGGCGAAGGTCGCCGCGCCGGCCGGGGGGCAGCCGTGATGGACCGCACGGAAGAGGTGGTGAGTCCGCACGCCGCGCTCAAGGAGCGCTGGCAGACCCTGCGGGATTCCGAGCCGCGCATGCGCATCCGCGACGCGGCGGACCGCCTGGGGGTGAGCGAGGCGGAGCTGCTCGCCACCGGGATGAACGGCGAGCTGGTGCGGCTGGAGCCGCGCTTCGACGTGCTGCTGCCCCGGCTGGAGTCGCTGGGCCGGGTGATGGCGCTCACGCGCAACGCGTCCGCCGTGCATGAGAAGAAGGGCGTCTACCGCAAGGTGGAGCTGCACGGCGCTCGGGCGCTGGTGCTGGACGAGGACATCGACCTGCGGCTGTTCCTGTCGCGCTGGTGCTTCGTCTTCGCGCTGCGCGAGGACCTCCACGGCCAGGTGCGCCGCAGCTTCCAGGTGTTCGACGCGGCGGGCACGGCGGTGCATAAAATCTACCTCCAGGACGACGCGAACGTCGCCGCCTTCGAGGGGCTGGTGCGCGAGCTCCAGCATGAAGACCAGGGCCACGTGCTGGACGTGGTGCCGGTGTCGCCTCCCGCCGAGCCCCGGCCGGATTCGGAGATCGACGCGCTGGGGCTCAAGGCCGGCTGGCGCGCGCTCCAGGACACGCACGAGTTCTTCGCGCTGCTCAACAAGTTCAAGGTGGCGCGCACGCAGGCGCTGCGGCTGGCGGGCACGGAGTTCGCGAAGCCGGTGGTGCCGGACGCGCTGGGCTGGACGCTGGAGCGCGCCGCGGCGACGCAGCTGCCCATCATGGTGTTCGTGGGCAACCCGGGCGCCATTCAAATCCACACCGGCCCGGTGCGCACGGTGCGGCCCATGGGCCCGTGGATGAACGTGATGGACCCGGGCTTCAACCTGCACGTCCGCGCGGATCAGGTCCACAGCGCGTGGGTGGTGCGCAAGCCCACGCGCGACGGGGACGTCACCTCGCTGGAGCTGTTCGACAAGGCGGGGGAGAACATCGCGCTCTTGTTCGGCAAGCGGAAGCCGGGCGAATTGGAGTCCCCCGCGTGGCGGACGCTGATGGAGGAATTGGTCCGGACACTGCCCGCGGTGGAGGTGGCGTCATGAAGCGCACGGCGGCGAAGTGGGGGCTCGTCACGGCCCTGTTCGCGCTGGCGGCGCACGCGGCGCCTCCCGCGGCAAGGCCCGCGCCGAAGCTCATCTCCATCGGGCCGGCCATCACGCAGACGGTGTTCGCGCTGGGCGCGGGCGACCGTGTGGTGGGCGTGGACGACTCCAGCGCGGCACTGCCGGAAGCGTCGAAGGTGCGCACGGTGGGCTACCAGCGCGCGCTGTCCGCGGAGGGCGTGCTGTCGCTGGGCGCGGGCGTCCTGCTGGGCTCGGCGGAGGCCGGACCTCCGGGCGTGCTGGAGCAGCTGAAGCAGGCGGGCATGACGGTGGAGACGTTCGCCAACGAGCCCACGGTGGAGGCCGCGCGCACGCGCATCCAGGGCATCGCGGAGCGGCTGGGCATGCCCGAGCAGGGCAAGGCGCTGGTGGCGAAGCTGGACGAGGACCTGGCGAAGGCGGCGGGCCGCGCCGCGCAGGTGAAGAACGCGAAGCCGCCGCGCATCCTCGCCATCTACGCGCGGGGCGCGGGCGCGTTGATGGTGGCGGGCTCGGGCACCGTGGCGGACACGCTCATCCGCCTGACGGGCGGCGTGAACGCGGCGGAGTCCATGCAGGGCTACAAACCGCTGGGCGCGGAGGCCGTGGTGGCTGCGGCGCCGCAGTTCGTGCTCCTGCCCGCGAGCTCGGTGTCGACGGTGGGCGGCGCGGAGGGGCTGGCGAAGCTGCCCGGGCTGTCGCAGGTGAAGGGCTGGAAGCTCGTCACGGTGGAGGACGTGGACTTCATGGGGCTGGGGCCCGGCCTGGGCCGTGCGGTGGTCCGCGTGCAGGACGCGGTGGCTCCGGCCGCCCCGGCGGCCCCAGCGTCAGCGAAGGGCGGCGGCAAATGAGCGCGTCGGAGGCCATGCCGGTCCCCGCGGCGCGTCCGGTGCCTTCAAGGCTTCCGGGCGCGGGGCCCTGGGTGACGTTGGGGTTGCTGCTGGCGTTGATCATCCTGGCGTCGCTGGCGGTGGGCTCCATGACGGTTCCGCCGTCCGCCATCCTCGGCAGTCTCTGGGAGGCGCTGGGACTGGGCGAGGCCTCCCACCGGCTGGACTCCATGCAGCGCGCGGTGCTGCTCACCATCCGCCTGCCGCGCGTGCTGATGGGCGTGATGGTGGGCGGAGTGCTGGCGACCACGGGCGCCGCGCTCCAGGCCCTCTTCCGCAATCCGTTGGTGGAGCCCGGCCTGCTGGGCACGTCCAGCGGGGCGGCGCTGGGCGCGGTGCTGGCCATCGTGCTGGACGTCGCGTTGGCCGCGCACGTGGGGCCCTTCCGGATGCTGGTGGTGCCGGCGGCGGCCTTCGTGGGCGCGCTGGGGGCGACGTTGCTCGCCCTGCGGTTGGGCACGGGAGGAGGGCGCACGGACACGCCGCGCGTGCTGCTGGCGGGCGTGGCGGTGAGCGCGGGTTCGTTCGCGGGCATGGGCCTGCTCACGTTCAGCGCGACGGATGCGCAGCTGCGCTCCATCACGTTCTGGAGCCTGGGCAGCCTGGGTGGTGCGTCGTGGGAGGCGGTGGGCGCCGCGGCGCTGCCGCTGCTCGTGACGCTGGGGTTGCTCCTGAGCGAGGCGCGGGCGCTCAACCTGGTACTCCTGGGCGAGCGTGAGGCGTGGCATCTGGGCGTGGACGTGGAGCGGCTCAAGCGCAAGCTCATCCTCGCCGCCGCGCTGGGCGTGGGAGCGGCGGTGGCGTTCTGCGGAATGATTGGCTTCGTGGGCCTGCTGGTGCCGGCGCTGCTGCGCATCGCGCTGGGACCGGACCATCGCAGGCTGCTGGCCGCGTCCGTGTTGTCAGGGGCCTCGCTGTTGCTGGCGGCGGACCTGCTCGCGCGCACGCTGGCGTCTCCTTCGGAGCTGCCCGTGGGCGCGCTGACATCGGTGTTGGGCGTGCCCGCCTTCATCGCGCTGCTCGCGCGCAAGGGGGCGGCATGAGCCTGGAGGCGCGCGGCATTGAGGTCTGGCGGGGGCGGGGCCGGGTGGCCGGTCCGCTGTCGCTGGAGATCCGGCCCGGCGAGCTGCTCGCCGTGGTGGGCCCCAATGGCGCGGGCAAATCGTCCCTGCTCGCGGCGCTGTCGGGCGAGCTGCGCTGCAAGACGGGCGACGTGTTCCTGGAAGGCCGCGCGCTGCACCAGTGGCCCTACGTGGAGCGCGCACAACGGCTGGGCGTGCTGCCGCAGGAGTCCTCCCTGGGCTTCGGCTTCACCGCGCTGGAAGTGGCGGTCCTGGGGCGCAGCCCGCACGCCCGCCGGGGCGGGGACCCGTCAGACCTGGAGGTCGCCCGCGCCGCGCTGGACGCCACCGACACGCAGCACCTGGCCTCGCGCGCGTACACCACGCTCTCCGGTGGCGAACGGCAGCGTGTGCAGCTGGCCCGCGTGCTGGCCCAGCTGTGGACGCCGCCCGCGCACGGCCACCGCTACCTGCTGCTGGACGAGCCGACGGCGAGCCTGGACCTGTCCCATCAGCACCTGGTGCTGGAGCGCGCCCGTACCTTCGCGCAGGAAGGCGGCGCGGTGCTCGCGGTGCTGCACGACCTGAACCTGGCCGCGCGGTACGCGGACCGCATCGCGGTGTTGGATCAGGGCCGGTGCGTGGAGACGGGCACGCCTTCGGGGGTGCTTACGCCCGCCCTCATCGCGGAGACCTTCGGGTTGCAGGTGGAGGTGGTGGCGCGGCCGGACCTGCCCGGGCCGCTGGTGATTCCGCTGGGCCGCGCACCCGCGCCGCCCTGACGCATCGGTCTCCTCCCGCGAGGAGGGTGTCCACGCGCGCGAACGCCCCTCCAAGGCCGCGCGTCGGACCCTCCTCGCGGCAGGGACGTTGGGCTTCACATCCGGGTCGCCCGCTCGCGGGTCGCGCGCCGGGGACGCGCCAGGGCCGGCTCTGGACGCAGGTAGCCAACCGCCAGCGCGGCGATTTCATCCACGAAGGTATCGTCCTCCACGTAGTCCGGCCGGTCCGTCAGCGCCGTGTGGCACAGCGCCTCCACCGCGTTCACCAGGATGAAGACCGCCATGTCCAGGTTTCGGGGACGCAGGTCCTCGAAGCGGGGCGCGAGGAAGGCCCGCACCAGCCGGTGCAGCCGTTGCGAGTACACATCCGAAAGGCCCCACTGCCGCATCCGTGGCATCAGCTCATGCAGCACCTGGTTCAGCCGGGGGTTCTCCCGCTTCACCGCGAGCACCTGCCGGATGAGCGCGCGCATCGCCACCGGAAGCGGCTGGCCCGAAAGTGTCACCAGCCCCGCCTCGAAGTCCGCCAGGCTCCGCGCACGGTGTTGCTCCATCAGCGCCGTCACCAGCCCCTCCTTGCTGGGAAAGTACTGGTAGAGCGACCCCACGCTCACCCCGGCCTCCTGGGCGATGCGGTTGGTGCTCGCGGCCTCGTAGCCATCCCTGAGCAGAACGCGAGCAGTCGCGGTGAGGATGGCGTCACACGTCGCCTGCGCCCGTTCCTGGCGGGGCGCCCTGCGACGGGAAGGTGGGGGACGGCGGGGCATGAAGCCTCCGGAAAGGGAATGTGAGCACCACGCGAGTTGAGAACGTGAGCGCTCACTCACATTCTAACCCCATGCAAACGACCGCGTCCCAGTCCCCTGTTCGCCCCTCTGTTCATTCTCCCGCCCCCCGGGGCAAGGCGTTCCCCTACGCGGGCCACCGTGCGCTCGTGACGGGTGCGTCGTCCGGCCTGGGGGAGGTGTTCGCCCGCGAGCTGGCGGCGCGCGGCATGGACCTCATCCTGGTGGCGCGCTCCGAGGACCGGATGCGGACGCTGGCGGCGGAGCTGTCGAAGGCCCACGAC
Organism: Corallococcus carmarthensis; assembly: GCF_003611695.1. Taxonomy (GTDB): domain Bacteria; phylum Myxococcota; class Myxococcia; order Myxococcales; family Myxococcaceae; genus Corallococcus; species Corallococcus carmarthensis. The sequence continues at coordinate 1,375 of NZ_RAWE01000158.1, read as the reverse complement.
ATCCAGGCGGAGGTCATCGCGCTGGACCTGGGGCGGGAGGGCGCGGGCCGCGAGCTGCACGCGCGCTGCCAGGCGAAGGGGCTGCGCGTGGACCTGCTCGTCAACAACGCGGGCTTCGGCATGCACGGGGCCTTCGACGCGGCGCCGTTCGCGCGGCAGCACGAACAGGTGATGCTCAACGTGACGTCGCTGGCGGACACCACGCACCTGTTCCTGCCGGACATGCTCGCGCGCGGCGTGGGCGGCATCCTCAACGTGGCCTCCATCGCGGGCTTCCAGCCGGTGCCGTACATGGCCATCTACGGGGCCACCAAGGCGTTCGTGCTGTCCTTCACGGAGGCGCTGTCGGAAGAGACGCGCGAGCGGGGGGTGCGAGTGCTCGCGCTGTGCCCGGGGCCCGTGCGGACGGCGTTCTTCGACGTGGTGGGTACCCAGCAGGCCGCCGTGGGCCCCATGGCGACGGCGGAGGAGGTGGTGCTGCGCGCGCTCAAGGCCCTGGACCAGGGCCGGGCGTCGGTGGTGCCCGGGTGGCGCAACTGGCTGCAGGCCAACCTGACGCGCTTCACGCCGCGCTGGCTGGGCCTGCGCGTGGCGGGCGGGATGATGAAGCCGCGTGAGGCGACGGGTACGGGCACCGCGCGGCTCGCGCCGTAGCGGCAGGCCTGCGCAGGGCGCGGGACGCTGTTTCGGCACCGGGGGGCGTGGGCGAATCCAGTGCGGCGGCGGCGCGCCGCGCGTGGCCGACCCGCCGATGAAGACGATGGTGGGACGCGCCGTTGGCGGCGGCTGGGGCACCTTGCTGCCCAGTAGCCGTACCAGGAGTTCGTGAACAATCCGTGTGACCCGAAGTTCTTCGCGAGGACGCGACTCGCGGAGCGCAGCGGCGGGCCGCGCCTGCATGCCGGAGCGGACGCCAAGGCGAGTCCACGGACAGAGGCGCCCTGCCGGGAGCGCCGTCTCCCAACTGGTCCGACAGTCGGACCAGTTCGCGCCGAATGAGGCCCAGGGCCGCGCCGGCCCTCGCCATCGACTTGTACAGAGGGTGGTTCACCAGCCCCGCCGCCCAGTAGCCGTGCCAGGAGTTCGTGAGCAAGCCCTGTGACCCGAAGGGCTCAATGAGGGCACGTGCCTCGCGGAGCGCGACAGTGGACCGCGCTGGGGGGCCGTAGTGGACGCCAAGGCGAGTCCACGGATAGAGGCGCCCCGCCGGGAGCGCCGTCTCCCAACTGGTCCGACAGTCGGACCAGTTCGCGCCGCATCGTGCCCAAGGCCGCGCTGGCCCTAGCGTCCATGTCAGACCCCTGTGGTCTGGTGCGAGAAGCTTGGACGAGGAGGGGGACGGGGATGGTGCGGGTGGGGCTCGTGGCGTACGTGG
>NZ_RAWE01000157.1 GCF_003611695.1 Corallococcus carmarthensis | reverse complement strand
CGTCTTCCGTCCGTCGTCTGAAGCACCCCTCCGGCACCGGGCACGGCGCCGGAGGGGTGCTTCAGACGACGGACGGAAGACGTCCGGAGTGGCTCAACAGCACCAACCGGTGGTGGACGCGGTGCAGCTGCTGCAACCCGTGTCCGCCACCAGGTTGGACTCGGTGAGCGCCTGTTCCGTGCGCTCACCTCCCACGAACAACGGACCCGCCGGGTTGGTCATGCCATGGGACTCCTCATTGCCGGCCAGCCAGCCTTCCACCACATCCTGGAACTCGGGCTTCTTCGTCATGAGCGTTCTCCCTTGCACCCGGACCCGCATGGCGAGGGGTGCCATGCGGGCCGGAAGCGGAGCGAACGTGAACACAGACACGCCCCGCAATGCCAGACGCATCAAGTCAAAGTCAGACACTCCACAAAGGCTTTCGCCATCACGCCACAAGTCCAGCGAGGCTCGAATGGGACGTAAGGGATTGCCACCACGAAACGGCGGGCCCCTGTCCGAGGGGGCGAGGGGGTTGTGGACCAGGCGACACGGCAGCCCCGGGGTCGGAAGGCGAGCCCGCCACGCGACACCGGCCTCCCCGAACGCCGAGGGGCGGACAGCCAGGCCCCTGTCCGCTCTTTCCAGGTCAGCGAGGAGGCCTAGGATGACGGAGAGGAGGTGAACGTGGAGCGCCCCATTCCCAGCCTGGAGGATCCGCTCGTGCTCAACGGCATCGACGGCGTCACCGGGCAGTACCTGGTGCCGCCCGTCGCGCTGCCGGCGGCCGCGGAGGTGGCGGAGCCCCGGGGCGAGGCCGCGTACTTCGAGGCGTGGAAGAGGTGGCTCGAGTTCCTTCCCATGCGCCTCTCCTTCGGCCTGCCGCCCGACGCGCCGCCGGAGGACTACACGCAGGCCGGCTGGGGCGTGGTGTTCGCCGCGTCCGCCTCCGACGAGCTTCGCAAGAGCCTGGAGCCGCTCCTCGCCCACCGGCGCGAGCGCGTGGAGACGGACCGGCTCCACGTCCTCACCTACCAGCACGGTGAGACGGCGCATCAGTTCCTGGAGCGGTACGGCGCGCCCATTGGCGACGTGGAGCCGACCGCCGTCCCCTACTACCTCCTGCTCGTCGGCGGCCCGGACGTCATCCCGTTCGACGTGCAGCACTCGCTCTCCCTCTCCTACGCCGTCGGCCGGCTCTCCTTCGACACGCCCGCGGAGTACGCGCGCTATGCGGACAGCGTGGTGGCGTATGAGACGGGCGACTCCGTGCCCAACCACCGGCAGGTGAGCTGGTGGGGACCCAAGCACCCGGGCGACCGCTCCACGGAGCTCAGCGCGGACAACCTCGTTGCCCCGCTGGCCCGGGGTGCTTCGCTGGATCAGGCGCCCCAACTGGCGAAGACGGTCGCCGCGAAGCTCCGCTACGCCAGCCGCGACGCCATCGAGGACGACGCGACCCGCGAATGGCTGCTGGCCGCGCTCCACGGCCGGGAGGTTCGCCCGGCAGTGCTCTTCACCGCGTCCCATGGCGTGGGCTTCAAGGCGAATGATCCGCTCCAGCTCGCGAAACAGGGCGCCCTGCTGAGCCAGGATTGGAGCGGGTTTGGCGCGATGGCTCCCGCGCACTACGTGGCTGCGTCGGACATCCAGGACGACGCCCGGCTCCATGGCCTCGTGGCGTTCTTCTTCGCCTGCTTCGGCATGGGCACGCCCGCGCAGGACGAGTTCCCGCTCAATGCCTCGCGCAGCGTCGATGCGCTCGCGAGCGCGCCCTTCGTCGCGGCCCTGCCCCGGCGGCTGCTGGCCCATCCCAACGGCGGCGCGCTGGCGGTGATCGGCCACGTGGAGCGGGCCTGGGGCTTCTCCATCCGGCCCTTGCAGATGGCGCAGACGACCATCCACCCGTTCAAGAACACGCTCTGGAAGATCATGGCGGGCATGCCGGTGGGCCACGCGCTGCGCGACTTCCGCGACCGGTTCTCCGCCGCCAACAACATCCTGCTGACGCACCTGGATGCCAACACGTCCAACGGCAAGCTCCAGCCGCGCGAGCTGCTGCACCGGTGGATTGAACGCAACGACGCTCGCAACTACGTGGTGCTCGGCGATCCCGCCGTGAGCATCCGGCACAACGACCTGCAGGCGCTTCCCTGAAAGGAGCATCCTCCGATGCGAACGCTCATTCTCAGCGACCTCCACCTCGGCAACGGCGGCCCCTACGACATCTTCGCGGGCGCGAAGGAACTGCCCGCCCTCTTCGACTCCTTCGCCGGCACGCCCACCCACGTCGTCCTCAATGGGGACAGCTTCGACTTCCTGCTCAACGACGACCCGCTGGCGGTGGATCCGCGGCGGACGCTGGAGCAGGCCCGGGCGCTGGTGACCTCCACGCCGACCGCGCCCGCGCTGAAGGCGCTCGGACGGGTGCTGGCCGCGGGCGGCCGGGCGACGATGGTGGTGGGAAACCATGACCTGGAGCTGGCGCTGCCAGACGTCCAGGGGGTGATCCGCTCGGCGCTCGGACAGCCACCGGCCGTGGCTTCCCGGTTGGAGTTCCGGGACGGCACCGCGCCGCTCCAGTTGGACGTCGGCGGGTCTCGCGTCCTCGTCACGCACGGCGAGCACACCGACGGAGCGAACCGCATCGACTACGACTCGCTCCTGTCACCGGAGCGGGCGAGCCGCTTCCGCTATCCGCCGGGCTCCGTGCTGGTGAAGACGCTGCTCAACCCGCTCAAGCACCAGCACCGCATGCGGTACATGGACCTGCTCAAGCCCGACTTCGAGGGCGCGGTGATGGTGGCGCTCGGCGTGAAGCCCGATGCGCTCAAGGTCCTGTTCACCGCCGGGACGCTCACGCTCATCCGGCGCCTGCTGGAGAACCGGGGCCTCGCGCCGGCCTTCGCGCTCGAACCCATGGACGCGGTGGGCGCGTCGGACGCGGACGCGCACCTGGCGCGCAGCCTGGCGCGGGTGGACCTGAAGGACGACGAAGTGGACGCGCTGCTGTCGGTGCTCGACCCGGAGAAGCTCAACGCCTTCGACAACCCGGAGGCCCTGGGCCGCGCCCGGCTGAAGCTGGCCAAGGCGGGCTTCGCCATCTACGCGCGCCTGCACCGCGCGGTCGCCGGACGAAGCGGCACGGACTACTTCGCGCTGGAGCCCGGCAAGGCCGAGCTCGCGGAGACCGCGCGGCTGGGCAAGAAGTACAACCCCCAGGCGGTGGTGATGGGCCACACGCACGCGGCCCGCTGGCACGAAGGCAGCGGCCCCCTCTACGCCAACACCGGCACGTGGATCTCCCTCCTCCAGCTCCCCGCCCCGGAGGCCTCCGACGAGGAATGGGGCGAATACCTGGCGGAGCTCCAGGGCAATCCATCGCTGGAGCCCGCGAAGCAGCTGCGGGCCCGGCTGGAGCAGCGCTTCACCTTCGTGGAGGTGGAGCCGCTCGCTTCGGCGCGAGGCGCGACGCTGCGGCTTTCACAGTGGACGGATCAGGGGCCGAAGCTCCTGCGCAGCGCGGACCTGCCAGCCGGCAACTGAGGTCCGCGCTCAGCGGGAGATCTGGGGGCGGTCCGCCACGGCGGACAGCACGCCGTGCAGCACCATCAGCATCACGGCCACGCCCAGCATGTAGGGGGCGATGAACTGGAGCCCCCAGCGCTCCGCGATGACGCCCGCGAGGCTGGGCAGCGCCGCCACGCCCGCCGTCGCCGCGCTGACCTGGAAGCCCACCGCGTGATGGGAGACATCCAGCCCCACGCGGCGCGGCGTCTCCGACATCAGGGCCGGGAAGATGGGCGCCAGCGCGAACCCCAACAACGCCAGGCCCAGCGCGGGCGGCACGGCGGGAATCGCGAACAGGAGCGCGCCCACCACGCCCAGCACCGTGCTCCCGCGCAGCATCCGCACCGGCCCGAGGTGCTCGACGACAAAGCCTGAGAGGACGCGCCCCACCAGCAGGCTGCCCCAGTAGAGGCTCACGCAGGTGCCCGCCGCGGCGGTGTGCAGGCCCCGGCCTTCGGTGAGCACCGTGAAGCTCCACTGGCCCGCGGTCACCTCCACGCCCGTGTAGAAGAAGAACGTCAGGATCTGCAGCCACACCCGGGGCCGTCGCACGGCCTCGAGCGCCGAGGCCGACGGCACCTCCTCCTGCGCCTCCTCCCCCGGCGAACCCACCGGCGCGTCCCACTTCCGGCGCATCACCAGGAACGTCAGGGCCAGCGTCCCCAGCACCACGGCGAGGACGGCATAGCCCGTCCGCCACCCGGCCCCTCGCGCGAGCAGCGCCGTCATCAGCACCGGCCCCAGCGCGGCGCCCACGCTGTAGGCCGCGTGCAGCCAGGCCATGTGCTTGGGGCCAAAGTTCTTGGCCGCGAAGTTGTTGAGCGCGGAGTCGATGGCGCCCGAACCGAAGCCGATGAAACAGGCGGCGGCCAGGAACAACGCGAACAGGGGCACCGTCGCGTAACCCGTGAGCCCCAGCGCCACCGAGGCGGTGCTCAGCGCCAGCAGCAGCCCCAGGCTCATCGCCCGCATCAGCCGGCCCGCGAACAGCCCGGAGATGAAGTAGGCGGCCGCCGCCGTTCCGAGGATCGCCCCCATCGCCACCTGCGACAGGCCGAACGTGTCGCGCAGCGACGGCCACGCGACCCCCAGCACCGCGTCCGGCAACCCCAGGCTGATGAACGCCAGGTAGGCAAGCGTGAGAAGCGCGGGACGCGGACGGGGCACGGGCGGGGACGGACTCACGCGGCGCACCCTAGAACGGGCTCGAGCATCCCGTCCGCACAACCCGGTCACGGACAACGGGCACGGTCTTGACCTTGACACCAGTGTCAGGCCCTAGCGTCCGGATCCAGGAGAGCAGGATGAACATCGGAGAACTCGCCCGGCGCACGGGCAGCAGCGCGCGCTCCATCCGCCACTACGACAAGGCCGGGCTCCTCGCCTCCCATCGCCGCGACAACGGCTACCGCGACTTCGACGAGGCCGCCGTCCCCCAGGTCATGCAGGTGGCCCGGATGATCCGTCTGGGCTTCTCCCTGGAGGAGATCGCCACCTTCCCGCCCTGCATGCTCCGGCAGGTCACGGATGCCATCTGCCCGGACGCGCTCGCGGCCCACCGGGAGCGACTGGCGGAGGTGGAGCGCCAGCTCTTCGACCTCGCCCGCCTGCGCGAACGCCTGCTCGCCGTGCTTCCCCCCAACGAAGGAGTCCCCCATGAACCGTCGTGACGTGATGAAGACCGCCCTGCTGGGCACGGGCCTGCTGCCAGGAATCGGGCTCGCCGCCACGCCCGCGAAGGCCCCGCGCAAGCCCCGGACGTTCCTGCTGGTCCACGGTGCGTGGCACAACGCCCTGCACTGGACGCGCGTCTCGGAGGCCCTCTCCGCGAAGGGGCATCAGGTGGTGGCCATCGACCTGCCCGGCCACGGGCTCAATGCCCGCTTCCCCGCGTCCTACCTCACGGGCGACACGGCGCGCTTCAAGGAGGAGCGCTCGCCCAATGCGGACATCACGCTGGACGACTGCGCGGACGCGGTGGTCGCCGCGTTGGAGAAGCTCCAGGGCGGCCCCAGCAAGCCCGTGCTCGTGGGCCACAGCGCGGGCGGCACCGTCATCACCCGCGTGGGAGAGAAGGCCCCGCACCTCATTGGCCGGCTGGTGTACCTGAGCGCCTACGTCCCGCTGCGCCTCCAGAGCGCCAGTGGCTATGGCGCGCTCCCCGAGGCCCACACGCCCTACAGCGAAGCGCTCTTCATCGGCGACCCCGCGAAGCTGGGCGCGGTGCGGATCAACCCTCGCGGCGACGCGGCGTACCGGGAGGCCCTGCGCGCGGGCTTCTACCATGACGTGGACGAAGCGGCCTTCCTGCCCTTCGCGCTCACGCTCACGCCCGACATCCCGCTGTCCCTGTGGACGGGAAAGGTCGGCGCCACGAAGGAGCGCTGGGGCCGCATCCCGCGCAGCTACCTGCGCTGCGCCCAGGACCGCGCCCTGGTCCCCGCGCTCCAGGACCTGTTGATCCGCGAGGCGGATGCCTTCACGCCCGGCAACGCCTTCACCGTGGACACGCTGGACACGTCGCACTCGCCCTTCGCGTCCCAGCCCCAGAAGCTGGCCACGCTGCTGGACGGGCTGCGCTGAAGCCAAGGCCTCAGAAGATGGACAGGCCGGTCAACGTCGTGAACCGGTCCAGCGCCTCCACGCCCGCCACCGAGTTGCCCCGCGCATCCAGTCCGGGGCTCCACACGCACAGGCCGCAGCGGTTGGGGATGACGGCGATGATGCCTCCGCCCACGCCGCTCTTGCCGGGAAGTCCCACGCGGTAGGCGAACTCCCCCGCCGCGTCGTAGGTGCCGCAGGTGAGCATCACCGCGTTGACCTGCTTGGCCTGGCTGCGCGTGAGCAGCCGCGACCCGTCCGCGCGCTGCCCATGGCGCGCGAGGAAGCCACACGCCTTCGCCAGGTCCGCGCAGCTCATCGCCAGCGAGCACTGCCAGAAGTAGTGCTCCAGCACCTCCGGGACGGCGCTCTCCATGTTGCCGTAGCTCGCCATGAAGTGGGCCAGCGCGCGGTTGCGGTGACCGTGCTCCGCCTCCGACGCGGCGATGACCGGATCGAAGTCCACCAACGGGTTGCCGCTCTCCGCGCGGAGGAAGTCCCGCAGGGTGCCGCGCGAATCCCCGGTGAGGCGCTGCAAGCGGTCCGTGATGACCAGTGCCCCCGCGTTGATGAACGGGTTGCGCGGGATGCCCTGCTCGTACTCCAGCTGCACCAGCGAGTTGAACGGGTTGCCCGACGGCTCTTTGCCCACGCGCCGCCACAGGGCGTCCCCGTCCCGTGACAACGCGAGCGCCAGCGTGAACACCTTGGAGATGCTCTGGATGGAGAACGGCTCGCGCCAGTCCCCTATGCCGTACACGTCCCCCTCCACCGTCGCGAGCGCCATGCCGAAACGGCGGGGATCCACCGCCGCCAACGCCGGGATGTATGTCGCCACGCGGCCCTGTCCCAGCACCGGCCGCACCGCGTCCCAGACCTCCGCCAACACCGCCTGGTAGTCCATGTGCCGCCATCCTCGTCCGGAAAGCGCGTGGGGGCTTTCAGAAAATCCATCACCTCCTCGCGACGCTGTCGTTTTCACTCGCCGGGGACCTCCCGGGCCTCATGCGAGACCTGCTCGGCCGGGTGGCTTCCCCAACACGATGCTGAAGGACGCGGTGTCTGGGTTCAGCTCTCCGGTCCTCTGCGTGGATGTCCGCGCACGAACCCTGAGTGAGGCACTCGGCTCCTCTATGATTCTCACGTGAATGCGCATAGAAGGCCGCGCATGTTTCGTGGTGTTGGAACGCAGAGTCGCGGTGGTGTGGGACGTCAGGTCGGTGCTTCCCTGGTGTTGTTGCTGTACTGGACCCAGCTCCTCGCGAGCTGTGGGCCCGTGGGCAACTTCCGCGCTGAAGAGGATGAGGCACGGGAACAGCGGAGGCTGGCGCTGTCCCTCCAGGCCCAGGACACCAGCCCGCTGGCGGTCCCCGCGGATACGCTGGTGCCAAGTCCCTCGGGGCCGTCCACCGCGACGACGCCGTACGTCGCCGACGTGACGGGCGATGGCGCCGCCTCCGTATCCATTCCGCTCTGGACTCCGGAAGGGCGCGCGGGAATCCAGCCCCACCTGGCATTGACCTACAACAGCCGGGGCCCCGACGGCCCGCTGGGCGTGGGCTTCAACCTGGTCGGCCTGTCACAGGTGACGCACTGCCCTCGGACGCTCGTGCAGGATGGCGCCTCCCAGGCCGTGGACGTCAATGCCCATTGGAGCACTGCGCTCTACTGTCTGGACGGGGAGCGCCTCGTCCTCGTCTCGGCATCCAATAGCGAGGGCCTGCCTGAGTTTCGCACCGAGCGGGAGTCCTACGCCAAGGTTGTCATCGCGCGGCTGGATTACCTGGGGCGGCCTCGGACCTTCCGTGTCTATACCCGGGAGGGCCGTGTCCTGACCTTCGGCGAAGTGGAGACGCGCACGGATGGCTTGCTGATCGCGAGCACGCTCGGCCCCATGACCTGGGCACAGACCCTGCTGGAAGACCGGGCCGGAAACCAGATGGAGGTTTTCTACGCGGGCGCGCCCAACACGGCGGACGCGGGTGCATGGATCCGGCCTGACCGGATTCTCTACACCCGCTTCGTTCCCCCCGTTGGCAGCGGAGAAACAGCCGCCCCCGCGCGCCGCTCGGTGAAGTTCCAGTACGACGACAACCGCCCCGACGTGTTCGTGGGGTTCATGGCGGGGCAGAAGCTGCGCCGTCACTTCCGCCTCTCCGGCCTCGAAATGCGCGGCCCCGACGCGAGCGGCGTGGACGTCGTGCTGCGCACCTACACCCTCCGCTACGACAACAAGAGCATCAGCAAGCGGAGCCTCCTGCGTGAAGTCCAGGAGTGTGATGGCCTGGGCACCTGCAAGCTCCCTGTCCAGTTCGACTGGGAGCAGGGCTCCTGGGAGTTCGAGGACAAGGACGTAGGCGAAATCCAGGAGACGACCACGGGCGGAGGACTGCATGCGTTTGGCCTGGGCGCGGGCCGCTTCGGGCTCGGATACCTGTCCCAGTCCGTCAAGGTGCGGACCGAGACGTGCGGGTACCAGCAGCAGTCACCTTGCTACGAGCGTTTCCCGCCTCAGTTGAACCCCACGTTCACCCGCGAGCACTGGCAAGACGTGTTCCGCCTGCACGTGCAGAAGGACCCGGCCGTCGACCAATGGCAGGTCGAAAGCCCCACCGCGAACTCCACGTGGGATTCCATCCTGTGTATCCCCCGGCCTGCCCTTCGCCCCTTGGTGGTGGACTGGCACGGAGATGGGAAGTCCAGCCTCGCGGCCCACTCGTGCCGCGTGGGTGAGTTCACGGTGCGCGCCAGCAATGGCCAGGACGTCGACGTTCTGGAGTCCGAGTACGGCTACCGGCACGACAACATCTACGACTCCGTCTGGGGGAGCTCGCGCACCGTCTACTGGTTGGACATGGATGGCGATGGCCTCAACGACATGGCCTACATCGGCACCCCACCGACGGTGTCGTCCTCGGATCGGGTGGGCGTCCGGCTGCATGATGGGAGCGTGCGGCTGAACACCGCCTCGCGCTTCTTCGCGCGGACGGACCTGGGCATCCGCGCCGTCGACCTCGAGGGCGCTGGGCGCATGAGCCTGGTGGGCCCGACGGAGGCTGACCCCTCCTACCTGTGGGCCGTGAGCGCGTCTCCGGGACAGGGTGAGCTCGTCGAGCTGCCGACGCGCATCAAGCGCCCCTTCTGGTTCGGCTCGCCGTACGAGACCCCAAGCCATGGCCTGTTCGACTTCCTGGACGTCAATGGAGACGGATTGGCGGACGCGGTCGCGCTGGGAAGCGACGGAACCACGTTCCTGCCCCGCATGGAGGTGCAGCTCAATGACGGCATGAGGGGCTTCGCGGACTCCACCGTCTTGCAGCGCTACCCCGTGCTCTGGGGCGACTACATGGCGAGGCGGACGGGCGACTTCGATGGAGACGGGCGGATGGACATCCTGCTCGTGGAGGTGAGTGGTGACGTGCGCATCCTCCTTGCGGGCTCGCAAGGTGCGTTCACCGACTTCAAGGACCTTCCGCTCTCGGTGGGCCAGGGCCTGAAGTGGATGCAGGTCGTGGACGTCAACGGAGATGGCCTGCTCGACATCACGCGCCGGCAGGGGAACCGGCTGCGCGTCTCCGTGCGCAAGCACGCGACGGACGTCCTCACACGAGTGTATGCGGGGACCCAGCTTCCGAATGGAACGGCCGCCTCCGGCCTCCATCACCGCTTCGACTATGCGTACCTTTCGGATAGGTGCGACCCTGCGGTGTCGAACTGCGACCCCTGGGTCTCGCCCCGCGTCTACTCGAGCACCGTCACGGATGACGCGCTGACGCGGCGGGCTTCCGAGACGATGCGGGTCGTCCGCCGGCTCAGCGTCTACGCCAACGATGCGTTGGAGCGCACCTGGGCCTATTCCTACAAGGACGGGCGCTACCACCTCCGCGGGCATGGCTGGCTGGGATTCGCCGAGCGCTCCCGGCTGGATGGACAGACGGGGGAACTCACGACGACGACCTTCGACAACAGCAGCTACCCCCTCTGCAACGACATGCCTTACTTCCAGTGCCTTCCGGGCCTGGCGCATCAGCCCATCCGGGAGGTGACGCTCACCCCGGTTCATCGAGAGACCGGGCTGCAGGAGTACCGGCGGCACACGGTGGAATGGAAGTACCAGATGGCAACGCTCGCGCCCGGCCGCTACGAGCGCCATGCGCGCGTCGTCTCCGAGAAGCTGGAGCTGGTCAAGCAGGGGCAGCCCGTCACGCCCCTGGGTGAGACGGAGCGCGTCACGCAGCTCGACGCGTATGGGAACACCGTTCTCAGCGCCCTGCGCGTGCGGGATGCGAACAGCACGGAGGAGTTCGCCGCCCACACGACGGGCATCGCGTTCGACGTGGCGCGGTGGATTCCCCTCGGCGCCTGGACCTCCACGAAGAGCTGGGCGCGTTGTGGCTTCACCGCCCCTGAGACGGGGTGTGGAGGCGGCGACCCCGCGTCGTCGCAGGTGACGCGCGTCACCTTCGACAGCCAGGGGCGTGTGGCCATCCTGGAGCGCGAGCCCGACAGCCAGGGCTCGGCGGTGGCGCCGAATGTCAGCGAACTCTATCTGAAGACGGCCTTCGCCTGGGGAGAGAAGGGCTTGATGACCACGGTGACTCGCGAAGGTGGCGGCCAGTCACGCGTGGAGTCCATCGCGTACGACACGGTGGACCAGGTCTATCCGCGCCACACGATGGACGCGATGGGGGGCGTGACACGCTTTGCCTTCCATCCAGGCCTGGGGGTGTTGGCCCAGAGCGCGGACCCGAACGGGGTCCGCACGCGTTACCAGTACGACGGCTTTGGCCGGGTGAGGACGTCGGTGCCTGCCTACGCCGGGGCGGCGGAGGCCTGTCACCGGATCGTCACCCTGAGCCACTACGAGTGGGAGGGGGGCCTACCCCGGATCCGCACCTCGGTGGTTGACCGGGACAATGCCCCCAGCCTGGGGTGCGATAGGACAGACAGCCTGCCCGTCGAGCGGCTGACGTCGACCCTCGTTCGATTCGATGCGCTGGGCCGCCCCACGCAGGCCTCGAGCCAGGATTCGACCCAGGTCCCGACGTATGAGGACTTCCGGTACGACGTGGACGGCAACCTGTCCACGCACTACCTGCCCAGGCCCGAGGCGGAGATTCCCGAGCTCGCGCCGGCACGCATCTCCAACACGCGCGACAACCTGCAGCGGCTCGTCTCGCGACAGCTCCCGGACCAGGGCACGCCGACGGCGCTGTTCACGGTGGCCCCCTACCAGACGGCGACGACGGTGACGGACGCGGATGGGCGCAAGAGCCGGCGCACCGTCGACCACCGGGGGCTGCTGGTGGAGAGCCGGGATGGCGTGGGCACCGGGTACGAGACCACCACGACGTACCAGTATGGCGCGTTCGACCGGCTCGTGGGCATCACGGACACGAAGAACCAGACCGTCACCTCCACGTTCAACAAGCTGGGGCAGGCCGTGCGCACCCAGGACCCCAATGCCGGCGTGCGGCTGCGGGCCTTCAACGCCTTCGGAGAGCTCAAGTGGGAGGCGGATGGAGAGGAGACCGACGCGGCTCGCCACGTCACCACGCTCAGCCGGGACGCGCTGGGCCGCGTGACGCAGTCACTGACCCAGCAGGGGAGCTCCGTCCAGGAGCTCGCGACGTTCGTCTGGGACACGGCCCCCCATGGCTTCGGGAAGCTGGCCAGCACGACGACGGAGGCCGCGGGCTCCCCCACCATCACCACCGTCTATTCCTATGACGACCTCGGCCGCCAGGGCACGCTGACGCAGCAGGTGGGCAGCGGGGAGCTTCTGGCGCTCACCCAGACCTTCGACGCACATGGCCGGCTGTCCACACTGGCCTATCCACCCACGAGCGATGGGCGCCAATTCAAGCTCAAGTATGACTATACGCCCCGGGGCGAGGTGCTCTCGGTCAAGAACGCGGACTCGGGGCACGTCTACTGGACGGCGCTGGAGCGCGACATCCATCGGCAGGTGACGCGTGAGCGCTTCGGCGACCAGGTCACCCGCATGCGGCGCTACGACGTGATGGGGCGGCTGCGCTACCTGGAAGCCGCTCGGGGAGGCACCAACGTCCAACGCCTCATCTACGAATATTCGAAGGGCGGAAACCTGCTGGCGCGCCACGACCACGTGCAGCGCTCGACCGAGCAGTTCACCTACGATGCGTTGGACAGGCTCGAGAGCTGGACGCTGTATCAGCAGTTCAACTCCTGCGTGACGTCCACGACCGTCTTCAACTACGACGACGTCGGCAACCTCCTGGAGCGCAACGTCTGGGGCCTGGGGACCTCCGCGACCTATTCGTACAGCGAGCCCGGCGCAACGGGACGGCCGCATGCCGTGAAGCGGGCCACCTGGGGCGGCACGCAGCAGACGTTTGACTATGACCGGCGCGGCAATCAGACCGTGGCGCGGAACGCCCAGACGGGCGCGGCGGTCCGCACGTACGAGTACACGCTGGCGAACCTCCCCGCTCACATCACGCAAGGGGGCATGGACGTGCGCATCGCCTATGACGGCACGGGCGCCCGCGCACTCAAGCGGACCACGCAGGGCGGAACCACGCACGAGGTCATCTACCTGCGGGGGCTGTATCAGCGACAGGACGGGTCGACACATGTCTACGCGGTGCCGGGCGCGGAGGGACTCGTCGCGGAGGTGCAGTGGACGGACAACACGTCGGTGGAGCAGGTGCGCTACCTCCTGACGGACCACCTGGGCAGCCCCGACACGGTGGTCGGCGCCGCGGGCGAGGTGCTGGAGCGCCACAAGCATGACCCGTTCGGACAGGCCCGCGGCGACGTCAACCTGACGCAGGACGCGACGGTCCCGCTGTCCGGAGGCCATGTCGGCTACACCGGCCATGAGCTCGATGACGAGCTGGGACTCGTGAACATGCGGGGCCGGATGTACGACCCTCGCCTGGGCCGGTTCCTGAGTCCGGACCCCGTCGTCGTGGACCAGGGCAGGAGCCAGGCGCTCAACGCCTACGCCTACGTGCTCAACAACCCGATGAAGTACACGGACCCGACGGGGATGTATCCCCAGTACGTGTCGACGACGTACAGCGGCTCGACCATCGGGCTGGGCGTGGGGCTGGGGATGGCCGCCGGGTTCATCCCGTGGGCGCTCTCGAAGATTCTGGGCATGGGTCCCAGCTCCACGCGCATGCGGATCGATGACGCCACCGTCTCGCCGCTGCGGCACATCGAGGATGCGGGTGGCAGCGGGGGCTCGCAGGTCAGTGAGAGCACGGCGCCCCTGTGGCAATGGGGGTCCGCGGCCGAGGTTGCCGAAGCGTGGGACAACGGGCCTCGCCAGGACTACTACAAGTGGCTCGCGAATGAGCTCAAGCCCGGGCTCTCACCCGGGGAGTTCAGGGACCTGGCGCTGTTGACCTTGTCGGTGGAGCTGGGCGCGGGGACCATCGACTCGCTTCGCTTCGGTGAGGGCTCGGCGGATGGATCCGTGGGTGGATTCTTCCAGGATGCGTTCCGGGCGCTGGCGCTCTGGGGAGGGCTCTCCAGGGGGGCGAGGATGCTGCGCCCCACCAGGGCTCCCGTGCCTGCCGAAACGCCCGCTCAAGCACCCAACCAGGTGCCGCCTCAGCTGACCGCGGGGACTCTTGACGAGGCGCGGATCCTGGATGCGCTGGGCTCGAATGGGAAGGTCACGTTCCAACCTACCGCCGAACAGATGGAGAGCGCGGCCTTCAGGGTGCTCGTCGGAGAGCCCAAACTCACGAGCCAAGGCAATCCTGTCTCCACCATCTTCGATGCGTCGATCGGGCCTGGCGTGGCTGAGATCAAGACGGGGAAAAGCTTGCTCAATTCCACCTACCAGCTCCGTCTCCAGGTCTACGGCTCGCTTGTCAATGGTTGGAAATTCACCCTCTATACAAGCAGGCCCATCAACCCGGCGTTTCGTGCGTTCCTGACCCGCTGGGGCGTCTCCATTCAATCCCTGCCCGGGCCAACTCCATGAAAGTCAAGTACACGCGGCACCAGGTTCCTCGGGGGACGCGCCCTGACGCCGAGGTCATGGGCAAGATCTACCTGATCAAGAAGGTGTCAATCCTCCGAGCGACCTATCAAGTCAGGCTCCTGGCTTTCAAGGCGGTGGATGAGCGCAAGCGGCTCGTGCTGAAGGTTCCAAAGACCTGCCAGTTCCATCCCTCGCTCAAGGCACTGATTCGTCTGACCGGCAGCACCATCAAGCGGGAGGAGATCTAGTGGGGCTCTACCTTTGTGTCTTCGAAGAGGATGAGGAGCTTGAGGGCGTTGAAGTCGGGGCCTATGCGGACTTCGGAGCGTTTCGTGACCATGTCACTCGCGAACTGGAGCCAGCAGGAAAGGTGGGCTCTCGATTTCCCACGCTCATCATGCACTCGGATTGTGATGGTGAGTGGTCCGCCGCCGAGTGCGAGCGACTGCGTGACGAACTGGCCACAATCGCAAAGGAATTGAAGGCGCGTCCGGCGGTCGCTTTCACGTCGGAGTGGCAACGGAACGTGGCGAAGTCCATTGGCCTCGTGCCCCAGAACGCGTTCGAGTCATTCATCGACGTGGATGGTGAGTTCCTGATCGAGCGTCTGCAGGGGTTGGCTGAGTTCGCGTTCAAGCGTCAGGCGCCCATCTTGTTTCAATAGGCGTCACCGGCTTCCGTATCGGGTGGTACTTGTTTCAGAGAGAGGTCCGTCGTGCATTGTGAGTCGAAGTCCGGGTTGGCGGTGTTGGGTGGGGCTTTGTGGTGCCTCTTGGCGCTGGTGGGCTCGCCCGCCTACGCCATCTGTCCGAACCCTCCACCTCCCCCCACCTCGTGCGTCAACGCGAACGGCTGCTACGGGATGACGGAATGCGACGAGTACCCGACGTGTGGGTCGTTCACGGGAGCCTCGACGGTCTCGTGCACGGTCTGTGGGCGGGGAGGCACCCGCCTGTGTGACGCGGAGGGCAACATCCTCACGGGGTCGTGCTCGGCCTACGGCGCGGAGCAGTGCGACGGGTGCGACAACGACGGCGACTCCCTGATTGACGAAGGGCCCAATGGCGGCGCGCTGACGGGAGGCTCGTGCGACCCGCTCTCCAATGGTTGTACGGGGACGCTCACCTGCACCGGGGGCCAGTTTCAGTGCGTCATCCCCTCCGGCACGCGGAGAAGCTGCGCCCCACCGGAGTATGCCTGTGAGAACGCCACCGCCGCCTGTCTGCCCAACGGGGCGCACGGCCCCTGCCGGCCCGCCGTGCGCACCTCGGAGAAATGCAACAGATGTGACGACGACTGGGACGGACTCATCGACAACCTGCCCGGCCAGGGCATCGGGACGCTGACGCAGGAGTGTCGGACCTCGGCGGGCACGTGCGCGGGCTCGGTGCAGGCCTGCGTCGTTGGGACCAACAGCAGCTTCTGGGGCGCATGTGTCGCGCCGACAGAGTCCTGCAACGGACTGGATGATGACTGCGATGGGAACATCGACGAAGGGGACGTCTGTGCCCTGTTCTGCGCGTGCACTCCGACCACCTGTGCCGCCCAGGGGAAGACCTGTGGCGTCATCTCGGATGGATGCGGGGGAAGCCTGAGCTGTGGCACCTGTGGCGCGGGACAGACGTGCAACAACAATGTGTGCACCTGCCAGCCGACGACCTGCGCGGCCGCGGGGAAGACCTGTGGCGTCATCTCGGACGGATGCGGGGGAAGTCTGAGCTGCGGCATCTGCGACGAAGGGGAAACCTGCGTCAATAATCAGTGCGTCTGCCAGCCGACGACCTGCGCGGCCGCGGGGGCCACCTGTGGTCTCATCGCGAACGGTTGCGGCGGTTCACTGAACTGCGGCTCCTGCCCGACGGGCCAGTCCTGTGGCTTGGATCACGCGTGCTTCGACAAGGTGACCTGTCCGCCGTTGCAATACCTGTGTTGTGACCAGCAGACGTGCAGCAGGACCAAGGGCTGCCCGGAGATCGCCTGTCAGTCAGGCGCCGGCGGTGGCGAAGTCTCCAGCCCCCATCCGGCTCCTCGGGTCAGATAGATGCAGGGCCATCACCGGCCGGCCCTGCTCCCCAGGCTCACGAGCTGCTCGTGACGAAGGTTCCAAGGCCAGGGCGCGTCCCTCCGAAAACATCGGCGAAAACCGGTGTGTCGATCCGCGCCCGTTCCATTCGTCGCCAATCTGGACGGGCGGATGCCCGGAAAGGATGGATGCGGCCATGGAGCTGACGGTGACGGAGTTCGTGACGCTGGACGGGGTCGTGCAGGCGCCAGGAGGCCCGGGGGAGGATCCGAGCGGCGGCTTCGCCCATGGCGGCTGGGTGCAGCCCCATTCCAGCGCGGAGCTGGGCGCGCACATCGTCGACATCTTCTCCCGGGCGGACGCGTTCCTGCTCGGGCGCGGGACGTACGGCATCTTCTCGGGTTACTGGCCGCGCGTGACGTCGCCAGACGACCCCATCGCCGGGCCGCTCAACAGGCTGCCCAAGCACGTGGCGTCCACCACCCTGCGCCGCGTGGAATGGACGAATTCGAAGCTGTTGGAGGGGGACACGGTGGAGGCGGTGCGCCGCCTCAAGGCCTCGCCTGGCCGCGAGCTGCAGGTGCATGGCAGCTGCGGCCTGCTGCAGACCCTGCTGGAGCATGACCTGGTGGACGTGCTGCGGCTGCACGTCATCCCCGTGACGCTGGGCAGCGGCCGGCGCCTCTTCGCGGCGGGAACGCAGCCTCGCACGCTGCGACTGGACGCGTCGCGAATCACGCCCAACGGGGTGGCGCTGCTCACCTACCGGTTCGCCGGGCCCCTGCGGGTCGGCACCATCGGACAGCCGGATTGATGCGCTCCGTGCTCGAGCGTCAGCGCAGGCCCGCGAGCTTCGCCAGCTCACGGGCCATGGCGCGCAACTCCTCCGCGCCCGCCGCGTTCGGGCTCACGTCGAACACCAGCTCGTAGCCCAGGCCCGCCTGGTTGATGGACTCCGAGCGCGGGATGCGGGCCTTCAGCACCGGCACCGTCACGTCCTTCAGCGCCTCTTCCATCGCCTCGTTGGTCGCGGGCGTGCGCCGGTCCCACAGGTTCACCGCGGCCACCAGCTGGCCGCCCTGCTCACGCACGTCGCGCCACGCGGTCTCAATCTCGCCCAGGCCCTGCAACGCGAACGCGCCCGTGGGCACCGGCGCCACCACCACGTCCGCGAAGCACAGCACGGCCTCCGTGAACGCGCCGATGCTCGGCGGCGTGTCCACGACGATGACGTCCGGCGTCCACGACAGCGTCTTCAGCGCGCGCGGAATCGCCTGGAGCCGGTGCCCCCAGCCGAACAGCTCGCGCTCCAGCGCCGCCATGCGCGGGGCTCCCGGCGCGATGAACAACCCTGGCCGCTTCGGAGACGCCACCACGATTTCATCCAGCCGGTGCTTCGGCCGGGGCCCGAAGGCGTCCGCCACGCACGGGCCTTCGCGCGTCTCCAGGCCCAGCACCAGCGACGCATGCGCCTGCGGATCCAGGTCCAACAGCAGCACCCGGCGGCCCGCGTCCGCCAGCGCCGCCGCCACGTGAGAGCACAGGGTCGTCTTCCCCACGCCCCCCTTGATGGTGCAGAACGCAATCGTCGGCATGGCCTCGGATGTACCAGGAATCCGCCGCCCGCTGGGCCGCTCCGGATTGGACCGGCCCGCCCCATCCGGAGCGCTCCAGAATGGAGCGGCACCCCCTCCCCCTCCGCCCTCACTCCAATGATTCCAGCCCCTTGGCGCTGGCACCGGACGTGCTTTGTCCCCTCCATGTCAGGGCGCCCCCAGCGGGTGTCGGAGCATCAGGAGACCCATCATGGAAATCCGCTTCTTTGGCGTTCGGGGCAGCATCGCGGTGTCGGGCTCGCGCATCGGTGGCAACACGGCGTGCGTGGAGGTGACGAGCCAGGGCGAGCGGCTGATCCTCGACGCGGGCACGGGCATCCGGACGCTGGGCGAGGTGATGATGCGCGAGGGCGCCCCGCAGAAGGCCACGATGTTCTTCTCGCACCTGCACTGGGACCACGTGCAGGGCTTCCCCTTCTTCACGCCCGCGTACCTGCCCACCACGTCGCTGACGATGTACGGCCCTGGCGCCAACGGCGCGCAGGCGCTGGAGTCCACGCTGTCACAGCAGATGCGCCCGCCGCAGTTCCCGGTGCCGCTGTCCACCATGCGCTCGAAGATGGCCTTCGGCTCCGCGCTGCACGGCCGCACCGTGGAGGTGGGCCCCTTCAAGGTGACGCCCATCGACGTGCCGCACCCGGACGGCTGCATGGCCTACCGGGTCGAGGCGGACGGCCATTCCTTCGTGTACGCCACGGACGTGGAGCTGCCGGAGCGCCTCACGTCCGACGTGGCCCGCCACTTCGAGGGCGCGGACGCACTGTGCCTGGACGCGCAGTACACGCCCGACGAGTACGAGGGCAAGAAGGGCATGTCCAAGAAGGGCTGGGGCCACTCCACGATGATGGACGCGGCCAAGGTGGCCAAGGACCTGCACGCCGGCCGCCTGTTCCTCTTCCACCACGACCCGTCCCACGCGGACGAGCTGCTGGAGGACATGGCGCAGGAGGCGCGCGGCCTGTTCCCCTTCACCGAGCCCGCGCGTGAAGGCCAGCGCATGCTGCTGGGCCGCGCGGCGGGCGCATGAGCGCCGCGAGCCCGGAGCCCTGCGCTGCTACAGTGCCTCCAGCGCCCTTCTCACTTCCGCCGCTGCCCGCCGCCATGCCCTCGTCCCCGCCGGATGTGTCCCAGGTCCTGCTTCCCCTTGGTGGCCTCGTCGGGCGCGAGGTGGACCTGGACGCCTTCCTCCAGACGCTCGTGGACCGCATCGCCATCACGCTCCAGGCGGACCGCGGCACGCTGTGGCTGCTGGATCCGGTGCGCCGCGAGCTGTTCAGCCGCGCGGCGCACCTGCCGGAGGTCGCGCAGATCCGCGTGAAGCTGGGCCAGGGCGTCGCGGGCTACGTCGCGGAGGCCGGCGAGCCCGTGCACGTGCCGGATCCGCGCGGCGAGCGCCGCTTCTTCGCGGACATCGACCGGATGACGGGCTACCGCACCATCAGCCTGGCCGCGGTGCCGCTGCGCGATTCGGCGGGCGCCGTGTACGGCGTGCTCCAGGTGCTCAACCGCCTGGGCGGCGGTCCCTTCACGGAGGACGACACCCGGAAGCTCACCGACATCGCGGCCCAGGTGAGCACCGCGCTCCAGACCACCAGCCTCTACCAGGAGCTCCAGCGCGCGAAGGATCAGCCGCAGGCCCCCGTGGGCTACTTCTTCAACCGCATCATCGGCGAGGCCCCGCCGCTCAAGGCCCTGTACCGCCTGGTGCAGAAGGCCGCGCCCACGGACGCCACCGTGCTGCTGCGCGGAGAGAGCGGCTGCGGCAAGGAGCTCTTCGCGCGCGCCATCCACGTCAACGGCCCCCGGCGCGACAAGCCCTTCGTGAAGGTGGACTGCGCGGCCCTGCCCGCCGCCCTCATCGAGAACGAGCTCTTCGGCCACGAGAAGGGCGCCTTCACCGGCGCCGACCACCGCGTGCCCGGCAAGTTCGAGGCGGCCGACGGCGGCACCGTCTTCATCGACGAGTTGGGGGAGCTGCCCCAGGCCGTGCAGGGCAAGCTGCTGCGCGTGTTGCAGGACCGCGAGTTCGAGCGCGTGGGCGGCACGCAGGCCGTCAAGGTGGACGTGCGCATCGTGGCGGCCACCCACCGCGACCTGCCGCGCATGGTGGCGGAAGGCAAGTTCCGCGAGGACCTCTACTACCGCATCAAGGTCGTGGAACTGCTGCTGCCCCCGCTGCGCGAGCGCGGCGCGGAGGACATCGAGCGGCTCGCGCGCCACTTCGTCGCCACCGCCGCCAAGCGCCACCGCCTGCCCGTGCCGCGCCTCAGCGCCGCCGCGCTCGCGCGCCTCAAGCGCTACCGCTGGCCCGGCAACGTGCGCGAGTTGGAGAACTGCATCGAGAGCGCCGTGGTGCTGTCCGAGGGAGAAATCTCCGAGGAGCACCTGCCCCTGCCCTCCCTGGACCGCGCGCTGTCCCCCGCAGGGCCCACCGCGCCGGAGGTACCCGCCGCCGCGCCGGACGCGCCACTGCTCCTGCCGCTGGCGGAGGTGGAGCGCCGCCACATCCTGCGCGTGCTGGAGGCCGTGAAGGGCAACCGCACCGCGGCGGCGCGCACGCTGGAGATCGGCCGCAACACGCTCGCCCGCAAGCTCAAGGAGTACGGCCTGGCGGACGAGGGCTGAACTCCGGTCCGCGCTCGGAGCCCGAGCCCTGCCTCCCTTCGAGCGGCCTTCCAGGCGGTCCGCCGCCCGGGAGTGCCTTTCAGCCGCCATGGGGGCCACCTCTCCTCAGGGCCGTTGTGCGTACCGCGAGGGCCGGACACGTGCCCGTCCCACGGGAAGGAGCACGTCATGGCGGATGTCCTCGATGTCCCGACGAGCAGGCAGCCCCCGGCGCGCCGGGAGACACGTACCGGAAGGGTCATTGGCATCTCCGTGGTGGCCGCCCTGGGCGGGTTCCTCTTCGGCTTCGACACCGCCGTCATCAACGGCACCGTCGCTGCCCTGAAGGCGGAGTTCACCGCGAGCAGCCTGGGCCTGGGGATGGCGGTGTCCTCCGCGCTCATCGGCTCGGCCGCGGGCGCCTTCTTGGCGGGGCCCTTCGCGGACCGTTACGGACGCAGGCGCGCGATGATGCTCGCGGCGGCCCTGTTCATCATCAGCTCTATCGGTTCGGGGCTCGCATTCTCCCTGTGGGATCTGAGCTTCTGGCGGCTGGTGGGCGGCCTGGGAGTGGGCTTCGCCAGCGTCGTGGCACCCACGTACATCGCGGAGATCGCCCCGGCGTACCTGCGCGGCCGCCTGGCGTCCCTGCAACAACTGGCCATCGTGGTCGGCATCTTCGTGGCCCTGCTGTCGGACTTCGCCATCGCGCTCTACGCGGGCTCCGCCTCCAACCCCACCTGGCTCGGCTTCACCGCGTGGCGGTGGATGTTCTTCAGCGGCCTGCCGCCCGCGCTCCTCTACGGCATCGGCGCCGTCTTCATCTCGGAGTCCCCGCGCTTCCTCGTGGCCAAGGGCCGTGAGGAGGAGGCGCTGGCCGTGCTGCGCGACATCGAGGGGGACTCCGCGCCATCCAAGGTCGTGGAGATCCGCCGCTCGCTGCGCGCGAACTACACGCCGCACCTGGCGGACCTGAAGGGCGGCCGCTTCGGGTTCCTGCCCATCGTGTGGATCGGCATCGTGCTCGCGATGCTCCAGCAGTTCGTGGGCATCAACGTCATCTTCTACTACTCCAGCGTGCTCTGGCAGGCGGTGGGCTTCTCCGAACACAACGCGCTGGCCATCACCGTCATCACCAGCGTCACCAACATCCTCACCACGCTCGTCGCCATCGCGTTCGTGGACAAGGTGGGCCGAAAGCCGCTGCTCATCGTCGGATCCGTGGGCATGGCGCTCATGCTGGGCCTGCTGGCGTACCTCTTCGGCACCGCGCCGCTGGACGCCACGGGCAAGCCCGCGCTGCAGGGCCTGGCGGGCACCACGGCGCTCATCGCCGCCAACCTCTACGTCGTCTTCTTCGGCTTCTCATGGGGCCCCGTCGTCTGGGTGCTGCTGGGCGAGATGTTCCCCAACAGCATCCGCGCGCTCGCGCTGTCCATCGCGGCCATGGCCCAGTGGCTGGCCAACTTCCTGGTGTCCGCCACGTTCCCGGCGTTGCAGGCCGCTGGATTGGGCTGGGCGTACGGCCTGTATGCCGCGTCCGCCGTGTTCTCCATCTTCTTCGCCGCGAAATACATCCGCGAGACGAAGGGTCAGGAGCTGGAACAGATGTAGCCCCGTGAGACAGGGGGATGCCTGGAAGCTCGTACACCCGTACGGGCTTTCTCCATTTTTACGCACTGGCTGGGTGAGAAATCACCTGATCCATTTGACACCCGGGGTCACGGCCTTCCAGCATCTCCTTCATGCTGAAACATTCCCCCGCTCGGACTCGACTTGCGAGCCTCGTGCTCGCTTCCTTCTTCCTCGCACTGACAGCCTGCCCCGGCGGAGACGACCCGGATGATGACGGCGGTACGCCGGTCTCCGATGGTGGCACCAACACGGATGGTGGCTCCACCGACGGCGGCGACACGCAGCCCGACGGCGGCCCGTATGATCCGGGCCCCAAGCTCTGTGGCGACGGCAAGGTCCAGAAGGGCGAGGCGTGTGACGACCGCAACACCGTGAGCGGCGACGGCTGCCGCTCCGACTGCGGCGAGGTGGAGGCGGGCTTCGAGTGTCCCATCTCCGGCCAGGCCTGCGTCGTGGCGACCGCGTGCGGCAACGGCATCCTGGAGGCAGGCGAGGTCTGTGACGACCGCAACAAGGAGTCCAACGACGGCTGCAAGGCGGACTGCTCCGCCGTGGAAGCCGGTTGGTCCTGCCCCTTCCAGGGCCAGCGCTGCCGCGCGGCCCTGTGCAATGACGGCATCCTCGCGGGCGAGGAGGAGTGCGAGGACGGCAACGCCGCCAAGGGCGACGGCTGCAGCGACACCTGCCGCCTGGAGCAGGGCTACAAGTGCGACACCCTGGGCCAGCCGTGCACGAAGACGACCTGCGGCGACGCCAAGAAGGAAGGCACCGAGCAGTGCGACGACGGCAACCACGACATGGGCGACGGCTGCTCGCCGCTGTGCGTGCTGGAGCCCAAGTGCGTGAACGGCACCTGCGAGGCCCGCTGCGGCGACGGCGTCATCCTCCCGGGTGACACCACCGAGGAGTGCGACGACGGCAACGTGCGCGCCAACGACGGCTGCTCGGCCACGTGCAAGCTGGAGGCGGGCTTCGCCTGCGTCCGCATCACCGAGTCCCCGCCGACCGTGGTGGAGATCCCCGTCGTCTACCGCGACTTCCGCGGCAAGGGTCAGCCCGTGGGCGGCAGCTACCCCGCCACCATCCACCCGGACTTCGACGACGCGAACGGCGCGGAGCAGGGCATCGTGGGCCCGAAGTACGGCCCCATCGGCACGGACGGCAAGCCCAAGTACGCGAAGGAAGGCGTGTCCTCCGGCACCACCCACGGCAAGACGGCCTTCGACCAGTGGTACCGCGACACGCCCAACATCAACGTGACCGAGGTCGGCACGCTGAAGCTGAACAAGCAGGGCAACGGCTCCTACCTCTTCGATGATCAGACCTTCTTCCCGCTCGACAGCAGCGGCTGGGTGGGCCTGGGCAAGGAGAACAAGCTCAACGACAACACCGGGACCCCGCGCAACTTCAGCTTCACCAGCGAGACGCGCTACTGGTTCGAGTTCAAGGGCACCGAGGTGCTGACGTTCCTCGGCGACGACGACGTGTGGGTGTACATCAACGGCAAGCTGGCCCTGGACCTGGGCGGCGTGCACGGCGCCACGTCCGGCACGGTGTCGCTGGCGGACCAGCCCACGGTCACCGGCCTGGGCCTGGTGAAGGGCAAGATCTACGAGGTCATCGTGTTCCAGGCCGAGCGCCACACGTCCCAGTCCTCGTACAAGCTGACCCTGAACAACTTCGAAACCCAGCGCACCGAGTGCAAGTCCACCTGCGGAAACGGCGCGGTGGACCCGGGCGAGCAGTGTGACAACGGCAACGCCAACGGCCCCGGCTACGGCAAGTGCAGCCTCACCTGCATCTGGAACGCTCGCTGCGGCGACGGCATCACCCAGTACGACTTCGCCGAGACGTGCGACGACGGCAACACCAACGACGTCGACAGCTGCCCCAACAACTGCCAGGTGGATCCGGGCTAGTCGTACCGCGGTCCCCTGCCCCGGCGCCTTCCAGGGCCGGGGCCCATCGCCCGGACCTCACAGGGTCCGGGCGAGCATGAACACGGCGGCCAGGGACAGCGCCCCGGCCGCCGCGAAGTGCCTCCAGGCCCGGCGGCACAACACCCCGCCGGTGCCCGCGGCCCCCTCCCCCAGCA